>RGCG01000071.1 GCA_009919275.1 Actinomycetota bacterium
TTGACGCTCGGCATCTTCTTGGCAGCTGCGGGCCGCGGCGGCGCCTACCTCACGTGGTTCGCGATTCTCTGCATCGTGGCATTCGTGATCGCGAAGGCGCTCGATGGCGCAGACTGGGCGCGCAAACGTCGCAAGCGCGCCGTGCGGGGTTAGCGACGCACCACCGTCGTTGTGCCGATGTAGTCCCAAACGGTCTGCCGGCGCGGCGTTGCCCACAACATGACGATTGACGCAAGCGTGACGACACCGGTTACCGAGCCCACGACCCACTTGCCTACGACCTCGCGCATCACCATCTGCTTCACGCTGGCGGGTGCGCCGGTGTTTGCGTCGAGAACGACCATGCCGAGCATTTTCTTCGCAGGCGAGGTCGACTGCTTCCACAGAACGATGCTCCAGATGAGCCAGCCGATGAAGAGCGTGACGACCATCAAGAGCGCATCGAGCAGGGCGGCCCCCACGCGGGATCCGGCCGATGCAAGTTGCGTCGGAACTGCAGCCTGGGCCGGTGCGGGCGCCGAGGACGACGGTGGGGGCGGTGGATAGGCGTTGGTCATGAACTGAACTTAATACGGGAAAGAAACGTCCATGGGGAGCCTGCCGGTGGTCTACCGTCGGTGCGTGGGTAGTCGCTTTTTCAAGGCCCGCCGGGGGCCTGCCGCACTCTTCGGCGTGTTGTTCGTGCTCTTTGCGCTCGTGCTGTCGATCACACTGCCGACCTGGCTATCCGTGGGCACCGGTAACCCGGCGGGCAAGACAGTGACCGCGCTGACAAAGGACAAGGAATTCCGCGACGAGGCCGCGCGATACTTCATCGAGCAACTCACGGAAAATGCCTCGAGTGACGAGTTGGCCAAGTTCGACGAGTTGGAGTCAAGCATCACGACGAAACTCGACGAACTCGCGGCAAACGACGAGTTCATGGCGAAAGTCAGCGACATCTCCGACGAGATCTACGACTTCTTCGTGAACGGCATCGATGAAACGAAGATTGTGGAAGCCAAGGCCGTCGCACAGGATGTGATTGCGGCTCTGGGCGAGGTCGATCCCGAGTTCAAGAACCTCGAGAAAGAAGTCGACGATTGGAAGGGCCTCGAGCTCGAGCCCATCGACGACGGCCCGGATTTGAAGTCCATCAAGGATGCTCTCAACACGATCTTTTGGGTATCGGTGATGTTGACCCTCGTGACCGGACTGCTGTATCTCGTCTGGGCTCGATCACTGCGCGGTGGACTGCTGTTTCTCGGGATCACCACTCTCGTTCTCGGTGTCATCGATCTGGTCGCAGCCGGTGCGGTGCGCTCGGCGGTGGTGTCCTCAATCGACGACACCGACCGTCTTGCCAGTGCCGCGGTTCCCGTCGCTGCCGATTCCCTGCTCGGGCCATTCCGCACCATTGGCACGTTATGGGTTGTCATCGGTGTCATTGCGGTTGTTTCGGGAATCGTCATCGGACGACGCCGGCGTGTCACGGTCGAAGCCGAGCCCGTCGCTTCAGAGCCCGAGTAGTCCCCCGGCGTCCAAGTCGTCGGCTGCAGAAAAAGCCCGCCGCACGAGCGAGTCCATCAGGGCGGCACCGCGTTCGTTCGCCTGGTCGAGCGTGAGAATGCTCGCGGCGAACGACGTGCAGTAGAACAGCACACCCTCGGTAAGGCCCTTCAGAATTCGCTTTCTGTCGGCCCATTCCGCCGGCACACCGCGGCTGTGCAGTCCGGCGCAGTAACGATCGATCAACTCATCGGTCATTGCCCGACGCGTGTCGGTCGGCAGGTTGGTTCCGATGAAATACACGAGGTCGGTTGTGCTTGGTGCGCGCATCGCCAGCTGCCAGTCGATGAGTGTCATCCCACCACGGTCATCGAAGAACATGTTGTCGAGTCGGAAATCCCCGTGAATCAACGTCACCGGCCAGTCGTCGTACGTGTGAATCCAATCAACGATGTTCGGCACGAAAGCCTCGCACCAGCGCAGGACGCGTTCCGGCAGAGAGTCGGCGTAGCGCGCAAGGAACGTCGGCCAGCCAACGGGAAAGAGCTGTGCAACCATTCCCGTCGATGGGTCGTTGAGGTCGGGCATCCAGCCGAAAGTGTCGAGCTCGGCTCGCCCCATCCACTCGGCGTGCAACGCTGCGGCGGTGTCGATCACCGTCCGCGCCTGTCCGGGTGTCGGGCCCTCGACCTGGTCTCCCGGCCGAGCCGGGGAGAGATCCTCGAGGACCAAGACGAACGGATCGACACCCGAATGAACGCATCGCGGAATGCTCACCGAATGCATCTTTGGTGCGACCTCGGTATAAAAGTGATGTTCGCGCTCCCAGACCCGCATCATTCCGCCGATCATCTGCGCGCCGGGATCCGACGAGGGCATCTTGACGACAAGCGAGGCGGGTACGTCGCGCGACCGGCTACCCGTCACCTCGCTCAGCCATTCGGCCGAAATGTCACGAACTTCGCGCGGCGCAGCCCCCACTGCTCTCACCCCCGACTCCCGACGGTAGTCCAGTCCGGTGACTTCCTAGAGTGGGGGTAGTGACCGCGCTCGTCGTTTTCACCCATCCCAAGCCCGACCGGTTCGCGCGCGAGCTGCTCGACGTCACCGTGGCCGGCCTCTCCGCGGCGGGTCACGACGTCGACGTGATCGACCTGTACCGCGACAACTTCGATGCCGCGATGTCGCCCGGCGAGTGGCGCGCCTACACGACGGCCGAAGCTCCCACGTCTGCGGACCAGCAGGCATATGCACGGCTACTCGCCCGGGCCGAGGTGCTCGCTTTCGTCTTCCCCATGTGGTGGTCGGGTCCGCCCTCGATGCTCAAGGGCTTCTTCGATCGTGCGCTGGTGCCCGGTGTCGCGTTCCGCTTGGCCGACAACGGGCGTGTGAGCCCGGGACTTCGCCACATACGGCGCGTCGTTGTGGTCACCGCGGCCGAGCCCCCGGGGCACTTTCCCCAGCGTTCGACCCGACAGCTTTCCCATTCTTTTGGTCGCTCTTTGCGCCGAGCCACCGGATGGCGCACTCGCACGCTTGTCTGTTGGGCGGGTCCCGGCGAAACCTCAAACAGCGAGAAGCGACAACGATTCCTCGCGCGCACACGTGACCGACTGGCAGGCGTGCGATGACCCGACGGATCCTCGTCGTCCATGCCCATCCGGACCCGACAAGTTTCTCGCACGGGCTCTTCGACCTTGTCATTCGCGTGTGCGGCGAAGTCGGCAACGAAATCCGCGTGCACGATCTCTATGAGTCGGGATTCTCTCCTGTCGTGTCGGCGAACGAATGGTCGCTACGTGGTGCCGCACCGTCGACCAAGCCGCATCTTGCCTCGTACTTCGACGACGTTGCATGGTGCGACACGTTGGTCTTCGTTTATCCGACGTGGTGGTCGGGACAGCCCGCGGTGTTGAAAGCATGGATCGACCGGGTTCTCGCGAACGGTGTCGCATGGAACCTCGACGAAACAACCGGACAGGTGATGCCAACGCTTCGCAATGTCACGCGAATCGTCGTCGTCACCACGCACGGAAGGTCAAAGAGCGCCAACCTGCTCTGCGGACGTGCAGGACGTACCGTCGTCGTTCGATCGATTCGTCGACTCTGCTCGTGGCGTTGTCGCACGCACTGGCTGGCGCTGTATTCGGTCGACCGCTCGACCCGATTCGAACGCGACAGATTCAAGCAGCGGGTGGAGCGAATCCTTCGACGAATCTCGTGACGGGTCGGCTTTCGTCGACAACCTTGCTGCGGCGCAGTCTCGTCACCATCTCAAGATGATTGGTGTGCGGAAAGAGATCGAGCACCGAGATGTCGTCGAGTTCGTAGCCCGCTTCGGCCAACAGCCGGACATCACGAGCGCCGGCAGCCGCGTCACAACTGACCAGAATGATGATGGGTGCGCGCGTCGCGGCGAGGGTTGCAACTCCGGCGGCACCGAGACCCGTGCGGGCGGGATCGGCGATCACGAGACCCGCGGGCTGGGCATCCCAGTCCTCGACCGACGCCTCAACGATCGTGGCGCGACGTGATGCAAGATTGATTCGCGCATCGGCGATGGCGAAGGGATTCGACTCAACCAGCGTGACCGGCACGTGCGTCGGCACGATCGTTGCCGCAAACAGCCCGCAGCCGCCGTATGCATCGACAACCTGGCCGAACGTTCCGCTCAGCGCCTCGGGGCCCGCGAGCGTGCGAACCGTGTCGACGAGAAGGTTGGCTGCGGCAACACCCGACTGGAAAAACGAACCCATCGACACGACAAGATCGACTCCATGAACGGTCTCGATGAGCCGCGCATCGTCACCCACGACGTCGACGGCTTCGAGACCCCGGACGTTGCGCTCGTCGCCGTGCACGACCGCACCAACCACTTCGGTTGCCGTGCTGCAGCGCAACGAGACCTCGACATCGCTTCCGGGTCGTGACGACAGGGCCGCAATGGCGGGACGAAGCAGCGGATGCGCAACGAGGCACTCCCCCACGGGAACGACACGGTTGCTCGAACGCTCTCTGAAGCCGGGACGTCCGTCGTCGGAGAACGCAAGCCGAACCGTCGTGCGGTAACCGGCCCCCGGCAGGCGGCCACCCGAGGCCGCGCGCGCCACGAGGTCATCGTCGATCGACACGCGCCCGATGCGAATCAGCGACTCGATGGCAATGCGCACCTTTGCCTCGTGCTGTGCGCCGAGGGCGAGGTGTTGCCACTGACAGCCCCCACAGTTTTCGGCGACGTGAGGGCACGGCGGCGAGACCCGAGTCGGCGACGCAGAGATGACCCGGGTGACGACCGCTTTTGCGTAGTCCTTGCGAGATCCCGTCAGTTCGACCTCGACGGTCTCGCCGGGCAACGCCCCATCGATGAAGACGACCTTGCCGCTTGGCATGCGGCCGAGAGCGTCGCCGCCGGCCACCAATGCGCCGGCTTCGAGCTCCATGCATCAACCTTAGGTTTTGGAGCGCATCGGTAGAGTGGACTGCGTGACGCTTCCCATCCAGATCGCACCGTCCGTTCTGCCTGCTGACTTTGCGGAACTGGGCAAGGCCGTGCGCGATCTCGAGGCAGCCGGCGTCGACCTCATCCAGTGGGACGTCATGGATGGACAATTCGTACCGAACCTCACATTCGGACCCGATGTGATCGCGGCGGCGCGTCGTCACTGCAGCGTTCCCTTCGAGGCCCACCTGATGGTGCTCACTCCCGACGTTATGGCTGCCGACTACGTGAAGGCCGGCTGTTCGCGGCTCATCGTCCATGCCGAGGCGTGCACCCACCTGCACCGCACCCTCGAGAACATTCGTGCTCTTGGCGCCACTGCGGCGGTGGCGCTGAACCCCGCAACGCCGGCGTCGGCGGTCGAGAACGTGCTCGACCTCATCGATTTGGTTCTTGTCATGACCGTCAATCCGGGCTTCGGCGGCCAGAAGTACATCTCCACGATGGAATGCAAGATCCGCGAAGTGCGCAACATGATCACCGCCGCTGGACTCGGGGATTCCATCCACGTCGAAGTCGACGGCGGCATCTCGGCCGCGACGGTCGGCGGTGCGGCTGCCGCAGGTGCGAATCTCCTCATCGCAGGCAGCGCGCTCTTCAAGCACCCCGGCGGCCTCGGTGTCGCAGTGACGGAACTGCGCGAGCGCGCCACCGCGGCTTTCGTTGCCTGAGGCGTCGCGTCGTCAGGTCGGAAGCGCGCGACGCACGAGCACCAGCGTCACCAAACCCAACAACACCAAACCCGCGGGCACGAGGATTGCGAGCAGCAGCCGGTCGGACTCGCCCGACAAACCCGACAGCACACCCGATTCGATGCTGGCCCCGTCGACGGTCAACGTACGCGCGACATCGGCAAACGTGGGGCACACAACCCCCGAATTGTTGATGTCGGCAACCTGATTGCCTCCGAACAGCGGCGCCTCTTCGGTGACACGCGAGAAGATGCGCCCGGTGGTTGCGTCGAGAGCAGTACCAACCAAATATGTGGCACCGACATCGAGGAATTTGACGTCACGGCCGTAGTAGATGCCAACCTCGGTGACAACCGTTCCCGAGACGTTCGGAACCTCGGTCGAGTATCCCGCGAGACTTCCCGATCGCAGACGGACGACTTCGTACACCGCCTGCGTTGCATCGAGCACTTTCACCTTGCCGACAAAGACGGCCTGGGAAACGGGCGGAGGCGGACACCCGACGGGCACCGTCGTGGTGGCTGACGGCACCGTACTCACCGGAACGGCGACGGGGGGAACCGTCACGCCCCCCTGTTCGTCGACGACAGTCTCGACAGGAACCTCGACGGGAACGTCGACCGGCAAGGAGGTTGTTGTGGCGTTCGGATCACTCGTCGCCGCGGCCTGCGACGCGAATGCAAGAACGATGGGCACCGCCAACGCAGCGACGGCCCGACGAGCGAACATCGAATCAGCGACCGTGGAACACCGGATCGCGCTTTTCGGTGAAGGCGGCAATTGCCTCGGCCGTGTCCTTCGTGCCGAAGTTGACGGTCTGGGCCGTGCCTTCGTCTTCGAGCGCCTCTTCGAGAGTCACGTTCATCGCGTTGTTCAACATGCGTTTCGTTTGGGCGATGGCGATCGGCGGCATTGCGGCCAGTTTCTTCGCCCAACCGCCGACGAAGGCATCGAGTTCGACATCGGGAACCACGCGATTGACGAGTCCGATGCGCTCGGCCTCGGAGGCGTTGATGATGTCGGCGAAGAGCGCCAGTTCCTTCGCTTTGTGCAGACCGACGCGACGCGGCAGCAGCCATGAACCACCGAAGTCGATGCTGAGACCGCGCTTGGCGAAGATTTCGGAGAATCGCGCGTTTTCGGAAGCAACCACCAGATCACATCCGAGCGCCATGTTCATGCCGGCGCCAACCGCGACGCCGCGCACCTTGGCAATGACCGGCTGCGGCAGCCGCGCAAGCGACATGGCGACCTCGGTGACGTTGCGCATGCGGGCGAGCTGGTGCTGACGCGCGGCCGCATCGTCACCGGCCCACAGGTCGGCCCCCGAGCAAAAATCGCCTCCGGCGCCCGTGAGCACGACACAGCGATCATCGGCCGACGCCCCGATTGCGCGAAAGGTTGCGAGCAACTCGCTCCACATCACGTTGTTCGCTGCATTCTTCTTGGACGGGCGATTCAGAGTGACGGTAACCACGCCGTTGTCACGCTCGACGATGATTGTCTGCAATTGGTTTGACGTAGCGGCGTTGGTTGTCATGCCCCGACGATACATAATGACGCCATGGGATTCGATGCGACGCGCAAACGGGTGAAACGTCGCACCGACATCGTGTTCGTCGTCGCCGCCCTGGTGGTTGCTTTCGGCCTCGTGGCGTGGGCATTTCTGGGCTGAGGACCGCCCGATGAGCGACATCTGGAACGGCCTCTACGGCGACGTCGAGGTCCGTCGGGTGCAACCTTACGAAGCAACGAAGACGTATCTGTGCCCCGGATGCAACCGGGACATTCCCGTCGGCATGGGCCACTGCGTGACCGTTCCGGCAGAGGCACCCGATCTACGACGACATTGGCATCACGCGTGCTGGGATCGCCGGACAGCGAACTAACGACACGTCAGAACGCATCGTGAACGATGTCGATGCGGTTGCCCACGATGAGAGCCACATCAAAGCGCAGCCTCGACGTGCTGACACCGTTGTCGCGGGCCCAACCGAATGCCGCGACACGCACCGTTCTGCATTTGTGCAACGACATCGCTTCCGCCGGTGACCCGAAGTCGTGGTTGCGGCGCGTTTTCACCTCGCACACGCAAAACGTTCCGTTCTTCTCGGCGATGATGTCGATCTCGCCACGGCCGTGACGCACGTTGCGAGCCACGATGCGCCATCCGTTGCGCGTGTACCACGCGGCCGCGAGACGCTCGCCCCACGCGCCACGGGCTTGTCGTGCGGCTGCTAGATCTCGGGACCCGGCAGTTCCTCGACGTTCACGTCTTTGAACGAGAGGATCTTCACCCGAGGAACGAATCGGCTCTTTCGGTACATGTCCCAGACCCATGCGTCGGTTAGCTCCACTTCGATGATCGGACGGGGGCCATCGGTGGCGACACGCGTGGCGACCTCGTTCGCGAGATAGAAACGGCGCTCGGATTCGACCGCGAAACGGAACATCGAGACCACGTCTTGGTACTCCTGGGCAAGTTGCAGTTCGCGCTCTGCCTCGAAGTTCTCGAGGTCGTCGGTGTTCAACGGGGCCCCCGGCAGAGGCGATCGGTCACGTCAGTGTGT
>RGCG01000072.1 GCA_009919275.1 Actinomycetota bacterium
GGCGTGAGGTCTTCCTTGATGAGAACGGCTGCGTTCTCATCGAAGCGGATGTAGCTGCCGTCGGGACGACGCTTTTCCTTCTTGGTGCGAACGACGACGCAACGCACGACTTCGCCCTTCTTCACACCGGCGCCGGGGATGGCGTCCTTCACGGTTGCGATGAAGACGTCGCCGATCGAGGCATAGCGACGACGCGTGCCGCCGAGCACCTTGATGACGAGAACTTCGCGCGCACCGCTGTTGTCGGCGACACGGAGACGGGACTCCTGCTGAATCATTTCGCACGCTCCACGACTTCGACGACGCGCCAGCGCTTGCTCTTCGACAGCGGTCGGGTTTCCATCACACGGACGCGGTCACCAACTTGAACGTCGTTGGTTTCGTCGTGCGCGTACAGCTTCTTCGTGCGGAGCACGAACTTGGCGTACTTCGGGTGACGCACACGCTCGACGACGGCGATGACGGCGGTCTTGTCCATCTTGTTGGACACGACCACGCCCTCGCGCACCTTTCGTGCGTTGCGCTCTTCGGTGGTTGCTTCGGTCATTGTGATCAATTACTCCCCTGCTCCGGCGGCAGCGATTTCGCGCTGACGGATGAGCGTGTTGAGACGTGCGATGCGACGACGAACTTTTTGGAGTTCGCTCGTCCTGTCGAGCTGGCCGGTTGCGTGACGGAAGCGGAGGTTCAGTGCCTCTTGCTTCGATGCACGCAGTTCGGCGACGAGACCCGCGATGTCGAGATCGCGCAGTTGGTCGGTGTTCTTTGCCATGACTAGATCGCCTCCTCGCGGGTGATGATGCGGGCCTTGATTGGAAGCTTCTGCACCGCGCGCGACAGCGCTTCACGAGCGGTTTGCTCGCTGGGGTACGAAAGCTCGAACAGAACGCGACCCGGCTTCACGACGGCCACCCAGAATTCGGGGTTGCCTTTCCCGGAACCCATGCGGGTCTCGGCGGGCTTCTTCGTGACGGGCTTGTCAGGGAAGACGTTGATCCACACCTTGCCGCCGCGCTTGATGTGGCGCGTCATGGCAATACGAGCAGCTTCGATCTGACGCGCGGTCAGCCAACCCGGCTCGAGTGCCTGGATTCCGTATTCACCGAACGCCAATTCGGTTGCACCCTTGGAGTGTCCTCCGGTGCGGCCGCGATGGTGCTTGCGGTGCTTGATCTTGCGGGGCATCAACATTGCTGATCAGTCCTCCGACCCGCGGAAGTGCGGTGTCTCGTGGGCATCGTGGATGCGACGCTCGATGTCTTCTTCCTCCGCGAGAAGGCGTTCGAACTCGGGGTCTGCTTCCTTGATGAGTGGGGCGACTTCGACTTCGGCATCGGCGACCTTTGGTCCGGCGCTGGAGACGACCTTGCGGCCGACCTGCGACTGGCCCGACGTTTCGCCGACGGCCATCGCCGCTTCGCGCGTGATCTTGTCGTCGCTCTGCGCCTTGTACGGGAGGATGTCTCCCTTGTACAACCACACCTTCACGCCGATGCGGCCCGACGAGGTGCGTGCCTCGCGGAAGCCGTAGTCGATGTCGGCGCGCAGCGTGTGCAGCGGAACACGACCTTCGCGGTACCACTCGGTGCGGCTCATTTCGGCACCACCAAGGCGACCCGAACACTGGATTCGAATGCCGAGTGCACCGTTCTTCTGTGCATTCTGCACGGCGCGCTTCATCGCGCGACGGAAGGCGATGCGATTGACGAGCTGGTCGGCAACACCCTGTGCGACGAGCGCGGCGTCGAGCTCAGCGGTTTTGATTTCGACGATGTTCAGCTGAACCTTCTGGTTGCCGGTGATGCGGGTGAGGCCGGCGCGCAGCTCGTCGGCCTTTGCGCCCTTGCGACCGATCACGATGCCGGGACGCGCGGTATGAACGTCGATGCGGAGCTTGTCACGTGTGCGCTCGACTTCGATGCGCGACACGGCACCATCGGAGAGTGCTCCCATGAGGTAGTCGCGAATCTTCCAGTCCTCGGTGAGGTACTCCTTGTATTCGCGCGTGCTGAACCAACGGCTCTTCCAGTCGGTGGTGACTCCGAGACGGAAGCCGTAGGGATTGACTTTCTGACCCATCAGTTCTCCTCACCGTTGGTGTCGGTGTCGTTCTTCTCTGTCGTCGGGGCGGTGTCGGACTCGGGCGTCGTGGATGACGCAGCAGCGCGCTGGCGGCTGCGCTCGACGCGGGCGCGACGTGCGGCGGTTGCCGGCGTGACACCACGCGATGCGTTCTTGGTTTGGAACACCGCGAGGCGCCTGTCATCCATCGGAGCGACAACGACGGTGATGTGACAGGTGCGCTTGTTGATGCGACCCGCACGACCCTTGGCACGCGGACGGAAGCGCTTGAGCGTCGGGCCTTCATCGGCGAAACACGCCTTCACGAAGAGTGTCTCGCCGTCGAGTTCGTCGTTGTGTTCGGCGTTGGCGACGGCGGAAGCCAGCACCTTGCGGATGACGTCGGCGGCATCACGCGGCGTGAACTTCAGGATCTCGTCGGCGGTCTGGACGTCTTTGTCGCGGATGAGGTCGAGGATGGGGCGCGCCTTCGAAGCCGACATGCGCACCCAGCGCGCGACGGCTTTCGAGCCGGTCTTTTCGCCGGCGTTGAAGGAACGCTCGTTGAGCTTGGGACCGGTCATTACTTGCCCTTCACGTTCTTTTCCTGGCCGGAGTGGAACTTGAAGGTCCGCGTCGGCGCGAACTCGCCGAGCTTGTGACCAACCATCGACTCCGAGATGTACACGGGGATGTGCTTGCGACCGTCGTGAATGGCGATCGTGTGACCGACCATGTCGGGGATGATCGTCGAACGACGCGACCAGGTCTTGATGACCTTGCGGTCGCTGTCTGCGTTGGCGACGTCGACCTTCTTCAAAAGGTGTTCGTCGACGAACGCGCCCTTCTTCAGGCTGCGGGACATGTCTTGTTACCTCCGACCCTTGCCGCCACGGCGGCGACGAACGATGAGTTGCTGCGATGCCTTGTTGGTGTTGCGTGTGCGCTTTTCGGGCTTGCCCCACGGCGACACGGCGGGACGACCACCCGAGGTCTTGCCCTCGCCACCACCGAGCGGGTGGTCGACGGGGTTCATGGCGACACCGCGGCTCTGTGGGCGAACACCCTTCCAGCGATTGCGTCCGGCCTTGCCGATCTTCATGAGCTCGTGCTCGGCATTGCCGACTTCGCCGACCGTTGCGCGGCAGTCGATGAGGACGCGACGCATTTCGCTTGACGGCATGCGAAGGGTGGCAAAGTCACCTTCCTTGGCGACAAGCTGCACGGCCATTCCGGCCGAACGGCCGATCTTGCCGCCCTGACCGGGGCGCAGTTCGACGTTGTGGACCGTTGTACCGACGGGGATGTAGCGCAGCGGCAGCGCGTTACCCGGCTTGATGTCGGCACCCTGGCCCGACTCGACACGATCGCCGACCTCGAGACCCTTCGGCGCGAGGATGTAGGCCTTTTCGCCGTCGAGGTAGTGGAGAAGCGCGATGCGGCAGGTGCGGTTCGGGTCGTACTCGATGGCAACAACCTTGGCGGCAACCGAATCCTTGTTGCGCTTGAAATCGATGACGCGGTACTGGCGTTTGTGTCCACCGCCGCGGTGACGGGAGGTCTTGCGACCGTATGCGTTGCGTCCACCGGTGCGTGGGCGCGGCGCGAGGAGGGTCTTTTCCGGCGACGACTTCGTGATTTCAGAGAAGTCGGAAACGGTCTGGAAACGACGACCTGCGCTTGTGGGCTTCCGTTTGCGAATTGCCATGACGTGGTGCTCTGTTCTCTCGGTTCTTCTCGATCAGCTCTCGAACAACGGAATCTCGTTGCCGGAAGCCAACGTGACGAGGGCGCGCTTGGTGTCCTTGCGGGCACCAAGACGGTTCGTACCGCGCGAGCGGCGAACCTTGCCTTTGCGGTTCATCGTGTTGACCTTGGTGACCTTCACACCCCAGATGGCCTCGACTGCGTCGTGGATCTCGGGCTTCGTGGCGGTCGGGTCGACTTCGAAGGTGTACACGCCCTGCTCGATGAGGGCGTACGACTTCTCCGACACGATCGGCTTCAGGATGATGTCGCGGGGGTCTTTCATCACTCGCCGTCCTTTTCGGTGGGAAGGGTCGACTTGGTGAAGACGACCCACTCGTTGCAAAGGACGTCGTAGGCATTCAGTTCAGCCTGCGTGATGACCTGTGCATCGTGAAGGTTGCGGAAGCTCTTCGCGACGTTCGCATCGTTTGGTCCGACGACGACGAGCACCGAACCGCTGACGCCGAGCGCCTTCAAGGCCGCCGATGCCGACTTTGTGCTGGGCTCGGAGAACGACCAGTCGTCGACGACAACAACGCGGCTTTCGTTCACGCGATCGGAGAGAGCCGAGGCGAGTGCGAGCTTGATCATTTTCTTCGGGGTGCGCTGGCCGTATTTGCGGGGCTTGGGTCCGAGAGCGACCGCACCACCGCTGTAGTGCGGTGCGCGGGTCGAGCCCTGGCGTGCACCGCCTGTGCCCTTCTGCTTGAACGGCTTCTTGCCACCACCCGACACTTCGGAGCGGGTCTTCGTGCTCTGCGTACCCGCGCGACGGTGCGCGAGTTGCGCGGTCACAACCTGGTGCATCACGGGAACATTTGGTTGCACGCCGAACACCGATGCGGCGAGTTCGACGTTGCCGGAATCTTTGCCGGCTGCTGTTTTCACGGTTACCGAGGGCATGTGATCACTTCGCCTTCACTGCGTTACGGACGATGACAACGCCACCATTCGGACCGGGAACCGAGCCCTTGACAAGCAAGAGTCCGCGCTCGAGGTCGGCCTGAACGACTTCAAGGTTGAGCGTCGTTACCTGCTCGTGGCCCATGTGGCCCGCCATGCGCAGGCCCTTGAACACACGACCTGGGAACGAGCACGAACCGATGGAGCCCGGTGCGCGGTGGTGCTTGTGGTTGCCGTGGCTGGCGCCCTGACCACCGAAGTTGTGACGCTTCATGGTTCCGGCGAAGCCCTTGCCGCGGCTGATGGCAGTGACATCGACACGTTCGCCGGCGACCATCGTTTCCACGGTGATCTCTTGGCCAACTTCGAATCCGTCGACGCTGTCGAGTCGCAACTCGACGAGACGGCGACCCGGTGTCACGCCAGCCTTTGCGAAGTGACCGGCTTGCGCCTTGGTCATCTTCTTCGCTTCTTTCTGGCCGTACGTGACCTGGACGGCGCTGTAGCCGTCGCGCTCACCGGTTTTCACCTGGACAACACGCGCTGGTTCAACGCGCAGCACGGTGACGGGAATGACGCGCTGGTCGTCTGCCCACACCTGTGTCATGCCGACCTTTTCGCCGACGATCGCTTTTTGTGCCATGACGGCAACCCTTTTTCTCGAAGTACTGATGTGTCTTATTCACGCAAATGCTCCGTGCGGCACGGCCGACGGAGCACTGAGTTCGGTTGTGCCGTGAGGTTCCCGTTGCCGGGCGCACACGGACGTCGATTGGACGCTCCCTTTGGGGTGACCCCCGCCGGGCAGATGTCAGACGCTATCGGCGCCCTCTCCACTTCCCCCCGGAATCTCCCCCTCCCTCGAGGATTCTCGGTGTGAAAAGACTCGCTTTTTGCTACCTGTGGCACCGAGAAATGCCGCATCCCGGGAGCCGGCCCCCGCCCCTAGTCCAGGCTGACCAGCGGAAAGCGGAGCTCGTCGGGAAGGTCCCCCGGGACCAGACCCCCATCGGGGAAGGGCGGCGAGGTGGTCCATGGCCGATGGGCCCAGCGCATGTCATCCCCCAAGTACCGGAAAGTCACGACCCGACGCCGTCCGGGGTGGTTTTGGGTACCGGGGGCAGCGTGCAGGGTGCGGAAATGAAAGGCAACCAGGTCCCCCGGCTCGACCGGGCAGGACCGAACCCCGGGATCCGCCCACCAACGGGCCGGGTCTCCCATGGGTTCAAAACCTTGTGCATTTGTGACGTACGGCGAGTCGTCCTTGAAGCGGTTCGGGATGAACCGCTTTCCCGTCGCGTGGCTGCCCACGAGACAGCGCAGGGCGATTTCGTCGGGAACGGGGTCGAGGGGAACCCAAAGGCTGACGTTGTCGGAACCATCGACCCCGTAATAGGGATCATCGTGGTGCCACGGGGTGGGCGTCACGGTTCCTGGTTCTTTCACAAGGACATGCTCGTGAAAGAACCGAGGGTGACGCGTACCCATCAACGCGCCGGCGATGCGTGGAAGCGGTCCACCCAATGCCGCGTCACGGAACTCGGCAATCCGATTCCAGCTGACGTAGTCGTCGAAGAACCTGCCTCCGGCATCTTTCGGCGTGTAGTCGTTCATCCACTCGCTCGGATGCGCCCACGAAACCCTCACGCCGATAAGACGCGACATCGGCTTTGCTCACGAGATCTTTCACACGCTCAGAATATTCGTTGTCAACGAACATCACGACGGCGACTAGCGCGATCGAGTCAATTCTCGGTGCACCGTGTCGCAAAAAGCGAGTCAATTCACACCGAGAACCCTCGTTGTTGAATGCTTAGTCCTTGGAGGTGTCGCGCTCGACGAGGGTCGCCGACACGTTGATCGTCTTTCCCGCACGCTCGAGTTTGATCTTGATCGTGTCACCGGGTTGCGCATCGCGCACGAGCGCGATCATTCCGGTTCGACCGGCGATCGGCACACCATTGATGGCGAGAATGACGTCGCCCTCTTCGATGCCGGCTTTCGACGCAGGAGAGCCCTCTTCAACGTTTGCGATAACCGCTCCCTGACCACCATCGCTGCGATCGGTGAGGCCCACACCGAGGAAACCTTGCTTGCGTTCGACTCCGTTGGCTTGGTCGCGCAGGGTCGTGATGACCCGCAACACTTCCTCGGTCGAAATCGCAAAGCCGATGTTGTTGGCGGCAGTTCCCACGTCGCTTCGGGCCACTGCGGTGTTGATGCCGATGACCTGTGCTTTGTCGTTCACCAGCGGGCCACCGGAGTTGCCGGATGAAATCGCCGCATCGGTTTGGATGAGGCGGTCGAGCGCGCCGCTCTCCGTTGTGATCGTGCGTCCGAGAGCGGAGACGATTCCCGAGGTGACGCTGGGGCCACCATCGAGATTGAGTGCGTAGCCGATTGCAACAACCGGGTCACCCAAACGAACCTTCTTCGAATCGGCAAAGACCGCGGCGGTGAGGCCGGTGGCATTGATCTTCACGAGCGCGAGGTCGTTCTGCGGATCAGCGGCGAGAACGGTGCCACGCCGTGGCTCGGTTTCGTTCATCAAGCGAACCTGGACGGTGTCGGCGCCCTCGACGACGTGGGCGTTCGTCAGAATCTCGCCGTTCGAGTTGATGATGACTCCGGTACCCACCGATTCGCCCTCACCGAACTGACTTTCCGTATTGGCGCTGATTGTCACCACGCTCGGCGCAACGGCGAGCGCGATCTTGCCGATCGCAGTGTTCGCTTCGCTGATGTTGGCGCCATCGGTCTCGGGCGCGGTGACCACGGTTCCGGTGGTGACCATGTCGTCGTCCTCGCGGGTTGCGAGTACCCCGATTGCGGCACCGGCAAGTGCAGAGACCGCAGAAACGAGAGCGAGCGCAACAACACCGAGGCCACGACGGCGCGGCCGCTCGGCGCGGCCGCTCGGCACACCCGGCGTCGCAGGGGGCATCGGCGGTGGCGGTGGCAACGGAGATTGGGTCGCGATCGGCGTCCAGCGCGGCTCGATGGTCGGGATCGTTTCGTTCGGGTTCGAATCGTTCCAGATGCTCATGGGTTTGTTCTACAACGCAAAGGGCCGGCGCTGCACGCGCCGGCCCTAAGAAGTTCCTAAGAAATCTTGGTTCTTGGAAGAACCAACTAGTTCGACTGGATCTTGATTTCGATGTCGACGCCCGCCGGAAGCTCGATGCGCTGGAGGCTGTCGATGGTCTTGGCGTTCGGATCGACGATGTCGATCAGACGCTTGTGGATGCGCATCTCGAAGTGCTCGCGCGAGTCCTTGTCGACGTGGGGTCCGCGGATGACCGTGAAGCGGTGCTTGTCGGTCGGCAGCGGGATCGGACCACGGATGGACGCGTTGGTACGCGTCACCGTCTCGACGATCTTGCGCGTCGACTGGTCGATGATCTCGTGGTCGAACGCCTTGAGACGGAT
>RGCG01000073.1 GCA_009919275.1 Actinomycetota bacterium
AGCGCTCTACTTCGCATCCGATGCCAGCTCGTACACAACCGGTGCCTTGCTCGACATCGACGGCTTGCCTCGTTGATGGTCGTCGGTCTCACGTAGTTTGTCGGTGTGACATCGGTGGGCATCGACAGTACGAGCGATGCCGCTTCCGGAAAACCAACCCGCAAGACGGCCGGCAACAAGGAATTCATTGCGATGGTCACCGCCTTCATGGCGATGGGTGCGCTGGCCATCGACATCATGATTCCCGCATTCCCCGAGATGCGCCGCGAGTTCGGAATGTCTCCTGATTCCACCGATGTGGGCTGGATCGTCACCGCCTTCTTCCTCGGTGTCGCCATCGGTCCGTGGCTCTACGGTCCTGCGTCCGATCGCTTCGGCCGCAAGAAGCCCCTCATGATCGGAACGATCTTGTACATCGCGTGTGCGCTGCTCGCCTGTCTTGCGCCCACATGGGGATGGGTGAAGGTGTCACGCTTCGTCTGGGGACTCGCAGCCGGTGCCCCTCGCGCCATCGCCACGGCGATGATTCGCGATCGCTACGACGGCGACACCATGGCACGGCTCATGTCGACGATCATGGCCGTGTTCCTTCTCGTCCCGATTCTCGCTCCCGGCGTCGGCGCGGCACTCATCGCGGTCTTTCCGTGGCGATCGGTCTTTGTTTGCCCCGCGGTACTTGCCACACTTCTGCTCATCTGGTCGCGACGTCTACCCGAGACGTTGGCGATCGACCGACGCCGACCCTTCACGTGGCGATCCGTTGGCCAGGCCGCGCGCGAAGTTGTCACCCACCGCCAAACCGTCACTTTCACCCTCGCCGTCATGTTCCTTTTCTCGGTGCTCACCGCCTACCTCGCGGGGTCCGAGGTCATCGTCGAAGACGTCTACGGCTACGGGCCATGGTTTCCCGTCATCTTTGGATGTGTCGCCTTCATCTTTTCGATGAATGCACTGAACAACGCCCGCCTCGTCCGCACCTACGGCAACATCCCACTCATTCGGCGACTCATGGGGCTCGCCGTCGCATGTGCCACTTTCTTCCTTGCTGTCGCGTGGTTGTCCGACGGATCACCCGCGTTCTGGTTGTACATGGCCGCGATTCTCCTCGTCGTTCCGGTTGCCCAAGGTCTCGGCCCCCTGTGCAACACCGCTGCGATGTCACCGGTCGCGCACATCGCAGGAACCGCATCGAGCGTGATGGCCACGGTCACGACGGCCGGCGGTGCACTCCTCGGTGGATTCGCAAGTGATCGTTTCGACGGAACAATTCGACCCCTCGCGACGTGGTTCTTCGTGTGCATCGTCATCGCCACTGGTCTTGTCATCATCGGTACACGAGTACCTTCACGCAACGACAACAATCACGCGCTCTGACGCGCGGTACATCTGTTTCACGACAATTGTCCGTTGAGAATAAGCCCGTCGGTACCTATTTTCGATTGGTATGAGCATCATCGACGTCGGTACCGACGGCGTGGAACGTTTTGCAACGCTTGCTCGCAATCTGCATGACGGTCCACTGCAGGACGTCCTTGCAACAATGCTCCGGCTCGAGGCGCTCACTCATCGCGCCCCGCCCGAACTGACCGAAGAACTCGTGAAACTCTCGAACCTGCAACGCCAGATCATTCGTGGAATGCGCGAGGCATGCGGCGACACCTCGGTGCGTGACGGTCGCTCTCCCGTCGATCGCGTGGTCGACGCCATCACGGTTGCATCCCACTCACTCGGATTCTCACCGCGCTACAACATCGACTCCGCCTTCGACCGCGTGGCCGACGAAGGGGTCGTCAATGACGTCGTCTTTGCGGTGCGGGAATCACTCTCGAACATTGTCCGCCATGCAAACGCCGGGTGGGTCGACGTCTCACTTGAACTGGCAGGTGATGAGATTCAATTGCGGGTACGCGACGACGGATCAGGAATTTCGCCGGCCGCGCGTCGAGGCAACGGGCTCGCCAACCTGCGTTCGCGCGCCGAACGCAATGGGGGTTCGTGCAACTTTGCAACACCACCGCCGAACGGCACGCTCGTCGATTGGCGTGTGCCGTGGGTCTTCACCGGAAGTGGTACGCGTTCGGATCGAGGTCGTGGGTCATCTGCCAATAGTCGACGAGCCTCCATGGCATCACGGTGACAACACGACCGTTGCCATTGCGGTAGTAGGTCGACATTCCTGGGTGTGTCCAAATCATCCGCTCGTGTGCGGCATCGGTTGAGGCAACGTTGGCAAGCGCGACGTCTCTGTCGACTTCAACCACACGAGCCTTGCGCCGCGCGGCTTCGGCCATGCAGACGGAGATGTGACGTGCCTGGCACTCCGATTGGAAGATTGCGCTGCCCACGCCGTTCGGCACGATTCTCTCGATGCGATCAGTGACCAGTTCGACATGTGGCCGACGCAGCGCCGCGAACCAGCCGTTGTCGAGAAGGATGCGCTTTCCATATGGCGGGTAGTCGGGAAGACACTTCGCGACAAGATCGTCGCGATCGCCGAGCTCGGACAATGCATGCCGAACCATTTCGTCGCGGTGAAGATCGTTTTTCTTGTTCACAGACCGCTCGGGGTACTCCCATGTCGGATCTTTCTGAATGTACGGGTGCAGTCCGTCGGCAAATCGCCACGTCATCGTGAACCGGTACCACTGTGCGTAAAACGGGTAGTTGTCGAGCAGCCATTGAACGCCTTCGGGGATCGGATCGTGGTAGCGGCCAACCGGACGTGCCCATTGCGGACTGCGTTGGAAAACCGTCAACGACGCGACGTCGTCGACAATCGCGGGAACCACTTGCATCGATGTGGCACCGGTTCCGATGATTCCGACGCGCTTGTCCCGCAGGTCGAACCCGTCGGGCCACTGCGCCGTGTGGAACGACTCGCCCGTGAATGACTCGCGACCGACGATCGTCGGTTGTCGTGGCACGTGAAGCTGGCCGATCGCGGTGATGAGAAATCTGAACCGCTCGGTTCGTCGGCCGTCCGGACCGTCGAAATCGACCTCCCACTTGCCGTTCGGGTTGCGGAGCAAAAAAACGCGACCACTTGTTCGGCGGGGCGAAGGAAAACGAATACGAGTGGTTCGGTGTGTCGACCGCACACCCCGGATATGTGTTCTCACGCCACACACCGCCAACCGACGTCGACTTCTCCACGACAACGTGTCGAATGCCGAGTCGCTGCAGTCGCACCGACATGGCGATACCGCTCGGGCCCGCACCAACCACCAACGCGTCGAACTCCGACAAGTCACCAATCGAGGAACCGACAACAACATCCCGAGAGGCGAACCCCATCTCCTCTTTCATCATCCCGAGGTACTCCTCGGGCACGTCGTGGCCCAGGCATACGGCCATCATCCGCTTCATCCGTTCATCGTCGGGGGCCGCGATGACGGGGGTCGCCCCCCAGCAGGCCGCCGCCGCATCGCGGACCTCCTCGGCCACCGCGGGGGCAAGCCCCGCGGTCTCATCGGCGATGATTCGCACGTCCTTGCGCGGCAGAAACGGTGCCGACAACCACCTGTCATCACCCGTCATGTGGTGCAACGACATGAGGAGAACCCGCAGGTCGGCCGTACGAACTGCTTCGCGGACGCCCGCCCCGGGTTCGCCGATTACCCCCACGTCCGCGAGTGTACGGCGCGCCCGACAGCCGACTAGTTTGCCCCCATGTCCAGCATCCAGAACATTCCCGTCAAGACCATCGACGGCAAGCCGTCGTCCCTCAAAGACTTCGCCGGCAACGTGCTCCTCGTCGTCAACGTCGCTTCAAAGTGCGGACTCACCCCGCAGTACGAAGCTCTCGAGAAGATCTACGAAGAAAAGAAGGACAAGGGTTTCGCCGTGCTCGGCTTCCCCGCCAACAACTTCGGCGCTCAGGAACCCGGTTCGAATGCAGAGATCGCCGAGTTCTGCTCACTCACCTACTCGGTGAAGTTCCCGATGTTCGAAAAGATCAGCGTGGTCGGTGACGACCAGCACCCGCTGTACAAGGAACTCACCACGTCCGCTCCGCGCGCACAGGGTGACCCCGATGCGTTTCGCGAGCGCCTGAAGGGTTTCGGCATGACCCCCAACCAGGATCCCGATGTGTTGTGGAACTTCGAGAAGTTCTTGGTCGGCAAGAACGGCCAGGTCGTTGCGCGGTTTGCGCCGACGGTGACCCCCGACGACCCGGCGGTCGTTGCGGCCATCGACGCCGAACTCGCCAAGTAATCAACGCGGATATCAACCCGCCTCAGCGAGATCCTTCACGCCGCCGATCGTGGCGAGCATGTTCGATCGCCACGTCGCCATGCGATGCGCGATGATCTGATCGCGCTTGTCCGGCTGGGCCTCGATCGCCGCGCTTAAACCGCTGCGGGCGGGACCCAAGCGCGCGTGCATCACCAACAAGACATCGTCTCCAAGTGGAGTGATGCGGAATCCCCACTCGGCGACCGGGTGATCGGGACCATAGACCGACCACATGAAGCCCTCGTTCGGGCGCCAATCAATGACCACCGACTCGGTGTCCCACTCGCGACCGTTCAGGTTCATGTGGCCGCGAATGACCGAACCCACCCCGGGTTCGCCCTCCCATTCCGCGCGCACGAGTTCGGCCGAGAACCGCGAGGGCAAATTGACATCGCCAACGAATTCCCACAGCCGTTCCGCCGACGCCGCAATGCGCGTTGATACGACGACCTTGTTCTCGGGTTCTGCAAACAACGACTCCAACTTGTCGAAACACGTGTTGAAGTGCAGGGGAACCTCGGGAACAGCGAACTCGAGGGGAACATCGTGCTGGGTGATCTCGATCAGCGTTCCCTTTTGATCCGGCGTGAACCTCTGGACGGATGTCAGCCCCACGGCTGGTTCAAACCCGGTGAAACCGTTCGGCGGGTCGACTTCGGTGAACACACCGATGTTCGGGTGCTTCTCACCTGTTTCGTCGAACACCATCGTGCATTCCCAGCGGCCACCCGGCCACGGCTCGAGACACACCGACTCGATCGGAATCGACAGGCCGTCGGGCGCGAAGAATCGAACAAACTGCTCGGGCGTGACATACGCATCCCACACCTGCTGCGGTGATCCGCTCACCCACCGCGATATGTGGAGCGTTGTTCTTCCTGCCATGGCCTCACCCTACGTTCGGCAATGGTGCACCAAGGAGGTGAAGAAGAACCCCGATCACGCCGGCACCGACGATCGCGCCCACAACACCTTTGTGCAAGACAGCCAACCAGACAACCATCAGGCCGAGGGCCACGAACTGCCACCATTCGCCGAGCGCCAGCGACAGTGGCAGCGCAACCCCGACGATCGCGCCGATGGCTGCCGGCCCCGCACCGCGAAGAAAGGCTCGCACGTTCGGACTCTCGGTCAGACGATCGAGCCACGCGGCGCCCGTGAGGATGAACAAGAACGATGGTGCAAACGCGACGAGAGTGGCGAGTGCCGCACCACCGACACCCGACGCAGCGAAGCCGACCGCGGCAACCGTCAACACCACCGGGCCGGGAGTCACCTGACCGAGCGCAACCGCATTCAGGAACTGCGCGTCCGTCATCCAATGGTGTACCGATACCGCGTCATGCTGCATCAATGGAATGATCACGAAGCCGCCGCCGTAGGACAATGCACCGACTTTCAGCGCAACCCAACTGAGCGCGCCGAGGCCACCAACAGATACCGATCCCGCTACGACGAAGAACGGAACGAACGCAGCCAGCCGATCGATTCGAGTCACCGCGACTTCCACACAACCGCAGGTGAGCAATGCCACGACGACGAATGGGC
Source organism: Actinomycetota bacterium (assembly GCA_009919275.1). Lineage (GTDB taxonomy): Bacteria > Actinomycetota > Acidimicrobiia > Acidimicrobiales > Ilumatobacteraceae > F1-20-MAGs119. The sequence continues at coordinate 5,785 of RGCG01000073.1, forward strand.
CCGCAGCGGCAGCAGCCAACGTGCCAATGAACGCGTACGTAATCCAACGCCATCGACACTCGGTCGCTTTCCAACTCGGTTTCGCGAGACCGAGGCCCGCATTCAGCGCGACCGCAGGAATCGCAGCGCCCGCCCCAGCGCCGACGGCGAGCACCCATGTGGGCGGTGATGACGCGAGAAACAATGCGGCTAGAGCGATCACTGCCACGAAACCGGGAAAAATGAACGCAAGACCACCGACAACGGCGCCGGCGCGACCCGCGACCCGACGGGCGCACAGAATGGCCAGCTGTGTTGATGCTGGGCCGGGCAAGAGATTACAGACCGCGATCGAGTCCTCGAATTCGCGAGGGTCAATCCAGCGTCGCTCTTCTACACAGCGCTGCCGGAGAAGTGCGATGTGCGTCGGTGGTCCACCGAAGCCGACAACGCCGATTCGACCCCACTCGACGAGCACAGTCTTCAGACTGACTGTTTGCGGGGTCTTGACCATGCAAGCGAGACTAATCGACGCGCCAGACGCGACGTCGGCGACGTTATTGTCGATTTCATGGATCTCACCGATTTCCTGCAGCGTTACACCGACGACGTTTACATCGCGCGCAATCCCGAAGCTGCGCGCACGTACATCGCCGACCCTTGTCTGCGCCACGAGCACGGACACTTGGTCACGATGTCGATCGAAGAAAACGTTGCGCGTGTGCGCGATTTCCTCGCGCGTGCGAAAACTCTGACATTCGACAACGTTGTCGTTGTCCAGGACGACTCCCATGTCGCAAGCGCGTACAACATCACTTTCGGTGATGGCGAGACGTTGCAAACCGTCAGTGGCGTCGAGATCTTCCGCGTCGTCAACGGGAAAATTACCGAAACGTGGAACTCGGCGATTCAATCCGGTGCTTGGGGCTGAACCATGACCTGTGACATCGCAATCGTGAACGGCACGGTTCTGCCGATGGCGGGCAACGGTGACATTACCGACGGAATCGTCACGATCACCGGCAACTCCATCTCGGCGGTCGGCGATGCGAGCATTGACATCAGCGGTGCAAAGAAGGTCATCGATGCGCGCGGCTGCGTCGTCATGCCCGGTTTTGCGAACAGCCACACACACGTGGCGTCGAATCTCTTGCTGCGCGGTCTCCTCGAGGACGTTCTGCTCTTCGAGTGGCTGCAAACAATGTGGAACCTGAAAAAGAACTTCGATCACGACACGCTCTACTGGGCGAGCCTCTGCGGTGACCTCGAGATGTTGAAGGCCGGTATCACCTCGTTCAACGAACATTTCGATGCCTACGACGTCGAGCCACAGATGGATGCCCTGCGGGAGATCCCGTTGCGGGCGACTTTGGGTTACGGGTTTGCCGACCGCGGCCTCTACGCACCGCGCACCGACTACTCGCACCTCACCATGGCGCGATTCGCCGACATCGTCGCCGAACACCACGACACCCGCGACGGGCTACTGCACATCGCCCTGTCACCCCATGCCGTCTACTCGTGCGGGGCCGAGATGTGGCACGAAGTGAGACGCCTCGCCAACGAACTTGGAGTTTCGATCCACACACATCTCTCCGAAGGCAAGCAAGAAGTCGCCTACACGATCGACAACTACGGCATGCGCCCGGTGCAGTGGCTCGACAGCCTCGGCTTCCTCGGCCCCGACGTCACCGCCGCACACTGTTCAAACCTCGATCCCACCGATATCTCGATTCTCGCCCGCACGGGAACGAAGGTCGCCCACTGTCCGGTCAGCAACGCAAAGTTGGGATCGGGAACAATGCCCCTGCGCGCCGTGATGTCCGCGGGTATCACCGTCGGACTCGCCACCGACGGCCCGGCCAGCCACAACTCGAGCGACATTTTCGAGGAAATGAAATTCGCCGGGCTCATTCACAAGACCGTCACCGAAGACGTCGAATTCCTGAAGATCGGCGAACTCCTCGAGATGAGTACCTCACAGGGGGCGCTTGCGATGCACCGCCCCGATACCGGCCGCCTCGAAGTCGGCGCAAAGGCCGACGTCATCGTCGTCAACCTCGACACGGCCCATACCCAGCCGGTCTACGACCCTCGTGCGGCTCTCGTCTATTCGTCACGTGCCGACGACGTGAAGCACAGCATCGTCAATGGGCGCATTCTCATGGAAGACCGCGAGGTGTTGGGAGTCGACGAAGAGCGCATCAGACACCGCTTCCACGAAGCAGCGCACAACTTGAAACGCC
>RGCG01000074.1 GCA_009919275.1 Actinomycetota bacterium
GGTTGCGATCGCCGACCGGGTGATTGACAACTCCGGCAATCTCGCCAGCCTCGAGCGACAGGTCGATGAGGCGTGGCAATGGATGCAAAAACTTCCACCGGCCGCCGCCGACGCCGGTCGAGTCGCGCGGACCTAGCCTCATTGCATGGTCGCACCACGTCACAGTTTTCAGGTGGTGTCGGAGTACCAACCGGCGGGCGATCAGCCGAAGGCCATCAATGAGCTCGCCGCCGGTGTCGAATCGGGCCTGCGATTCCAAACCCTGCTCGGCATCACCGGGTCCGGCAAATCGGCAACCATCGCGTGGACGATCGAGAAAGTCCAGCGACCAACGCTCATTCTCGCGCCGAACAAGAGTCTCGCGGCGCAGTTGGCGCAGGAAATGCGCGAGTTCTTTCCGAACAACAGGGTCGAATACTTCGTCAGTTATTACGACTACTACCAACCCGAGGCGTACATCGCGTCGAGTGACACCTACATCGAGAAGGACTCGTCAATCAACGACGAAATCGACCGATTGCGGCATTCGGCGACTGCGGCGCTTCTCACGCGGCGCGACACGATCGTGGTGGCGAGCGTCAGTTGCATCTACGGCATGGGTGACCCCGACGAATATCGCGGTCAACTTCTCGAGCTGCATGTCGGAGTCGACTACGACCAGCGCAGCATTCTCAAACGATTGGTCGAACTGCAGTACGACCGCAACGACATGACTCTCGGACGCGGAAACTTTCGAGTGCGTGGCGACACGATCGAGGTGCACCCGGCCTACGACGAAACCGTTCTGCGTATCGAGATGTTCGGCGAAACCGTCGATCGCATTTCCGTCATTGACCCTTTGACGGGGGAGAATCTCAACGAACTCACGGAAGTCATCGTGTTTCCCGCCACGCACTACGTCGCGGGCGACGAGCGCATGCGCCGTGCCGTCCTCGGAATCGAGGCCGAATTGCAGGAGCGACTCGCGTTGTTCGAAAAGCAGGGAAAACTCCTCGAGGCGCAGCGGCTGCGGATGCGAACGCAATACGACCTCGAAATGATTCAAGAAATGGGTTACTGCAACGGCATCGAGAACTATTCGATGCACATCGACGGACGTCGTCCGGGAGAGCCACCGTTCACGCTGCTCGACTATTTTCCCGACGACTACCTGCTGGTGATCGATGAGAGTCACGTGACCGTTCCCCAGTTGCACGGGCAGTTCGAGGGAGACCGGAGCCGCAAGGACACTCTCGTCGAGCATGGGTTTCGTCTTCCATCGGCTCGGGACAACCGACCTCTGCGCTTCGAGGAGACCATCGAGCGTTTGAACCAGTGCATCTTTCTCTCGGCGACGCCGGGGAAGTACGAAATGGCTCACTCACAAAAGGTGGTCGAGCAGATCGTGCGCCCCACCGGCCTTGTCGACCCCGAGGTGGTCGTGAAGCCAACGAAGGGTCAAATCGACGACCTGATCTCGATGGTGACCGACCGCATCGAGCGCGGCGACCGAATTCTCGTCACGACGCTGACGAAGAAGATGGCCGAAGACCTGAGTGAGTATCTCCTCGAACAGGGATTGCGCGTTCGTTACCTGCACTCCAATATCGACACGATTCAGCGCATCGAGATTCTTCGCGCGTTGCGACTGGGTGAATTCGACGTGTTGGTCGGGATCAATCTGCTTCGCGAGGGACTCGATCTCCCCGAGGTGTCGCTTGTGGCGATCCTTGACGCCGACAAAGAGGGCTTCTTGCGTAGTGAGACATCTCTCATCCAAATGATCGGGCGCGCGGCCCGCAACGTCGATGGACAGGTGGTGATGTACGCCGACAAGATGACCGCGGCCATGGATGCGGCAATCGGCGAGACGAGACGCCGACGCGAACGACAGATTGCCTACAACGCCGAACACGGGATCAATCCGCAAACGATCCGAAAGGCAGTCGGCGACATCCTGTCGTTGTTGCGACCCGATGACACAGCGCCGTTGCCCGGCAAGGACCGCAGAAAGAATCGAGAGCGTGACAAGGTGCAGCGTGAACTCAAGTCGCTGCCCGAGCAGGAGATACAGAGGCTCATCCAGACCCTTGAAGAAGAAATGCACGAGGCTGCGGCGGAGATGCGCTTCGAATACGCCGCCCGTCTTCGTGACGAGGTGAAGGAACTTCGTCGGGAACTCCGCGACGCGGGTTAGCGGCAGGGGATTCCCGTCGGTAGTCTCGCCCCGTGGCAGAGAAGATCGTTGTGCGCGGAGCACGCGAACACAATCTGAAGAACGTCAACGTCGAGTTGCCCCGCGACCAGCTCATTGTGTTCACGGGTCTCAGCGGTTCGGGGAAGTCGAGCCTCGCGTTCGACACGATCTATGCCGAGGGCCAACGCCGCTACGTCGAGAGTCTGTCGGCCTACGCAAGGCAATTCCTGGGTCAGATGGACAAACCCGACGTCGATCACATCGATGGTCTGTCTCCCGCAATTTCGATCGACCAGAAGTCGGCGTCACGGAACCCGCGCAGCACGGTGGGCACCATCACCGAGGTTTACGACTATCTCCGCCTCCTGTGGGCGCGAATCGGGGTCCAGCATTGCCCGAATGACGGTACGAAACTCGAACGTCAAACGCCGCAACAGATCGTGGACCGCATCATGGATCTGCCCGAGGGAACCCGTTTTCAAGTGCTTGCGCCGGTTGTGCGCGGTCGCAAGGGTGAATACGACTCCCTTCTCGGTGAGCTTTCCGGTCAGGGGTTCGTGCGCGCCCGGGTCGACGGCGAAGTCATCGACATCGCCGAATTTCTCCGTGAAGGCCGAAAACTGGCCCGATACGAGCAGCACACGATCGAGGTCGTCGTCGACCGACTGGTGAAGCGAGACAACATCGGCCGGCGCCTCACCGACAGCCTCGAAACCGCATTGAAACTCGCCGAGGGCGTTGCCGGAATCGAGCTGATGGGTGGCGACGACTCTGATGGAGAGATGCTGACGTTCAGCCAACATCTTGCCTGTCCGAAGTGCGGCGCTTCGTTCGACGAGCCTGCTCCGCGAAATTTCTCATTCAACTCTCCGTATGGAGCATGCGAGAATTGTGACGGTCTCGGAACGAAGTTCGAGGTTGACCCCGAACTTGCCGTCCCCAACTCCGACATGTCGATTGCAGAGGGTGCTATCGCCCCGTGGCGCAGCGCGCACACCCAATACTTCACGCGTTTGCTCGAAAGCGTTGCCGAGAAGTACAAGATTCCGCTCGAAAAGCCTTTTTCCAAGTTGACCGAGAAGCAGCGGGGAATCGTTCTGAACGGTGTCGAAGAGGGTCTCGTCGTGAAGTACCGCAATCGTTACGGACGACAGCGCACGTTCAACACCCATTACGAGGGCGTCATTCCGTGGATCAAGCGTCGCCACGAGGGAGCGGAAAGCGATTGGGCGCGCGAGCAGTACGAGTCGTTCATGCGAGAGGTGCCCTGTACGGCGTGTGCCGGAGCCCGACTCAAGCCATCGTCCCTTGCCGTTAAAGTCGGCAATCGAAGCATCTCCGAAGTGTGCGACATGCCCATCGGTGAGTCGGCGAAGTTTCTCGTTGCGTTGTCGCTCAGTGATCGCGATCGGATGATTGCCGAACGCGTGACAAAGGAAATCAACGCCCGCCTCGGTTTCCTGTTGGATGTTGGCCTCGACTACCTGACCCTGTCGCGTAGTGCGGGGACCCTCGCGGGCGGTGAAGCGCAGCGAATCCGACTCGCGAGCCAAATCGGTTCGGGATTGGTCGGAACCCTGTACGTCCTCGACGAGCCTTCCATCGGTTTGCACCAGCGGGACAATCGTCGGCTCATCGACACCCTCCACCGACTGCGCGATCTCGGGAACACCGTGATCGTCGTTGAACACGACGAGGACACCATCAAGGAGAGCGACTGGATCGTCGACATCGGACCCGGCGCCGGCGAGCACGGTGGTGAGGTGGTCTACAGCGGAAAAGTCGCGGGCATCGGCAAGGTGGCCGACTCGGTGACGGGGCAGTACATCGTTGGCAAGAGGTCGATCCCGGTTCCGGGACAGCGCCGCAAACCTGGGGGCGACAAATTGGTTGTTCGGGGCGCCCGCGAACACAACCTGAAGAACATCGACGTAGAAATCCCGCTCGGGTGTTTCGTGGCGGTGACCGGTGTGTCGGGAAGTGGCAAGAGCACGCTCGTGCGCGACATCCTTCTCCCGGCACTGATGCAGAAGATCTACAAGTCGAAAGAGGCACCGGGCCGTCACAAGAGCGTCGATGGCATCCAGCATCTCGACAAAGTGATCGACATGGACCAGTCGCCGATCGGCCGAACTCCTCGATCGAACCCAGCGACGTACACGGGTGTTTTCGATGCAATTCGCAAACTGTTTGCCGCAACACCCGAATCAAAAGTGCGCGGCTACCAGCCCGGGCGTTTCAGTTTCAACGTATCGGGGGGTCGTTGCGAGGCGTGCTCGGGCGATGGGACCATCAAGATCGAAATGCACTTTCTTCCCGACGTCTATGTGCCGTGCGAGGTGTGCAAAGGACAGCGTTACAACCGCGACACGCTCGAGATCCAGTTCAAGGGAAAAAGCATCGCCGACGTTCTCGACATGCCGATTTCCGAGGCGGTCGACTTTTTTGCGAATCAACCCTCAATTGCTCGGCACATGCAGACCTTGGTGGATGTGGGTCTTGGCTATGTGAGGCTCGGGCAGTCGGCGCCCACCCTCTCCGGTGGCGAGGCGCAACGCGTGAAGTTGGCATCGGAATTGGCCAAGCGCAGTACCGGTCACACGATTTATCTTCTCGACGAACCCACGACCGGACTCCATTTCGAAGACGTACGACGCCTTTTGACGGTTCTCTCGCGTTTGGTCGACCAGGGAAACACGGTCCTCGTGATCGAACACAACCTCGATGTCATCAAGACCGCGGACTGGCTCATCGACCTCGGACCCGAGGGTGGTTCCGGGGGTGGTCAGATCGTCGCCGAAGGACCTCCTGAAGCGGTTGCCAAGGTGAAATCGAGTCACACGGGTCGCTTCCTTGCGCCGCTTCTCCTCGAAAAAGCCGCGAAGGCGTCGCGATCCGTCGGAAACAAGAAGTCGACTGCTCGCACATGATCGAGAGGCCACCCGCCGGCTCGGTACCCGATGCACCCGGGTCGTATCAATTCAAAGACGCCCATGGGCGGGTGATCTACGTCGGCAAGGCCTCGAGCCTCCGATCGCGTCTCTCGAACTACTTCCAGGACAAACGCAACCTCCATCCTCGGACCGCGGCGATGGTCGCGGCAGCCGAGTCGGTCGAGTGGATCGAGGTGCGCAACGAAGTTGAAGCCCTGATGCTCGAGTACAACCTCATCAAGCAGCATCGTCCACGTTTCAACATCAGGCTCCGCGACGACAAGAGCTACCCGTACCTTGCAATCACCGTCGACGACGAATGGCCTCGCGCAACGGTGATGCGGGGTCGGAAGAGGCGTGGGACTCGTTACTTCGGCCCCTACGCGCACGCGTATGCGATCCGTGAAACACTCGACCTTCTGTTGCGAACATTCCCCGTTCGGACGTGCCCGCCCTCGAAGTTCAACGAGCACAATCGACTGGGTCGCCCGTGTCTCTTGTTTCACATCGAGAAGTGCTCGGGTCCTTGTGTCGGTTCCGTTGGGGTCGAAGAGTACGCGGCGCATGTTGCAGGACTCACCAACTTTCTCGACGGAAAGACCGACGAGGTTGAGACGGCCATTGCAGAGCGGATGTCCGAGGCGTCGGTTGCCCAGGAGTACGAGTTGGCAGCCCGGCTTCGCGATCGACTCACTGCTGTCAGGCGAGCGATGGAGCGCCAGCAGATTGTGGCGGACCGCAGCGAGGACGTCGACGTCATCGGTATCGCACAGGACGAGCTCGAAGCCTCCGTGCAGGTTTTTTATGTACGACACGGTCGGGTCGTGGGTCGCCGGGGGTTCATCGTCGACAAGGTCGAACCCTTGGAGGAGGCGGAACTCATCGATCGTATCCTCGAAGAGTTGTACGGCGAGGAACCAGCCATGGGGTATCCGAAGAGCGTCCTCGTTCCCGTGCTCGGAGTGGATCACGCGATCCACGTCGAGTGGCTGAGCGCCCTGCGTGGTTCAAACGTCGATGTTCGCGTGCCGCAGCGCGGCGACAAGCGGACGTTGCACGAGACGGTCACGATGAACGCGCGTGAAGAGTTTGCGCGGCATCGAATGCGTCGTGCCTCCGATCACAACTCACGGAGTCGAGCCCTGACTGAACTGCAACACCACCTCGAACTTCCCGAGGCGCCGCTGCGAATCGAGTGCTACGACATGGCCCACCTCCAGGGAACCGACTACGTCGGTTCGATGGTTGTGCTCGAAGACGGCCTGCCTGCAAAGCGCGAGTATCGACGATTCAAGGTGCGTGACGTGGCGGGAAACGACGATTACGCCGCCATGCGAGAGGTCCTGTCGCGACGGCTGCGCGCCTATCTCGACGCCCAGAATGACGGAGTCGGTGATACTGAAACGGCAGCGAAGAAGCCGGGTAGGTTCTCGTACCCTCCGCAACTGCTGTTGGTTGACGGGGGAAAGGGTCAACTGTCGGTCGCGATCGATGTGGTGCGGGAACTCGGTCTCGAAGATGAGATTCCCGTCGCAGCGCTTGCCAAGCGGTTCGAGGAGGTGTTCGTCCCCGGGCGGTCGACGCCCGTTTCGATTCCGCGGGGTAGTGAGGCGATGTTCATGTTGCAGCGAATTCGCGACGAGGCTCACCGGTTTGCCAACTCATTTCACAGAGAACTCCGTGACAAACGGATGAAGCGAGGACTCCTTGACGGCATCCCGGGGCTGGGGGAAGCCCGAAAGGCGAAACTCATCAAGGAATTCGGCGGAGTGAAGGGTGTGAAAGAGGCCGGAATCGATGCCCTCCTCGCGGTGTCGTGGTTGCCTGAAGCCGTGGCACGAGCGGTCCACGAAAAGGTTGCGGGAAGTGATGAACGCTGACAATCAGGCCCCGTCGTGGGACGAGCATGCCGATTGGTGGATCGATGGATTCACTGGCGGGGTCGATCCCGAGTACGAAGAACAAATCATCCCGCTGGTTGTCGCCGAGTTGTTGCAGTCAACGCGGATACTCGACGTCGGATGCGGTGAGGGTCAAGTGAGTCGTCGGCTTGCGGCCGGACGACCCGATCGCGAAGTGGTTGGCGTCGACCCGACAGAGCGCCACATCGAGGTTGCTCGCTCGCGCGGCGGCGGTGTTGTTTATCAAATCGCCTCGGTTGACCGGCTGCCCTTTGATGACAACCACTTCGACGCCGTCGTTGCGTGTCTGGTCTTCGAGCACGTCGACGACCTCGACGCGGCAATTGGCGAGGTGTCGCGCGTCATTGCCCCGGGCGGAACATTCCTTTTCCTGTTGAACCACCCCCTTCTCCAAACTCCGAACAGCGGGTGGATCGACGATCAGATCCTTGACCCACCCGAGCAGTACTGGCGGATCGGTGAGTACCTCACCGAAACGGTCAATATCGAAGAGGTCGAGCCAGGAGTTCGTGTCAGGTTCGTTCACCGTCCGCTCGGGAGGTACATCAACACGTTGTCGGCGGCAGGGCTCGTACTCGAGCACATGCATGAACCACCTCCTCCGGCAGGTTTCCTTGCACGCTGCGAGGAATATGCGATGGCCTCGACAATCCCGAGACTGCTTGCACTGCGTTTGCGCAAGCTCCCGGCTTCGGCTTCGGTCGAGGGGTAGCCTTGGAGCAGTGACCGACGTACTCGTCATCACAGGATTGTCGGGGGCAGGGCGCTCCCAAGCCGCCGACGACCTCGAGGACCTCGGGTGGTTCGTCGTCGACAATCTGCCGACTGCGCTTGTCGCTCAGGTGGTTGAAATGGCGCGTCAGCCGGGGGACACGCACCATCAGTTGTGCCTCGTGGTGGGGAACGCAAGCCAGCAGGCCGACATGGTGGGCATGCTGCGCAACCTGCGTGACTCAGGCCATCGCGTCCGTGTCCT
>RGCG01000075.1 GCA_009919275.1 Actinomycetota bacterium
GAAATCGTTGTCTCGGGCACCGCTCTCATCGACTGATCGGCAACTCGGCCGTGCTGTCCCGCGCGGTTCCTCAAGCAGCGCAAGCCGTACCCATGGGTAACGCCTGGTCGGCACACTGCCCTGTGTCCGACAGGCTCCGCTGAGAAGGTTTCGACTTCACGAGCGCACTTCCTGCATCAGTGAAGAGGTGCACTTCCTGCACCGTGCAAGGAACTCGTGAGGAACCGGCTTTTCATGTTGCAGTTCCGTTTACAGGGCGAGCGCTGCGTGGTTATAGTGAGCCAGCCGGCATGCCGGTTGTCACATCAACAATCGGGCATACGTGCCCGTGTTCACAGGGGGAACATTTGAAGAACCATAAGAAGAGGTACGTGGTTCCCGCGATTCTCGCCGCATTGACGGTGGGTTCGTTCGGAGTCACAACTGCCTCGGCAAAGTCAGCCACACCGAAGGCTGCAGCGAAGTCGTGTCCGGCTACGCCGGATGCCGCGCTCGATGCGAAGTATGGCGTCGGTGCAGGTGCACTCGAGCAGGCTCTTGCGTGTGGCGCTGCCAAGGCGCTCAAGGCCAAGGGCGATCCGGTCATCATCGGCATCATGAACCCCGAGGGCGACCCTGCGGGTTCGTTCCCGGAGTACACCGTGATGGCACAGGCCGCCGTTGACTACATCAACAAGGAACTCGGTGGCATCGGCGCTGATTACGCCAAGGGCACACCCGGTCGGCCGATTCAGTTGGAAGTCTGCAAGATGGCCATCAACCCGGCCGACTCACAGAAGTGCGCCAACGAACTTGCCGCAAAGAAGCCGCTCGTCGTCTACTCGACGCTGAACTTCTTCGGTAACCACTTCAAGATCCTAAACGACGCGAAGATCCCCGTGGTCGTCGGTACGCCGATTTCACCAGGTGACTTCACCACCGCGGGCGTGTACGCAATCGGTGGCGGCGGTGGCTGCCTCGGTGTCCACACCGGTCTCATCGAGTACGTCTCGAATGACGTTTTGAAGTACAAGGCCGGCGCCAAGATTGCCGTCCCGTGGGCCAACACGCCTCCTGGTGTGTTCTGCTACCACGACCTCGAGAAGAAGCCGCTGAATGTTCTGAACGGCACCAACGGCAAGAACACCTCGAAGTCGGCTAACAAGATGCCAGGCATGACCCACATCGGCGTGCCGATCAAGCCAGGTCAGGCCGACGTGACGCCGGACGCGCAGAAGGTTCTCGACTTCAAGCCGGATGCAATCGTCTTCTCAGGCCAGGGCGCAGACTGCTGGACGCTCGTCAAGTCACTGCAGAAACTCGGATGGACACCAGCGACCCCGCTCGTGCTCTCGGGTGCGTGCATCGACCTCACCACCATGCGTGCGCTGGGCAATTCGATCAAGGGCGTCATCACAATCGGTGCGTCGTCGATCCTCGACCCGGATGCACTCAAGGACCCGCAGCAGCAGCGTGAAGCCCGCATCTACCTCGCCAAGGGCAAGAAGTACGCGAAGGACAAGACGTCCCTCGAGAAGGGCTTCGGCACCCAAGGCTTCCTCGGCATCATGGCTGTGTGGCAGGTTGCCAACGAGTTGGGCAAGAAGCTCACTGGTCCCGCATTGACCAAGTACATCGAAGCTACGACCAAGTTCCACACGTTCGCTTCGACGGGACTCGCCTGCAAGAAGGCCGTCTCGCCGTATGTTGCAGTGTGCAACTCGACGGTCTCGGCATCGGTGTGGAACGGTAAGGCACTCAAGCAGGTCAAGGAGAACTTCTCTGGCCTCGGCTTGATCGCCGGAACCGATCTCGACTTCGGTAAGTGATCACATACATCCGACGAGGAATCGTCGGATGAACGAAACGTCAAGGGGGCGGTCTGCGGACCGCCCCCTTTTCGCTTGTCTGTTTTCTTTCCTGTGCCTCCCGTCACCGTGTAGTTTCTTGTCTCGCGACGTGCGTAAAACAAAAGGGGGTAGCACGTGAAGGATGCAATTGGTTTTGCATTTCTCGGCATTGGCGCCGGCGGCTTCATCGCAATGATGGCCGCGGGTCTCGTCGTCGCATTCAAAGGTTCGGGAGTCATCAACTTCTCCCACGGTGCCGTCGCAATGTACGCGGCGTTCACCTACAACTACCTGCGACTCGACGGCACGATCCGGTTGCCGTTGGTGGACATTCTGCCAACGCACCAGGCGAACATTCCGGTCAAGATTTCGCTTGCCAGCGGGGGGCCGGTCGACAAGTGGTTGGCGATTCTCATCTCGCTGCTGATGTCGATGTTGATCGGTGCTGGGATGCACTATTTGGTATTCAGGCCGCTGCGCAATGCGGCACCACTCGGGAAGGTCATCGGAGCGATTGGCGTGATGCTCTATCTGCAGGGAATCGCACTCGTCAACTTCGGCGCAGAAAATCCGCAGCCTGAGGCGATTCTTCTGCCGAACACTCTGTTCACAAACTTCCTGGGGTTCGGTAAGCCGTTGCCTGGTGAGAGCTTTGCGCTCGCAATTGTCGCGATCATCGTTGGGGCCGCACTGTGGTTCAACTACAAGTTCACGCGCTTTGGCCTTGCCACGCGCGCGGCAGCGGGCAACGAGAAGGGCGCCGTCCTTCTTGGATACTCGCCCGAGCGACTTGCACTGTCGAACTGGATCATTGCCGCACTCACGGCAGGTCTTGCCGGCGTGCTCGTTGGCTCGGTCACAGGTGCGTTGAACGTGGTGAAGTTCACCACGCTCATTGTGCCGGCCCTCGGTGCCGCGCTCATAGGTTCGCTCTCGTCCGTTCCCATCGCAATCGCCGGTGGTGTTGGCATCGGAATGCTGCAGACCGTGGTCGCGACGTGGATGTCGGGCCAGAGCTGGTTCCCCGAGTGGCTGCAGTCGGGTGCAACCGACGCAATCCCGCTTGTCATCATCGTTTTGGTTCTCTTCCTCCGTGGAAAGTCGCTGCCGGTGCGCGGCAACATCCAAGAAAAGCGTCTACCGCTGTCGCCTTACCCCAAGCGCATTGGCTGGTATGTCGCGGTGTTCGTGCCGCTGGGTGCGATCCTTGCCTTCGGTCTACCGGGCGACTTCATCTTCGCCGGTCTCTCAGGCAAGTGGGGCTTCGCCTTCACCACCACTTTGATCGGCGCGATGTTGATGCTCAGCTACGTGTTGCTCGCTGGCTACGTTGGACAGATCTCGATGGTGCAGCTGTCGATCGCGGGCGTTGCTGCCTTCTTTATGGCACGCATGACTGCGAACGGAACCCCTAGCCCCGAGGATCCCTTCGCGGTATCCGGACCGGGTATCGCCTGGCCGATCGCCGCAATCCTCGGCATCATCGTGGCTGTTGCCGTCGGCATCATTCTTGGTATCCCGGCATTGCGCATACGCGGTGTGCAGCTCGCGGTGGTCACTATTGCCGCCGCCGTGTCGCTGCAGACGCTGTACTTCGACAACTCGAAGCTGACAAACCTGATGGCGGGGTCGAACGCGGCGGTGCCTTCGCCGACGCTCTTCGGTATCGACATCGGCTCGACGGGTTCAGCGGGTCTCACCGACTCACCGAAGTTCGCGTTGTTCTGCGTGATCGTCCTCGCGCTCATGTGCGTCATGGTGTCGAACTTGCGTCGCGGTAGCACCGGTCGTCGGTTCCTCGCCGTGCGTGCCAACGAGCGTGCGGCAGCTTCGGCTGGTGTCGACGTTCCACGCACGAAGTTGCTGGCGTTCGGCCTGGCCTCTGCGCTTGCGGGCATGGCCGGCGTTATGACGGCGTTCCAGCAGCAGCAGATCTCGTCGGCCAACTGGGTCTACTTCGCCGGACTCGTGACCCTCGCCTTCGCTTACCTGGGTGGCATCACCTCGGTGAGCGGCGCAGTTATCGGCGGCGTACTCACCGGCTCGGGCATCGTCGCGGTCTTCGGTGCTCACCAGTCTGAGGGCCTGCACTCCTACACCCCGGTTCTCGGCGGCGTCGGAATGATCCTCACCGCGATCCTGCACCCCTCGGGTCAGTCGATGCTGTATCAGCCGATCGTTCAGTACTTCGGCAACTGGCTAAAGCGCGCTCGCGGCCGCGAATGGGCGGGTGTCGGACGCCGACTCGGACCCTTCATCGTCATTGGTCTCGCGTGGGGCGCTATCGGCATCAACCCGTGGCGTACCGACGACTGGAGCCGTCCGTGGATGATGGCTCTGGGTGCGTTCCTTGCGCTCTTCATCCGCAACCTCGTCATTCTCATCCGGAGTGGCGGACACCGTGAACTCGGTTCCGCCGAAGCCACGCAGGAGGTGGCAGCATGAGTTCACTTCTTCAAACCCACGATCTCACCGTTTCGTACGGCGGTCTCCACGCAAACTCCAACGTCAACATCAAGGCCGAAAAGGGCAAGCTGACGGGCCTCATCGGCCCGAACGGTGCTGGCAAGACCACCTTCATCGACGCAATCACGGGATTCACCAACGTCTCGTCGGGTCGTGCCGAATTCAACGGTGCCGACCTGGCGGGTGTGTCACCTGCTGCCCGCGCAAAGGCCGGCCTGGTGCGTACGTTCCAGTCACTCGAGCTTTTCGAGGACCTGACGGTGTGGGACAACCTCATCGTCATGGCTGAAGAGACCAAGTGGTGGTCGTTCCTCGCCGACATCTTCCAGCCAAACCGCGCACTCGGCGTCGAAGAGCGGGCTGAATGGGCACTCAACCTCCTCGGCCTCGGTGAATTCCGCGACCGGTTGACACTCGACTTGTCACACGGCCAGCGCAAGTTGGTCAGCGTGGCACGCAGCCTCGCGGCATCGCCGAAGCTTTTGCTTCTCGACGAACCCGCCGCGGGTCTCGACACCGTCGAGTCGCAACAGTTGGGTTCTCACCTGCGCGAGATCCTGAACCACGACATCACCATCTTCCTCATCGACCACGACATGGGGCTCGTGCTCAGTGTGTGCGACTACATCTACGTGCTCGACTTCGGCAAGATCATCGCCGAGGGCACGCCCGAGGAAGTCCGCAATAATCCGGAAGTTATTAAGGCATACCTAGGCGAGTCCGCAGGTGAACTGCAGGCATCGGAAGGCGACGCCGCGGCGCGCGCCCTGAAGGGAGAGGGCTGATCACCATGGCCGAGCGTGTCATTGACATCAAGAACCTGAGCACCGGCTACGGCGGCATTCCCGTCGTGCGCGGGCTCAACCTTCACGTCAACCCGGGCGAAGTTGTCGCTCTTCTCGGACCAAACGGTGCGGGCAAGACCACAACCCTCCTCACCATCAGCGGCATCCTTCAACCGGTGTCGGGTGAAGTCAACGTTCTCGGTTCATCCATCGTGGGTGAGCGCCCCGAGAAGGTGGCGCGACGCGGTCTGGCCCACGTGGCCGAGGACCGGTCGCTCTTCTTCGACCTGACGGTGCAGGAGAACCTGCGCCTCGGATTGACACCCGATCGCGCCAAGCGAGCGGTAGCCATGGAGAACGCCTTGAACATGTTCCCCGCCCTGCGTCCGCTCATCAGCCGCCGTGCAGGTCTTCTGTCCGGCGGTGAGCAGCAGATGCTCGCCATGGCCCGTGGTCTTGCTTCGGAACCGAAGGTGCTGCTGGTCGACGAAATGAGCCTCGGTCTCGCACCGATCATCGTCGAGCGCATGCTCCCGATCGTCCGCGAGATCGCCGACAAGACCGGAGCCGGAGTGCTCATGGTTGAACAGCACGTCGGCCTCGCCCTCAGCGTCGCCGACCGCGGCTACGTCATGGCGCACGGTGAACTAACGATGGAAGGCTCGGCCAAGGAACTCCAGGCCAACCGCGCCCTCCTCGAAGCGAGTTATCTGGGTGGCGGTCACTAGACCGACGCTCGTCAGAACAGTCGAAAGAGCCCCGGCCAATCGGCCGGGGCTCTTTTCATGTGCCCACCACGGTCACACGGTTGTCAACGCGTGTTGCGCGCGAGATTGTTGATGGGGGCGGCATACGCCGCAGTGCGAATGAACACGGTGCGCACGAGGCTCGACTTGCCGCTGCGTTCGATGCGCAACGTCACGCGACACTCCCCCACACGCGTCGCGCGCACTGCTGCTCCGAGCGTGGGGGTGAGCACGTTGCGACAGTTGCGGGGGTTGCTCACGCTCATTTCGACGCGCAGACGGGTCAGTGGATTGGCACTCACACTGCGAACACGGCTCAGCGAACTTGCAATCAGCGACTCCGGGAGGCGAACTCCCGCGGCACGACCCAGCCGAACCAGACCGGCCTGCGAACCGAGACGAAGTTCGACCACGCCGGGCGTGGGGATCGATCGCGGCACCAGGGGCGCTTGTGATGCGAGCGGAGCCTCCACGATGGCCTGCGGCGCGCTCGGTGACTCCACGACGGTGGCCTGCTTCTCCACCGGTTCCGCAATGACGGGAACAGGTGCCACCGGCACCGTGCTGGCGGGTGTCGACGTGATGGGCTGGAGCACCGCGGGAACCGGCTCTGGTGCCACCGGCGTCGGCTCTGACGAGATGGGCCGGGGCGAAGTCGGCACGGTTGTCACGGGCGCCGGAACAACGGGCTCGGGGAGGACCGGTTCGGGTGTCACGGGTTCTGGAACCGCGGGTTCTGGAACCATGGGCGCCGGTGTCACGGGCGCTGGCGGTGTGGGAACCGGCGCGATGGCAGAGATGAGTCGCACGGGCATCGACGGCGTTGTCAGGGTTTGGTCGCCCGCCTGACCGAAAAGGCTGTGCCCCCAGCACCACACCGACGAGTCATCGAGACGTGCACAAGTATGCCGAGCACCCGTTGCAACTTCGACAGCGACCTGTCCGTTGAACGTCACCGGCGATTCGCCGAGTTGACCCTCGGAGTCGTCTCCCCAGCACGCGACCGTGCCCGCCTCGGCGACAACACAGGTGTGCTTGCGACCTGTCGACACACGAATGATTCCTGTATCGAGGTTGTTCGGTGTCAACTGCCCGACCGAGTTGGAACCCCAGCAGCGCAGCGCACCGAGCGAGGTGCGAGCGCAGGTGTGTGCACCACCGGCAGACACTTCGGCAACGTTGGCAAAGGTGGCGTCGCCCGTGCGGCCGTCGATGTTGCGACCCCAGCAGAACATCGTGCCGACGCTGCGCAACACGCAAACGTGGTTGTCGCCCGCGTCGATGTCGACGGCATCGCCGACACCAACAACGGGTGTCGGAATGTTGCGCAACGTGCGAGTTGTATCGCCGACTTCCCCGTACTGGTTGCGACCCCAGCATTGCGCCCGGCCGTTCGACAACAACACACACGACGTGAAGCCACCTGCAGCGACGTCGCTGGCGACGGCATCAGTCGGCGCGAGCGTGACAAGCGTCGGCACGTTCGGGGACGGTACATCACCAATTCCAAGAGAACCCCAGCCGTTGTACCCCCAGCAGAAGACGCGGTGGTCGCGGTCGACCGCACACGTGTGGAACGACCCCGTCGCAATGGCAACGATGTGCGTGGGGCTCGGGAACGCGACGGGGACGGGTGTCGGCGACGACTCGACATCTGGGTTGCCCAGCTGACCGAAGTCGTTGCTGCCCCAGCACTGCACCGTGCCATCGGCGTGCAACGAACACGTGTGGTCGTCGCCCGCCGACAGCGCGACGACTGGGCTGGTGGTGCTGGCCGCGACGGGCTGGGCAAAGGCGATACCGCCGGCTACGCCGGTGGCAAGAACAAGGGTGAAAAGGGCTGATCGTGCTGTCATGCCCTACAGAGCCACGGGGCCCGCTCAG
>RGCG01000076.1 GCA_009919275.1 Actinomycetota bacterium
GCGCCGCACCTCAACGGCCTCGCCGACGTGCGCGATGCCGTGTCTCGGTTCACTCCCGAAGCAGTCGAGCGCGCGTGCGGGATCGACGCGACGACCATTCGTCGTATTGCGCACGAACTTGCCGACGCGCCCTCGGCAACCGTCTACGGACGAATTGGCACCACCACCACGGCGTTCGGTTCAACCACGTCGTGGCTGGTCGATGTCGTGAACACTCTCACGGGCAACCTCGACAGTGAAGGTGGTTCGCTCTTCACGCTGCCCGCTGCGGGTGGGGCGACGACGAAGGGTCAGCCCGGGCGTGGGAAGGGTTTCCAATACGGCAAGGGAACCTCACGAGTGAAGGGTTTGCCCGAGGTGATGGGGGAGTTCCCCGTCGCGGTTCTCGCCGACGAAATCCTGACCGCGGGTGAGGGTCAGATCCGGGCGATGGTGACGCTCGCCGGCAATCCCGTTTTGTCGAACCCGAACAGCGGCAAGCTCGACAAGGCGCTGGCATCCCTCGAGTTCATGGTGAGCGTCGACATCTATCTCAACGAGACAACTCGCCATGCCGACGTGATTCTTCCGCCACCGTCGCATCTCCAGCGCGACCACTATGACGTCTTCCTGCTCGCTTTCGCGGTTCGCAACGTTGCGAACTACAGCCCGGCGGTGTTGCCCCTCGACGCGGATCAGCCCGACGAGTGGGAGATTCTCGCAAAGCTGGGAATGATCGCCCAGGGCGCCGGAGCCGATGCCGACCCTGCGGTCGCCGATGATGTTGCGATCGCTGCCCTCGTTGGCTCTGCTGTTCGCGATCCATCGTCGAACGTGTGCGGACGCGATGCCGACGAGCTGCTGGCCGAATTGTCAAAGGCTGGGCGTCGCGGACCGGCGCGCATGGTCGATTTCATGCTGCGCACGGGTCCGTACGGCGATGCGTTCGGGGCTGCACCCGACGGCTTGTCCCTCGAGGTTCTTCTCGCGAACCCGCACGGTATTGACCTTGGTGCGTTGCGTCCGCGAATTCCCGAAGTGATTCGCACCGCATCGGGCAAGATCGAACTCGCACCAGCGCAGTTGCTCGCCGACGTGGAACGTTTGTGGCAACACGCATCCAACGTCGATGACGAAAAGCTGATGTTGGTCGGGCGCCGACACATCCGTTCGAACAATTCATGGATGCACAACATCTCGGTGTTGGTGAAAGGCAAGCCACGCTGCACGTTGCAGATGAATCCCAACGATGCGGTCGAGCGAGGTATCGCTGCCGGACAGTCGGTCCGCGTGAAGAGCCGTGTTGGCGAAGTGTTGGCACCAGTCGAGATCACCGACGACATTCGCCCCGGTGTCGTGTCGCTGCCCCACGGGTGGGGGCACTCGGTCGCCGGCACGCGTCTGTCGGTTGCCGGTGAGTTCGCGGGAGTCAACTCGAATCTGTTGACCGACGAGGATCTGTTTGACCCCATTTCGGGGACCAGCGTCCTGAACGGCATTCCGGTCGCGGTGTCCCTGGCGTAGGCCCCGCTTCGGGGCGGTTGTCCCCGTCCGTCCACAGGTCAATCCCCCGAAAAAAGGGGAAATTCACACGGTTATCCACTTCCTCCGCACAGGGGTTGGTCCGTATCGTGCCTCTCAGAGGGTCGCACCCACGTGACCTTCGACAATCGTTGACAAAGGGTTAAGCACAGTGCTGTAATTACACAACCAGTTGTGGAAGACACCGCAATGGGGGGCGGAGAGCCACAACATCTTGTGGATCCTGCGTCTCTGGGCTTCGGTGTGACCACGGTCACAAGTGTCCACGTGAAACATACGCAACACGAATTTTTCGCACGTCACTCACATCACAATCCAAAGCTTCGTAGAAGAAAGCTTCGTCAAAGAAAGCAAGGAAGGCACGACATGTCTCTCGCACCGGATCGGTTGTCCATCGGGATTCGCCGCCAGTTCACGAGCCCCGGTGTTCACCCGTACGACTCAGTCGTTTGGGAACGCCGTGATGCCCGCATCTCAAACTGGAAGGACGGCTCGGTTGCCTTCGAGCAACGTGACGTCGAAATTCCCGCCTCGTGGTCGCTCAATGCAACCAACATCGTTGCCCAACGAGGCCGAAGCGTTCCGCAACGAACTCAAGTTCATTCTCGTCACGCAGCGGGCTGCATTCAACAGCCCGGTGTGGTTCAACATCGGCGTGAAGGGCGTTCCGCAACAGGCCAGCGCGTGCTTCATCCTTGCGGTCGAAGACACCATGGCAGGCATCCTCAACTGGTATCGCGAAGAGGGAACAATCTTCAAGGGTGGTTCGGGCTCCGGCATCAACCTCTCCAACATTCGCTCCAGCTACGAGCACCTGCAGGGCGGTGGCACGGCATCGGGCCCGGTGTCCTTCATGCGCGGCGCCGACGCCAGCGCGGGCACCATCAAGTCGGGTGGCAAAACGCGTCGCGCGGCCAAGATGGTCATCTTGAACGTCGACCACCCCGACGTTCAAGAGTTCATCTGGTGCAAGGCGAAAGAAGAGCGCAAGGCGCGCGTGCTGCGCGACGCAGGTTTCGACATGGACCTCGACGGTGTCGACTCGTTCTCGATCCAGTACCAGAACGCCAACAACTCCGTGCGTGTCACCGACGACTTCATGAATGCGGTCATCGAAGACCGCGACTGGAATATGAAGGCCGTCACCGATGGCTCGGCGGTCAAGACGGTTCGCGCCCGCGACCTGTGGCGTGAAATTGCCACGGCGGCATGGGAGTGCGCCGACCCCGGTCTGCAGTTCGATACCACCATCAACAAGTGGCACACGGCGCATGCAACCGGCCGCATCAATGGCTCGAACCCGTGCTCGGAGTACATGCACATCGACAATTCGGCGTGCAACCTCGCATCGCTCAATCTGCTCAAGTACCTCGACGAAAACGACAAGACTATCCGACCGAGAAGATCGGCGAGAACAGCCGTCTCTTCCGTCAGCTGGGTATTGGCTACGCCAACCTCGGTGCACTTCTCATGGCGCTCGGTCTTCCGTACGACAGCAAGGAAGGTCGTTCCTGGGCCGCAGCCATCACCTCTCTCATGACCGGCCACTCGTACGCCACGTCGGCGCGCACGGCGAGCCGCATGGGACCGTTCGCCGGTTTTGCCGAGAACGAGAAGTACATGCTGAACGTTCTGCGCATGCACCGCGACGCGTCGTACGAAATCGAGAATCCCGACGTTGTGCAGGCCGATCTTCTGCATGCCGGCCGCGAGGCATGGGAGTCCGCGGTGCGAGACGGTGAGGAGTACGGCGTGCGCAACAGCCAGGCCAGCGTGCTCGCGCCCACAGGCACCATCGGTCTCATGATGGATTGCGACACCACCGGCATCGAGCCCGACCTTGGTCTTGTGAAGATCAAGAAACTGGTCGGCGGTGGAACGATGTCAATCGTCAACCAAACGATCCCGCGTGCGTTGCGTCGACTCGGTTACACGCCGCAACAGATCGACGACGTCATTGCCTACATCGACACGAACAAGAGCATCATCGGTGCGCCGGCCCTCAAGCCCGAACATCTGCCCGTGTTCGCCTGTTCGATGGGTGACAACACCATCCACTACGAAGGTCACGTTCGGATGATGGGAGCGGTGCAGCCGTTCCTCTCGGGTGCAATCTCGAAGACCGTGAACATGCCCGAAGAAGCAACGATCGAAGAGATCGAGAAACTCCACGAACTGTCGTGGCGCCTTGGTCTGAAGGCCGTTGCCATCTACCGCGACAACTGCAAGGTCGCCCAGCCGCTGTCGACCGCCAAGAAAGACGACGACAAGGCTGATGCGCCCACTGCTGCGGCACAGGCGACGAACGTGGTGGAAAAGATCGTCGAGCGCGTCATCGCACAGCCGGTTCGCCAGAAGCTGCCGCGTTCGCGTCGTGGTCGCACGTTCGAATTCCGCGTTGCCGATTGCAAGGGCTTCGCCACCATCGGTGAATACGAAGACGGTCGTCCCGGCGAGGTGTTCCTCACCGTGTCGAAGCAGGGGTCGACGCTCTCGGGCATTATGGACGCATTCGCCAAGAGCATCAGCTACGGCCTCCAGTACGGCGTGCCGCTGCGTGCGTTCGTCGAAGCGTTCACCAACATGCGCTTCGAGCCCGCCGGCATGACCGACGACCCGGACATCCGCATCGCTTCGTCGATCATGGACTACCTGTTCCGTCGTCTCGCTCTCGAGTACCTGAACTACGACGAGCGTGCCGAGCTCGGCATCTTCAGCCGCGACGAGCGTCTGCAGCCGACCTTGCCCGGTGTCGAAGAGACCATCGTCGAGACCAGCACCGGCTCCGAGGTCGTGGCCGACCCGAAGACCGTGCCAACGGCAGGCGACCTTGCGGCGCAGCTCCAGTACGGTTTCGCACCGTCGGCGCCCAGCACCGATCACTCGCCCGCGGGTGGAATCGAGCGCCCGGCAGTGAAGCACAGTGATGCACCGATGTGCATGCAGTGTGGAGTGCAGATGCAGCGTGCGGGTTCGTGCCATGCGTGCCCGTCGTGCGGATCAACCTCCGGCTGCTCCTGACCCCACCCGGGTTTTCGGTGTGAAAAGACTCGCTTTTTGCACCGATACACACCGAGAAAACTGACAAGGCGAATCGTGGCCCGGGGTGAACCCCCGGGCCACGGCCGTTCTCGGTGTGCGGTGTAGCAAAATCCGAGTCAATTCACACCGAGAACCCTTAATGTGGCGGGGTGAAGAGGGAGTTACCGCCCGGGTATCGCGAGCAACTGGAACTCGGCTACGTCTTCGGTAGCACGTTGACCTTCGCGCAACGTCCGCTGGTTCCCGATGTGCAGATGCTCGCCGATTGGGCCCCGGATGTAGCGATTATTGGCGCACCCTTCGACCTTGGCACGACGAACCGACCCGGGCATGGTCGAAGCCAGTCTCGACAACGTGAAGAAGAAGGTTGCCGACGTTGTCAACCTCGGGATCACGCCCATCGTCATCGGCGGAGACCACACAATCACGTGGCCGTCGGCGACAGCGGTGGCCGAGAAATTCGGTTTCGGTCGCGTCGGCATGGTGCACTTCGACGCGCACGCCGACACGGCCGACACGATCGACGGCAACCTCGCCAGCCATGGCACGCCGATGCGTCGCCTCATCGAGAGTGGTGCAATTCCCGCAAAGAACTTCGTCCAGATTGGACTACGTGGCTACTGGCCGGGCGCCGACGTGTGGAAGTGGATGGCCGAGCAGGGCATGAAGTGGCACATGATGGACGAGGTTCATCGCCGCGGCCTCGACGCGGTCATCACCGACGCGATTGTTGAAGCATTGGACGGTGTCGACCATCTCTACGTGAGCATCGACATCGACTCGCTCGACCCGGCATACGCTCCGGGAACCGGCACCCCCGAGCCCGGCGGAATCGCGAGTGTCGACATGCTGCGCGCCGTTCGGCGACTCGCTCTCGAGACACCCTTGGTGGCCTTCGACGTGATGGAAGTGGCACCCGCCTACGACCACGCCGACTGCACCGTCAACGTGGCACATCGATTGATCATGGAAGTACTGGCGGGCCTCGCCGCCAAGAAGCGGACCCGGGCTATTTGAAAGAGCACGGCATGCGTTTGATGCCGTTGATGAAGTTGCTCTGCAAAAAGGCCGGAGCGGCCGTGACCCGGAGATTCGGCAGTCGCCGACGGATTTCGTCGAACATGACGGCGATTTCGCGTCGGGCGAGATTGGCGCCGAGGCAGAAGTGGGGCCCGCCCGCACCGAAGCCGACCTGCGGGGGCTGGATGTCGCGACGAACGTCGAACGATTCCGGATTGGCATAAACGCGCTCGTCGCGGTTGCCCGAGGCGTACCACATGACCACCTTTTCCCCGGCTTTCACCGGGAAGCCGTTGATGTCGGTGTCCTCGGTGACCGTGCGGCGGAAGTGGATGACGGGGGTGGAGTAGCGAACGATTTCCTCGACCGCCGACTTCGTGTAGGTGTCGAAATCGTCGAACCAAATCTTGCGCTGGTCGGGATGGTCGGTGAGCAGCTTCATTCCGTGGCTGATTGCGTTGCGCGTGGTTTCGTTGCCGGCGACGACGAGGAGAATGAAGAACGACCCGAACTCCTGAGAGGTGAGTCGTTGGCCGTCGACCTCGGCGTTCATCATCACCGACGTGATGTCGTCGACCGGATTCTTGACGCGATCTTCGCCCAGTGCCTGGGCATAGTTGAACATGCTCAAGCCCGCGTTCAGCAGGTCGTCGAGGCCGGTCACAAGTTCGGGGTCACCGACGCCGAGAATCGTGTTGGTCCAGGTGAGGATCTGCTTGTAGTCGTCTCGGGGAATTCCCATCATCTCGCAGATGATCTCGAGGGGGAACCGTGAAGCGATCTCCTCGACGAAGTCGCACTCACCACCCGGGAAGCGTTCGAGAACGTTGTCGACGACTTCCTTCGCCTTCGTGACCACGTACTCCTCGACCCGGCGGATCTCGCGTGGCGCGAAACCCCTCGACACGATCGACCGGAGGCGGAAGTGTTTCGGGTCGTCCATGTTGATCATCGACCCGAAGAACTCGTTCAACTCGACGGTCAGGTCACCGATGTTCGATCCCTTTCCACTGCAGAAGAGTTCGGGATGGCGGCTGACGTGCCAGATGTCGTCATGTCGGGTGAGCGCGTAGTAGCCGGGACCGCGGGGGATGGGGGAGTTCTCGAATTCCCATTCCTCGAAGAAGTGATAGGGCGACTCGTCGCGCAATGTCTTGAACGCGCCGTAGCGCCAGGCGCGATCCTGAAGCCAGAACTCGGGATTCGAGAGGTTGATCTCGGACAGGGGGATTTTCGGCAACGATGCGGTCGGAGTCGACATGTCGTGAGATTATGCGGTGATGTCGTTGGAAGACGAAGCCCTCCGAGATATTCGGTCCATCGAATTCACGTTCTTCGTTGACGCCGAGACGTATCTCATGTCGGGCGGAGAACTCGCGGCAACGGAGGATGAATTGTTCGCAGCCGGGGTGGAAAGTGTCGACATTCCGACGGCATTCGGCCACGACCTGGGCGATCGGGTGCCGGTTCGGGTGGTCGCAACCGCGCGGGGACTGCGGTGGTATGCGGGACTCATCAACCTGCACGACCCGCTGCAGCGCGAAGAGCTCGAACGGGTGCTCTTGGCACACACGAATCGCTCTCTGTAGTTTGAAGTGACACGGAGCCGTCGGGGAACGGCGTCACGACAGGGGAAATCATGGCCGAGGCCGTCATCGTTGCAACCACGCGCAGTCCGATCGGGCGCGCCTTCAAAGGGTCGCTCGTCGACATGCGCCCCGATGACCTGTCGGCGCAGATGGTGCGCGCCCTCATGGCAAAGGTGCCCCAGGTGAAGGCGACCGATGTCGAAGACTTGATGATGGGTTGCGGCCAGCCCGCCGGCGAGCAGGGATTCAACATCGCGCGCGTGGTCGCCATTCTCGCAGGGCTCGATGATGTTCCGGGCGTCACGGTCAACCGCTATTGCTCGTCCAGCCTGCAGACAATTCGCATGGCGGCGCACGCAATTCGTTCGGGCGAAGGCGATTGCTTCATTGCAGCGGGCGTGGAATGTGTCAGCCGATACGGCGCCGGCGCGAGCGATTCGGCACCGAACGCGATCTTCGCCGATGCGGGCGCGCGCAC
>RGCG01000077.1 GCA_009919275.1 Actinomycetota bacterium
TTGGGAATGGTCGTAGCACGAGCGTTCAACGCCTGATGGACGGGGGTTCGATTCCCCCCAGCTCCACTTTCTGAATTCGCGTACCCGGGCGCCGTTAGCGGTAGCGGTTGAGAAACGCGTCAATGGGTGCGCGGACCACCGGATTACGGATGCTGATGTCTTGTGTGGACAAGACGGAAAACCACACCGCCGAAACCACCACGGCCGAGACTGTCGCCTGCAGCCACTTCAAACGAGGACTCGAACCCGCGGGCATCAGACTGATGAGGGCGAGCACCGCGAAGGTGATGACCAAGAGGGTGATCATCACGACCGGCGACACCATCGGCCACGCAATCGACACACGGTCGCGCCTCGCCACCTGAAAGTCGTCGACCTGGTCGATCATCCGATTGATGTCGCGCTCGGAGACCACATCGGCCTGCTCGATCGCGATCACCGCACTACGAATGTCGAGAGCCGCCTGCTCGGCCGAGTCCCGCTCGATGGTCGTCGATCCCAGCGCTGCGTTCTTCGTTCGATACGTCCGGGTGAGAGTCGAGGCACTGGCGAACTTGTCATCAGAGGGATTCGACGCGAGCTCTTCACTACGCACGGTCTCGACGTATGTCACGATCGCAGAACGCGCCTTTTCAAGCGTGGCGTCTTGTCGGTAGTCGAGAATCGATTCGGTGAGAGCCGCGAGCGAGGACAGTTCGCTCTTGAGGTGGGAATTCGCCGCGGCCGAAGCCTGCCAAGCAGTGACGTTTGCGAACGATCCAATGAAGAGGAATGAGGCCCCAACGAATCTGATCGCTGCAGTCATGACGTTGTCGTTCGTTCGATCGTCGAGCCCGGCGGCAAGCGACCGATGAACCAGGAAGAAGACCGTCGGCACCACCGGAACTACGACAACCACCAATCGCACCAGCCACGATGCCGAGAGCAATGATTCGTACACCGTGCTGACTCTATTCGCGACGCGAGGACATGTCTGGTCACCCGGTCGGCGCACAGCCCAATGACCGCGCAGTTCGACAGGTTGCCGCCGGAGGCTAGTTTTCGACCATCGCAAATCTCGGGGGAAGTAAATGGCCAGTCAGGAAGCACAGGCGATCAACGCCGTCATTCGTTCATATCGCGACAACGTGGTGCCCGATGGGCCGCCGCCCACCGTCGAACAGCAGCGCGCCGGCGCCGAAGCGACCATGGCGAACGTCGGCACGATGCCCGACAACGTGGACGTTCAAGAGACGAGTGCGAACGGCGTACCCGGGCTGTGGATCGTTCCCAGGTCCGCGTCGGCCGATCACGTCGTGCTCTACCTTCACGGTGGCGGCTACGTCGTGCAGTCGTCGCGCACGCACCTGCGCCTTGCATCGCACATCGCGGTGAGCGCGAACTGCAAGGTGCTTTCGATCGACTACCGACTTGCCCCAGAACACCCGCACCCCGCAGCGGTGACCGACGCACTTGCGGCGTACCGACACCTGCTCGACTCGGGGTACGCACCCGATCGCATCGCCATCTCCGGAGACTCGGCGGGCGGCGGCCTCACCATTGCTGCGCTCGTTGCGGCCCGCGATGCAGGCCTCCCCCAACCGATGGCTGGCATTCCCCTTTCACCGTGGGTCGACCTCGAGGGAAACGGTGAGTCGATGGACTCCAACGCTGGCAACGACTTCATGGTTGGACGCGGTGCGCTCGCAATGATGGCCGACCTCTTCATCGGCAACGGCAGCAAGCGCGACCCGTTGGCCGCGCCGTTGTATGCGGAACTGCACGGGCTTGCACCCCTCTACATACAAGTGGGTGGCCACGAGACCCTGCTCGACGACAGCACGCGACTGGCCGCCCGCGCGGCTCGCGCCGGAGTCGAGGTGCGCCTCGACGTGTTCCCCGAGATGCAGCACGTGTTCCAAGCATTCGTGGGGCAGATGCCCGAAGCCACCGAAGCAATCGGTCGAATCGGCGCATTCCTTCTGGCACGTTGGAACTGACGCCCGAGAAAAAGGCCGTCAGATCTTCGATGTGGCGGCTGACAACATCGCATTGAGATCGGAGACTCCGATTTCCGCTTCGAGGTCGCCGAGGACGATGTCGACTGCCGTGATCGACATCAACACAGCGCCTTCGCGTACGAGAACCGAATAGATGTTCCACATCCCGCCACCGCCCGCCTCCTCGATTTGCGCAAGTGTCGCGATCCGCTGGTCGCCGACCCCGATTCGAGGTCATCGGGATCAGCCGACATGAGGAACTGCTGGACAAACTCCATGTGACCTTCGCGATCAGCCGGCGGATCGATCGGGTCGTCCACAACCTTGTCGAGTTGACGAAAGCCTTGCCACTTCAAACTGTCGATGGCATCGCGCGCCGCCTGACCAGCCTCCGCGCACAACTCAACCTGCGGAAGCATCTCTCGTTCAACGTCGGTGATGACACCCGATGCAGGCAGCGCAACACCATCGGGCCCCATGGTCAATGCCCAATCGCCACTCAGGTCCTCTTCTGTGAGCAACGAATCGGCGAGTTCCTCGGCAGAACGAATCTTGTTCGTGTCACGGACAGAAGTGACCGCACACCCCGACAGCGCAAGCCACGCCGTCACCGTGAGAACGCACGGACGAAGAACGAAGTTTCGACCCATGCACCGAACGTAGGGACACAGCTGTGTACCCCGACACCGCAAACGTCCCTCGATTTGATGACAAACGATGCGACCGCGAAGGCAGTCGCCCAATTCGCCAGCGAACCGCCATGGATCTGCGATGTGATCAGCGACTTTGCCTCGAGGCTGAGCACCGGACACACCCGAAGTCGTGTCGGTACACACGGGTGGGTGACGACGTCATCCCGAGTTGTGCGGCGACGACAATCACGACGACACCGTGAGAGTCGCGAGACCGGCCATTTCTCCCCCGTCGGCGACGAATTCGGCACCCGTGCAGTAACTCGACTCATCACTCGCGAGGAAAACGGCAAGATGTGCGAGTTCGTGGGGATGGCCGGGGCGTTTCATCGCAACATGCGACTGCGCCATGTCGATTCCGTCAGTCATCGGCGTGATGACCGCACCCGGATGAATGGAATTACATCGCACGCCCGAATCGCCGAGGTCGAGAGCGACCGCCTTCGTGAGACCACGCAAACCGAACTTCGATGCCGTATAGCCGACGAGGCCGCCGTAGCCCTTGAGGCCGGCGGTCGACGAGATATTGATGATCGAAGCGGGTGTCGAGGCCTTGAGTGCGGGAAGCGTCGCCTGGATGCCGTTGAAGGCTCCCGTCAAATTCACCGCGATGACACGGTCCCACTCGTCGGGGGGAAATTCTGCAACGGATCCGGTCGCGAGAATTCCCGCGTTGTTGACAAGGATGTTCAACTTGCCGAACCGTGCGAGCGCAACATCAACGGCGTGTTGCCAATCGCTGCGGCTCGTCACGTCGAGATGGACGTACACGGTCGCGTCACCCAGCTCTGCTTCGACTGCAAGTCCTTGTTCGTCGAGAACGTCGCCGACGATGACACTTCCACCCTGCGCGACCATCGCTCTTGCGAAACTCGCGCCCATGCCACGCGCAGCGCCGGTGATGAGGGCCACCTTGCCGACAAGCCGTTTGCCCTTTGGATAATCGACGGATCCCATCCCGAAAGGATCGGGTGCCAAGTGCCCGAAATGCGATGAGGTTGGTACCGCGCGAGCGGTCAGTGACTCAATTCAAAATCGAGTCGTCGACCCAACTGCCGTGGAACCCGAAGGGGACGCGCTGTGGCAGATGTACACGCGCAACTGGCGCCTTGGACATGTCGGACGCATCGAGGATGACGAGCTCGGACGTTTCGGTGTCGCTGTAGTACACGAATCCCATCGCGTAGCCCTCGTCTTCTGCCGCCGTGTCGGAGTCCTGCACGAAGACGAACTCGCCCGGGTGCGCGTAGGCCCCGAAGTCGTGGACCGTCTTCGAACCGTCCTTCATGTCGTACTTCGCGACAACACCAGCCGCGTCGAGTGCACCAACCTTGCCCTCGCGCGAACCTGCTGCCCAGCCATAGCGATGCTTCAGGCCGACCACGCGGTCATCGACGCGCGGGAAGCCGTGCGCCCAGTCGTCGTACTGCTGCTCGCGAACCGCCCCCGTCTTCAGGTTGAAGGTCCAGCGCCACATGTACGAGGGATCGAAGTCGTCCATCGAGTTCTTCCACATCGTCGCGTGGCGACCGACGTCGCAGATGACCTCGTCACCGTCGACGTAAGAGTTGAGCGGGTGGAACACGTAGCACGGGTCGACTTCGAACCAACGGATGTCGGCGTCGGTTCCCATGCGCGGCATGATGCCGATTCGCGCACCGTAGGTGTCGTCCCAACCGATGGGTGGCAGACCCTGGGCGATTTTGTCGAGGTCGAACACAACCGGCAGGTCCATAAAGATCGCGTGGTCACGCGTGATCATGAAGTCGTGCATCATCGTGCCCTTCGGCGTGGTGATCGGCGCCGTATGAACCAACTGACCCTTTGCGTCGAGCACGTGGTACGTGACGTACGGTGCGATCGGCGAGTAACCGAAGAAGTGCAATTCGTTCGTCTCGGGGCACAGCTTCGGGTGCGCGGTGAACGCGGTGGTCAACTTGCCACCGAAGTCGTCACAACCCATCGTCTCGAGGTCACGCGAGAGTTCCCAGGGGAAATGTCCCTCTTCGAGCGCCCAGATGCGTCCGGCGTGTCCAAGGACGTGGGTGTTGGCTGCGCTGGCTGTCGGATCGAACATGCAGTCGGGATCCATGGCCTCGAGGTTCTTTTCGTATTTCGTCGTGCGCACGTAGCGGTTGCGGTACCACTTCGCTTCGCCACCCTCGAGGCGTACTCCGTGGATCATTCCGTCACCGAAGAACCAGTGGTCGGTGTAGCCGGTCTTTGGATTCGAACCGTTGCGCAGGTACATCCCGCTCAGACTCTTTGGAATAGCACCGGTCACCTTCAGGTTGAAGTCGGTCACCTCGTTCGAGACGGGGGCGTAGTTGCCCTTCAAGAACCACGGCTTGCGCTCGCCTGCCTGCTTGCTGTCGAGAACGTCGGTCATGCGCGACCCCCTTTTCGTGAACCGGACGCCCCCGCGCCCGCTTCGATTGATGCAATCATCTTTGCCCCGTTCCCGGAGCCGCGCAACACGTAGCCTGATCCCATGGGGCTGCCGAAATTGTCGATCCTCGACCTCGCCTCGATCGGCGATGGCGAGACCATCGCCCAAAGCCTGGCGGGGTGCGTGGAACTAGCCCGCGCGGCCGAGCGGCACGGCTACGAACGCGTCTGGTATGCCGAGCACCACAACTCCGAGTTCATCGCCTCGTCCTCCCCGGCGGTTCTCATCGCCCACGTTGCGGCCCACACCAAGACCATCCGCCTGGGCGCCGGCGGCGTCATGTTGCCGAACCACTCTCCTCTGGTGATTGCCGAGCAATTCGGCACCCTGGCCGCGCTGCACCCGGGAAGAATCGATCTCGGCCTCGGACGTGCGCCGGGAACCGACCAAACCACTTTCATGGCGATGCGTCGCGACCCTCGTTCGGCAGAACGCTTCCCACAGGACGTGTTGGAATTGCAGGCGTTCTTCGCCGATGAATCGCGGGTGGCGAACGTCGTCGCCACGCCCGGACGCGGAACGCGCGTGCCGCTCTACATTCTCGGGTCATCCTTGTTCGGGGCACAGTTGGCCGCGGCACTCGGCTTGCCCTTCGCCTTTGCTTCGCACTTCGCACCCGACTCACTGCACGAGGCAATCGAGATCTACCGCACGCGCTTCGAACCATCGGCGCAACTCGATGCGCCGTACCTCATTTGTGGTCACAGTGTGATCGCCGCCGACACCGACGAGGATGCGAATCGCCAGTTCGAACGTCGACGCCGTACGTTCGCCAAGGCCTTGTTCAGCCCGCCGGGCAACCGAATGACCGATGAACAAGCCGAAGAGCTCCTCGCCTCACCACGCGGCTCGTACCTCACACATGTATTCCGGTATTCCGCCGTCGGCACGGCCGATCATGTCGTGCGCGTCCTCGAAGTTTTTGCACGCGAAACCGGTGCCGACGAAATCATCACGGCGCATCACGCCGACCACACGTCGTCGCGGGTCCACTCGGTCGGCCTCTTGGCCGATGCGTGGCGTGCTCAGGCGTCGGCGAGTTTGTCGGCCGCGCGCTGAACGATCTCACGCCATTCGTCATCGCTGAGAGTCTCGGATGTCGGGGTGGTCCTGTAGTCGCCGATCTGCAGCACCATGATCACGTCTCCGATCCGTGCGACCGTTGTATGTCCCATCGATGCGGCCATCTCCTTGCCCTTTGGCGGCACGAGACCCGAACCCCAACTCACTGATTCATCACCGACCTCGGGTCCGTCGATCTTCCACATCTCCTGGGTGACGCCCGGGTCTTCGGTCCACTTCGCATCGTCGCAGATGTTCACGACCGCGACGACCCGGGTGAAGTACTCCCGAACCGATTCGTTGCGCCACGCCTGCAGGCGCATCAGTCGCGGCGCCTCCGCGTTGTCCAGCTGCATTTGCATCTCAACGTCTGCTCCGGCAGCCCCGGCCAACTCGGTGAGGCCCGCTGCCTCGTCCGATGCGTCGGGACACCAAATCGACGGATCGATCGACGGATTTTCGTTTGTCCGCGAAGTGAATGCGTCACGCTGGGTCTCTTGCCATTCGCCCGGCATGTCGGTGATGTCGAGAAGGCCCTTGACGAGACTCTCCGGGGACTTATCGGCCGACTTGGTGCAGCCCGCAACGAGTGCGACCACCAACAATGCGATTCCCGCCACGCGAAGGCGGCGAGTGTGTTTCGCTCGTGTCATCGGGCGGAACGTAACGAATGAGATGGTTGACTCCCGGGGAGTTCCGTCACTATTTCCCCCAGCGCACTACCGGCTGTAGCCTCGAATACTCGTGGGCTCAGACCAGACCGCCGGGCGGGAATCCGTCGAACTTGCCAAGCGCGTCGCCGCCTCGCACAATCCGACCGAACATGGTTCGAGCGATTCCGAGGGTGAACATCACCACGGTGCTGGACACCAGGTTGGAACAGTCGCTCTCGCTCTCGGCGCCCTCGGCGTCGTCTACGGCGATATTGGAACCAGCCCTCTCTACTCGCTGAAGGAGACGTTCACCGAAAAGTCGCACGTGATGACCGTCGATCGCATCAATGTCTTCGGCGTGTGCTCGCTCGCCTTCTGGGCACTGATCCTCATCATCTCGGTCAAGTACCTCATGTTCGTGATGCGAGCCGACAACAAGGGCGAAGGTGGCATCCTCGCGCTCACCGCCCTCGTCGGACGCAATTCGTCAAACGGAAAGAAGGCGGGTCTTCTTGTCGCACTCGGCGTCTTTGGCACCGCACTGTTGTACGGCGACGGCATCATCACCCCGGCCATCTCGGTGTTGAGCGCCGTCGAGGGCCTTGAAGAAGTGTCGACGTCGTTCGCCGACTGGGTAGTACCGATCGCCGTTGTCATCCTCGTCGGTCTGTTCGTCGTGCAGCGTCGCGGCACGGGCGCGGTCGGCAAGGTCTTCGGACCAATCATGATGCTGTGGTTTGCGACACTCGCGATCGTTGGCGTGTCGAAGATCATCCCCGACCCGG
>RGCG01000078.1 GCA_009919275.1 Actinomycetota bacterium
TTCGCCAGCAGACCGAGCGACCAGAGTCTCGAGTTGCGCAGCGAGCGCTCGCACGTGAGATGACGGCGATGGTCCATGGTGAGGACGCTGCGGAAGCTGCAGAGCAGGCCGCCGACGTGTTGTTCGGTGCCAATCCGGTGTCCGCATCGAAGACTGCACTCGAAGCAGTGCTCGGGGAAGTGGAGTCAACGACGATGGGCCGCGCAGCTCTTGGTGATGTCGTCGGATTGCTCGTCACGACGGGCTTGGCCGGATCGAATTCCGAGGCACGTCGACTGCTCTCGCAGCGCAGCGTGCGTGCAAACGGAGAGCAGTTGGACGAGTTCTCCAAACTGGACTCGGTTGCGCTGCTCCACGGACGCTGGCTGCTCCTGCGCAAGGGCAAAACCACGTACCACATGGTCGATTTCGCCTAGCGGCGGCGAAACCCAAGAAATACAAGGGTTTTCGGGCTCCAGGCGGACAAAAGCCCTATTTTTCGGGGTTTCTTGGGTGGGAAGGTTGCCGCCCCCTGTCAATCCCGCTAGATTCGTCACCCGCCCTTCAAAGAGGTCTGCGAGTGCAGGTCTTGTGAGGTGGCGGCAACTGCGGAGTACCTCCAGCTGTACAGCTGTGTAATCCGTGGTCTCGCTCCTTGAAAACGGAAGAGAAGACTGAACGCCAGTGCGGGCAGTAGGAAACGGTTCCTTCGGGAGCCGTCGATTGCTGTCTGTCAATTCTGGTCGGAAGCAATTCCGGCCAAACCAACCGTTGATGCAAATCAACAAATCAATTATCGATCAGTAGAGCTACTGATCGGTCAGGACATGGTGGTGCGGACGTGCAGCAATGCACGAAAAACCATCATGGACTTTCCCGAATTCACCCTCGCGTCGTTGCGGTGCCTCGTGCATTTGATGACGATGAGGAAATTCTTGACGGAGAGTTTGATCCTGGCTCAGGACGAACGCTGGCGGCGTGCTTAACACATGCAAGTCGAACGAGATCCATGGTGTAGCAATACACCGGAAGATCTAGTGGCGAACGGGTGAGGATCACGTGAGAAACCTGCCCCAGACTTTGGGATAACAAGTGGAAACGCTTGCTAATACCGCCATTGCGCAAGATTCCCCACTGCTGCCTCCCGTAGGAGTCTGGGCCGTGTCTCAGTCCCAGTGTGGCTGATCATCCTCTCAGACCAGCTACCCGTCGTAGCCTTGGTAGGCCGTTACCCCACCAACAAGCTGATAGGCCGCGAGACCCTCCCAAACCGGAATCCCTTTCGTCAATGGACCATGCGATCCTTCGACGTCATCCGGTATTAGCAGGCGTTTCCGCCTGTTATCCCCGAGTCTGGGGCAGGTTTCTCACGTGTTCCTCACCCGTTCGCCACTGAATCTTCCGGCGTATTGCTACGCCATGGATTCCGTTCGACTTGCATGTGTTAAGCACGCCGCCAGCGTTCGTCCTGAGCCAGGATCAAACTCTCCGTCAAGAACCAGCCGACCGGTTACCCGGCCGGCGAGATTCTGGAAAGTTCGTGGCGGCTCATTCGGACCGAGGTCCGTTCCGCACCGCCACGACCTAGCTGCCAACCGAAGTTGGCCTTGATTTGTGTCCTCGCCGACGATGTCGACGAGGGTCGGCCGGGCTGGAACCCGGCCGGAATTGACAGACAGCATCCAGACCGAAGTCTGTTGCTGCCCGCACTGGCGTTCAGTCTTCTCTTCCGTTTTCAAGGAGCGATCCGGCTGGCGCCTGCCAGCTGGGACCCGAACCGGCAGGGCCGGTTGGGGCGGAGCGCCAATCTAGCGTGCCGGGCGCCCCCGCGCCAACCTGCCCGGTCCGGCGATCCGGGCGGCTCCCCTCCCCGGATCTGGCCCGGGTCCCTCCTCAGGACTCCCGGACGTCGAGCAGGGCGTAGGAGCCCTTGCCCTTGCGGAGGAGCAGCCAGCGTCCGTGGATTCGGGGAACGGCCAGCAACTCTGCAGGCTCCTCCATCACCCGTCCGTTGACGCGGAGCCCGCGCTGTGCGACGAGCCTGCGGACCTCGGAGTTGGACGTCGCGATCCCGCACGACGACAGGATCTCCATCGGATCCCCGGCGCTCGAGATCCGCGCCGTGGGGATCTCCGCGGCGAGCATCTCGAAGATCTCCGAACCCGCCGAATACGGATCGCCGCCGAAGAGGACGGCGGCGGCGTCCTCGGCGGACCGCGCCGCCGCGCCGCCGTGCACGAGCGCCGTCATCTCCCGCGCCAGCGCGCGCTGCGCCGACCGCGCGCCGGGATCGGCACGGTGCGCCTCGACGGTCGCCCCCACCTCGGCGGACGGGGCCAACGAGAACCACGGCATGAGCGACTCGACGTCGTCGTCCGCGAGGTTCATCCAGAACTGGTGGAACTGGTACACCGACGTCCGCTCGGCGCTCAGCCACACCGCGCCGCTGGCGGTCTTGCCGAACTTCGTCCCGTCCGACTTCGTGACCAGCGGCCAGGTGAGGCCGTGCGCCGTCCGGCCGAGCACCTTCCTGACGAGGTCGATCCCGACGGTGATGTTGCCCCACTGGTCGGATCCGCCGAGCTGCAGCTCGCACCCGTGGTGCTCGCACAGGTGGCGGAAGTCGTTCGCCTGGAGCAGCATGTAGCTGAACTCCGTGTAGGACAGGCCCGACCCGCCGTCCAGCCGCGATCGCACCGAGTCCTTCGCGAGCATCTGGTTGACGGTCACGTGCTTGCCGACGTCCCGGAGGAACGCGATGAGGTCGCTGCCCGCGGTCCAGTGGGCGTTGTTCACCAGCAGCGCACCCGTCGGCCCGGGAGCGAAGTCGAGCAGCCGCTCGAGCTGGGAGGAGATCGACGCGACGTTCGACTCGAGCGCGCCGGCGTCGAGCAGGTTGCGCTCCTCGCTCCTGCCGGACGGATCGCCGATCATGCCGGTCGCCCCGCCCGCGAGGACGATGGGCCGGTGCCCGAGGAGCTGCAGACGGCGGAGCGACACCTGCCCGAGCAGGTGGCCGACGTGGAGCGAATCGGCCGTCGGGTCGAACCCGACGTAGGCGGCGAGCGGCTCCCGGGCGCACCGGGCATCGAGCTCGGTGCGGTCGGTGCTGTCGTGGATCAGGCCGCGCGACGCGAACTCCGCGACGATCGAACCGGGCACGACGGAGACTCTACGGTGCGACGGCTACCGGTCGCCGAAACGCCGGCGGAGGGACGCGAGACGCTCGGCATACCGCACGCGCTGGGCCCGCACCGCGGACGGGCCGGAGGCGCCGTGCGACGTCCTCCGGAGGAGTCCCTGCCGTCCGTCGAGGAGGGACGCGGCGTCCTCACCGAGCTCGGCCGCCACCAGCGCGGCGAGTCGTTCGTCGTCGCCGGCGGATTCCCGGACGAGCCTGCCCACGACGGCGTGCGCGTCGCGGAACGGCGTGCCCCGTGCGACGAGCCATTCCGCGACGTCCACCGCCGCGATCGCCCCTCCGACCGCGGCCCGAGCCATCGCGTCCCGCGAGAAGGTCGCCGTGGACACCATGCCGTCGATCGCGCGAACCGCCCGCTTCACCGTGTCCACGGAGTCGAAGAGCGGCTCCTTGTCCTCCTGCAGGTCGCGGTTGTACGCGAGCGGCAGGCCCTTCAGGACCGTCAGCACCGAGACGAGGTTGCCGATGAGCCGGCCGACCTTGCCGCGCGCGAGCTCCGCGATGTCGGCGTTCTTCTTCTGCGGCAGCATGGACGAGCCGGTGGCATACCGGTCGTCGAGCACCGCGAATCCGAACTCCGACGACGTCCAGAGCACGAACTCCTCCCCGATGCGCGACAGGTGCGTGCCGGCAAGGACGAGGCAGAAGAGCGCCTCCGCGACGAAGTCCCGGTCGGAGACGGCGTCGAGGGAATTGTCGAACGCGGCTGCGAACCCGAGGCGCGCCGCGTTGGCGACGGGATCGAGGGGCAGCGTGCTCCCTGCAAGGGCGCCCGCACCCAGCGGAGAGACGTCGGCCCGGGCGAGCGCCTCGGCCATCCGATCCGCATCGCGCGCCAGCGCCCAGCCGTGGGCGAGGAAGTGGTGCGCGAGGAGGACCGGCTGGGCCCGCTGCACGTGGGTGTAGCC
This sequence comes from Actinomycetota bacterium, assembly GCA_009919275.1. GTDB lineage: Bacteria > Actinomycetota > Acidimicrobiia > Acidimicrobiales > Ilumatobacteraceae > F1-20-MAGs119. Next base: position 4,090 of record RGCG01000078.1, read on the forward strand.
GGGGACGACCGCGCCGTCGTCGTCCGTGCCGGCCTCGTCGGCGAGGCGTCCGAGGGTGTCGCAGAGCCCGATCACCGACTCCGCAACCTCGCGCAGCTCGCGGCGCACCCAGAGCCGCAGCGCCGTGACGCACTGGTCGTTGCGGCTCCGGCCGGTGTGCATCCGTGCCCCGGCAGAGCCGGCGAGCTCGGTCACTCGCCGCTCGATGGCGGTGTGGACGTCCTCGTCCGTCGGGACCGGGACGAACGATCCGGATGCGAACTCGTCCGCGACGCGGTCGAGCGCCGCCAGGATCGCCCCGACGTCGGCGCCGGCGAGGATGCCCGCCTGCCCCAGTCCCTCGACGTGGGCGCGGGAGCCGTCGATGTCGTCGCGCCACAGCCGGATGTCGAACGAGAAACTCTCCGTGAAGGCGAGCAGCGACTCGTCCGGGCCGGACGCCATTCGTCCGTGCCAGAGTGTCCGTGGCGCGCGGTCAGCCACGGCGACCTCCGCGTCCCAGGCCGGCGAGGCCCGAGAGCAGCGACGCGAGCGCGGCCGCGCCACCCTTCGCGTCGGCGACGCAGAGCACGGTGTCGTCCCCTGCCACCGTGCCGATGAGCCCGTCGAGGCGCGAGCGGTCGAGGGCGGACGCCACGACGTGGGCGCAGCCCGGTGGGGTGCGGATCACCACGATGGGGGCGCTCACGTGGACCTCGGCGACCCACTCCCCGAGCACTCGCCGGAGCTGGTCCATGGGAGCGATCCGGTTCGGCGCGAAGTCGGGGATGGCGTAGACCGTCTCGCCGACGCTGGTGCGCACCTTCACTGCGCCCATCTCCTCGAGGTCGCGGGACACCGTCGCCTGCGTGGCGCGGATGCCGACCTTCCTGAGCGCCGCGACGATCTGGGGCTGGCTCGACACCGCCCCTCCGGAGATCGCCGTCGCAATCGCCTGCTGCCGCTCCGTCTTCGACGACATCAGCGGACCCCCATCGACCATGCCAGCACCGCCCTGGCGGCGTGCAACCGGTTGTGGGCCTGCGGCACGACGCGGCTCGACGGACCGTCAATCACGGCAGCGGCCACCTCCTCGCCCCGGTGCGCCGGCAGGCAGTGCATGAAGACGGCGTCCGGAAGCGCGGCCGCCATCACGGCCTCGTCGACCGTGAATCCCGCGAATTCCTCCCTGCGCGCCGCAGCCTCGGCTTCCTGGCCCATCGACGTCCAGGTGTCGGTGTGCACCGCGCAGCTCCCCGACGCGGCGAGCACCGGATCGCGGTACACCTCGGCCGACGCCGCACCCAGCGCGAGCAGCCGAACCAGCTCGCGCTCGTCGGCGGCGTGCCGCTCCGGGCTCGCGAACCGCAGCGCGGCGCCCTGCAGCGCGCACGCCTCGGCGAGCGACCTCGCCACGTTGTTGTAGTCGCCGACCCAGCAGACCGACCGCTCCCGGAGGTCCCCGAATTCCCGCCGCATCGTCAGGATGTCCGCCACGGCTTGGAGCGGATGCGCGAGGTCGCTGAGGAGGTTGACGACCGGAACCGGCGAGACGTCGGCCATGCGGACCAGCGTGCGATGGTCGAACACCCGGGCGGCGAGGACCGCGTGGTAGCCCGCGAGCACGCGCGCCACGTCCTCCACCGGCTCCCTGACGTCGAGCCCCACCTCGTCGCCCTTCGTGTACACGGGGTGGCCGCCGAGCTGTACGACCGCCATCTCCGTCGAGTGCCGCGTGCGGTTCGACGGCTTTTCGAAGATGAGGGCGGCCCCGCGACCGGCGAGCGGCCTGCCGAGCGCCGCCGGATCGCGCCCCGCCAGCGCGCAGATCTCCTCCAGGGCCCCTGCTCCGAGCCCCGCGACGTCGAGCACGTGACGAATCACGAGAGTGCCTCCCTGACCAGACCGACCGCTTCCTCGATCTCGTCCTCCGTGACCGTCAACGGCGGAGCGAGGCGGAGCGCCGTCGGGGTCACCGCGTTGACCACGAGACCCATGTCGAGGAGGCGCGCGGCAACCTGCTTCGCGTCGCCTGCGACCTCCGCGGCGAGCAGCAGGCCCCGCCCACGCACGCCGCGCACGCCTGGCACCGCCGACAGTGCGGCGGCAAGGTGCGCGCCCAACCGGGCCGCCCGCCCGGGAGCATCGATCCGCTCCATCTCCTCGAGCACCGCCACCACCGCGGCCGTCGCGATCGCCGTGCCGCTGAAGGTGCTGCCGTGGTCGCCCGGCACGAAGGACGCCGCGACCTCGCGCCGCGCCCAGATCGCGCCGACCGGCATGCCGTTCCCGAGGCCCTTGGCGAGGCACACCACGTCGGGCTCGAGTCCCTCGTGCTGGAACGCGAACCACCGGCCGGTCCGCCCGCACCCGGTCTGCACCTCGTCGAGCATGAACAGAATCCCGCGGTCGCGGCACATCCGCTGGACGGCGGCGAGGTAGCCCTCCGGGGGAGCCACGACGCCCCCCTCGCCCTGGATCGGCTCGAGGAGGACGGCACCGACCGTCGGGTCGAGCGAGGCCTCGAGCGCCGCGGCGTCGCCATAGGGCACGTGGCGGAAGCCCTCGGGCATGGGATGGAAGGGCTCGTGCTTGGCCGGCTGTCCCGTCGCTGCGAGGGCCCCGAGCGTCCGGCCGTGGAAGCTGCCGAGAGCCGAGACGACGACGTGCCGGCCGCGCCCGCCGTGCCGCCTCGCCAGCTTGAGGGCCGCCTCGTTGGCCTCGGCACCGGAGTTGCAGAAGAACACCTGTCCTCCGCCGCCCATGACGCGGTCGACCGCCACCGCCGCGCGGGTCGCGACCGGGTTGGCGAAGTAGTTGCTGACGTGGAGCAGGACCGACGCCTGCTCCGAGATCGCGCGCGCCACCGCCGGATTGGAGTGCCCGAGCGAGACCACGGCGATGCCGGCGAGGAAGTCGAGGTAGCGGCGTCCGTCGCTGTCCCACAGCTCGGTGCCCAGCCCGCGCACGAACATGCGCTGTGGCGCGCCGAAGACCGGGATGAACGGGCAGTGGTCGCGGGGACCGGGCGCGGAGTCCGGGAGGTGGTTCATCCCGCCGCCGTGATCATCGTGCCGATTCCGCCGTCCGTGAAGAGCTCGACCAGCAGCGCGTGCGGAGCGGTTCCGTCGAGGACGTGCGCCGCACCGACGCCTCCGTCGACCGCCGCGACGCAGCCCTGCAGCTTGGGGATCATGCCGCCATCGGCCGCGCCGCTCGCCACGAGGGACAGCACGTCGTCCCTGCTCGCGCGGCTGATGATGGACGACGGGTCGTTCCTGTCGCGGCGCACGCCGGCGACGTCGGTGAGGTAGATCAGCTTCGAGGCGCCCACCGCGACGGCGATGGCCGCGGCGGCCTCGTCGGCGTTGACGTTGTAGAGCGTGCCGTCGTCGCCGACCCCCACCGTGGCCACCACCGGCACGGCACCCGACGACATCAGCGACTCGAGGACGGCGCCACCGACGCCCACGATCTCCCCGACCCGCCCC
>RGCG01000079.1 GCA_009919275.1 Actinomycetota bacterium
TCATTGTCGGCCGAACCATCCGCGAAAACGAATTGATACGACACGGTCTTGATCGGCTCACAGGCATACACAGCCACCCTGCCTGTGGCCATAGGGGCGAACTGCGCACTGAAGTTGCACGGCGGTCCAACCGCGATCGGCGCAACCGTCGTGGGTGCAACCGTCGTCGGCGCAACCGTCGTGGGTGCAACCGTGGTCGGCGCAACCGTGGTCGGTGCAACCGTGGTCGGTGCAACCGTGGTCGGTGCAACCGTGGTGGGCCCAACCGTGGTCGGTGCAACCGTCGTGGCAGACGGGTCTGCCGTGGCTGCCGTTGTTGAAGGAGATGGATCAGACACAGTCGTGGTGACGTCACCGGGGAGTGCCGCGTTCTTCGTCCGCGGAGCGGCTGATGTCTCGGCTCCCGATGAGCCGTCGGACGAGCCACACGCGGCGACTGTCAACATGGTCACCAGCAGGAAAGGTACGGTGCGCTTCTTCATCGAAATCCCCTCTTTCTCGATCCGTTGGCACCATAAACCGAAGGCCGTGCGAGGTGAAGTCGAGATTTCGAAGATGACCACCGATCATCGCCAAATGACCACTCAGGTGAGAAAAGACCCTCAGGGCATCCGATCCGGGACGTCGGACAGCAGCCAATTTACGGAAATGGCCAACGACGCGCCCCGTCCCCTGGGTGGCTCCGATCTCTCGTACGACGCCACGACTCTCGGGCACATCATCGCAGTCGAGAATTGAGAGCTTCGGAGATCGCTAGTCCTCAACGGCAGTCGTATCACTGCCCCCGTCGTCACTCGGCTGAGGGGCACGGGTAGTCGCGGGCGACTCATCGTCATCACTCGGCCGAGGCGCGCGAGTGGTAGCGGGAGAGTCATCGTCTTCGCTCGGCCGAGGCGCACGAGTGGTAGCGGGAGAGTCATCGTCATCGCTCGGCCGAGGCGCACGAGTGGTAGCGGGAGAGTCATCGTCGTCACTCAACCGCGCCTCAGTGGTAGCGGGAGACTCATCGTCGTCACTCAACCGCGCCTCAGTGGTAGCGGGAGACTCATCGTCGTTGCTCGACGAGCCTCCGCCCGACCCGCTGTCATTCGGCGAGCCGTCGTCGTCGGATGAGTTAGACGGGGTGTCGCCACCGTCCGTCGAGGTCGGTGTGCCATCGTCGTCCGATGGTGATCCGTCGTCGTCGCTTACGCCGGGTGCGCTGCCCGAGTTGTCGGTGTCAGTGGTTTCACCCGACTCGTCGGCCGTTGTTTCGGCTTCCGCCGCGCGCTCCTCGAAGTTCTGTGCATCCGCGGCCGCAATCTCGAGGATCGATTCGTCGAGTTCAGCAGCCTCGATCGGCACCTCGGTCACCTCGACCTCACCCGTTTCTTCATTGATGTCGATCTCGGATGCGACGGGTCCGTCGCCGGCGGATTCACCATCGAATTCGAGCGAGTACAGCTCGGCGCCGGATTCGTCGGTGATCGAGATGTCGATCGCACCCTCAGCGTCGGCATCACCGATGTTGAGGTCTTGGCCGTCCTCGAGTTTGGCCTCGATCGCTTCTTCCTCGAAGGCGTAGCCGGCCTCGATATCACCGTCAGCCGAGACGTCGATGTTCGATTCGAAGTCTTCGTCGGTTGACAACTCGAGTTCAAAATCGTCGTAGTCGGCATCGTCTGGGTCGACCGTGTCACGCACGATCACTGAGCCGGGACCCGGTGAGTCGACGGCGAAGATGAGATCAATGTCTCCGGCGGCCGGGTCGAGAACTTCGCCGATGACCGGCTTGACCTTCAGGTCGGCAAGACCTGCGGGAATTTCGACGGTGGCACCCGTACCCAGTCCGCCACGCGACGGAAAGATCCGAATGCCGTCGGTGGCGGAGGCGAGGTCACGCGAGTCGACGACCTTCTCACCCGACGTCACGAGGACACCGGCAATCGATGCGCCACCTGTTGTCACGGTGATTCGAGCCGAACCCTTTGCCCCTTCGGATCGGTCGTCATTCGACCACGGCACCTTTTGCTCGCCTTCTCGATCGGCCATCAGCGTGTAGTCCATCGAACCTTGCGTTCCGGTCCATACGGCTCCGGCCTCACCGGCGTTCGCTGCTCCGACGTCGTAGGTCCAGGTCTCGGTCGCCTCGTCGATGGTCAGAGTGGTGACTTTGCCCGGGTAGTTGTTGTCGTAGAGAAGAACCTCGATCTTCCCGCCGTCGGCCCAGGTGACCGCGATCGGCGTGACCGCGTGACCCATGCCGTTCGCATACATGCCCAAAGTGACACCCTGCTTTGCCCGAAGGGCCTGAGCGATGTTCTTTGCGATCGCCGATGGCTCCAGACCCTGCGCGCGGGCGTTTGCCTCGGCCACGCTCGACAGGGTCTGCGTCACCCACCACCTCGAAATCGATCCCGCCACGGGCACCGAAGGCTTGGGTAGCTCGACGGTCTTCGTTGCGGTTGTTTCGAAGTCGGCGGGCGAGTTCATCTCGTCGTTGATGCGCTGACTCAGAACGGCCATACCCTCGCACCGGCCGCCCTGGATGCTGAGATTCGTTTGATCGATCCACTGCTGCACCGCCGGGAACGGGACGCATGCATCACCATCCATGCGTGCACAGGTGCCGTCTTGTCCGAACACCGCAACCGCGGTTGTCACGGTGACGGCGTCTTCGGCGACCGGACCACCCCAGTTCTCGAACGAGAAACCGCCGTCGACGGGCCGCAATCCGGAGTCGGCGCATACCTTCGATGCCGTTGGCAAACCTTCGGCAGCTGCGGTCGTGCACTCATTCGACCATTCGAAGCCCGACGACGTATCGCCACCCGAGCCACCGCCGCATGCCGCAAGCATCGCAAGGAAAACAACCGCCACGACGGGAGACCGACGGTCCCGACGGCTCCGAGAAAACGAAGTGCTTCTCATTCTTCCTCTTCCGATCGAAGGCCTACGACCGAAGCGTATTCCGTTTTTCGATGCACGACCCGCGGACCGAACGACCAATTGACCATTGATCCGAGCGATTTGACCACGCCCCCACCGAAGCAGGCTGTCGAGACCAACCACGGCTCGCTGCATCGCTGTGGCCTCAAACAACAACGATGTCTGCCAACTCCTAGAGTGCTCACGATGGACACCATGCGAGACGACGTCTCGACAGTCGGCCGAGAAAAGCAACTGCAGATGATCGATTCGCTCCTCACGAAGGTCGTGAGCCGCGACGGCGGATCACTGATGTTGTCGGGCGAACCCGGGATCGGAAAGTCGCACCTCTTGCGCGAAGTGGTCTTACGGGCGAAGACGTTGGCGATCCGGCCGGTCTCGCTCAGGTGTTCGGAAGGTGTCGCGAACGACCCCTTCGCGTTGTTCCGCCGCCTCGGCGCCCTGTTCGACGTGACGGAGCCCAAGTCGTTCCGCACCGATACGGCCCGGTTTCGCTACGGAAGACAAACTCTCGACGCGGTTGCCGCACACCCCAGCATCGTGCTGATCGACGACCTCCAGTGGTGCGATTATCTCAGTTCCGTGGCGCTACTGCATCTGTTGGACTACGGCACCAACCTCGGGATCGGATTCGTCGTCGCGACTCGGCCCCTCGACGAATTCGACGACACCGGCACGATCGCCCATGTGCGCAGCCTCTCGCATCTCATGACTCAAGCGCCGTTGACCGGGTTGTCGAAACCCGAGACCTCGGTTCTCGTGTCCCGCATGACATCCACGACGCCCACGCCCCACTTCGAAACCTCGCTACAGAACCTCACCAACGGAAATCCCTTCTTTCTCCTCGAACTCACGCGGCTCGACTCGAACGACTTTTCCGCCGGTGATGTGAAGATTCCCCGCGAGTTGACCAACATCCTTGATCAACGCCTGAACCTGCTGAAAGGGAGCGAAACCATCATTGCCATGGCGGCATTGCTCGGCAACAGCGGGGACCAAAGCATCGTGTTCCGTTGTCTCTTGTCGCTCGGGTACGAGAACGTGGTAATCGCGGACGCGCTGAACAATGCCGAACGGTTCGGTCTTTTGACGCTGACCGAGGGGCGCTACGAGTTTTCTCACGCTCTCTACACACAACGACTCGTGATGCGCATGTCCTACGCACAGCGCGGGGTCTTTCACGGTGCTGCCGCCACGATTCTCGCCGGCGAATCGAGGTTGATCGCCGCCATGGCGCATCTGTCCCAGTCCGCGAAGACCGTCGACGTCGCGTTCGGACGGACGATCGCGCTCGCCGCACTCGGGGTCTGCCGCGACAGCGGTGACCATGCGGGAGTCGTCGAGTCGAGCCATTGGTTGCTCGAAAACGCGGAGATCGCTGCACACGAACGAGTCAACCTGCTCATCGACCTCGCCGCATCGCAAATCGCAGTCGGGCATCGCGTCGATGGCCGGCGCAATGCAGAGCTCGCCAATACCCTCGCTCGCGCCATAGGCGACGTCGAAGCCGAGGCGGAGTCCGTCATGCAGTGGAGCGCACGCAGCGACTTCACGCCGGATCGTGAACCGATCATCGCGGCGTTCGCACGGATCGACCGCGCCGCGCTGTCACCCGACACGCGCGTGGAATTGGGACGTCAACGCGACTCTCGCCCGTCGGCTGGCGAACGACGCTCGCAACGAAGCGTTCGAGGGTTCGACCTCGGGAATCACCACCGACACTCGCATTCAGGCTTTGCTCGCCTGGCGCGAGGCACATCGATCACCCGCCCATCTTCAGCGGCGCCTCGAGGCCACCGAGCAAGCGGTCGAACTGTCGCGTTCCGAGGGCCGCCAGCACGAGGCCGCTTCTTTCTGCCACATCCTCGACCTGATGGAGAGCGGCGACTTCGCGCGCGCGGATCTCGAGATCCAGCAGTTGCGCTCGATAGCAAACGGCGGGGGTTCATTCATCGCTCAATGGTGGAGCGGCTTTCTCCACACCGGTCGGCTCATCTCGCGCGGACGCTTTGCAGAAGCCGCACACGAGGCACAACAGGTCTTCAACCGTGGCCAACTGGCCGACGAACCCGGTCGGCTCGTCATCATGCTCGAACAGCAGACGATGATCCTCATTGAGTCGATCATTCCGCGCGAGCTCTCCGAGTTGTTCCAGGGCGACACGCAGCTTCTCGCGAATCACTACGCGCGGGCGGTGGCGGCCCTGGCAAATGCGGCTCTCGGGAATGTCGCCGCTGCCGAGCGGTACCTCTCCGAGACATTGAACGTGTTCGACGACCCCGATCGGGAGGCGGCATGGTTACCCACTGTCACCGTTCTCATCGAGGCCGCACACCTTCTCGGGCGGTACGACATCGCTGCGCGTGGCGTTCCGTTGTTGGAACCCTATGCACGTCAACACGTGACCTACATCGGGAACACGGTTCGTGGACCCGTCCGTCGCTTCTCCGGACTCGCCAAGCACGCCGCGGGCGACGTCCGCGCTGCCGTGGATGATCTCTTGATCGCGCGCAACGAGTGTCGCCGAGTCGGCGATCACCTGTGGGACCTCGCATGCTCGGTCGACATTCTTGAGGCGCTCGCGCATACCGACCCGAAGAGAGGGCTCGAATTGGTGCCCGAGAACGTGATCGTCGAAGCCGAGGCGAGTGAGATGAAGTGGCGCGCCAAGCGTGGACGTACTGCTCTGATGGCTGCGCGCATGGGAATCGCGTCCCGCATTGGCCTGTCACCGCGGCAGATCGACGTGATGAACGGACTACTCGGGAATCACACCATCAACGAGATCGCCGCACGGCTCGGATTCAGCCACTCGACGGTGCGCCAGGAATCGATGGTCATCTACCGCATCCTCGAGATTGAGGGTCGCACGGCCATCGTGGATCGTGCCCGCGAGCTGCAACTCTTCTGAACTACGACGCCTCACCAGGAAACATGCTCGAATGTTGCACGGCAACCTCGTGCGGTTACGCCTTGTTGAACTTGAGATTCAACTTCAGCGTGCCGAGCATGATCCCGGGCTGATGCATCCAGTTGTTGCCCTCGCCGTACTCGATATGCGAGAGACGGTCGAGAAGCACACTCCACGCCACTTGCTGCTCAACTCTCGACAAGTTGGCGCCGGGACAAACGCGCGGGCCGGCAGAAAAAGCGACATGGCGCGTGAGACCCTCGCGCTCGAGATCGAGATCAAAAGGACACTCGAACTCCTCGGGGTCGACATTCGCGGCGGCAAAGCGCAGGTGAAGCAGCGAACCGGCCGGGACGTGCACCCCCTGGAAAACCTCGTCCTGCGAGGTCATGCGGGTGGACAGCCCGTGCGTCGGTGAGCGCAGTCGCATGCCCTCCTCGGTGAATGCACGTACTTTGCTGCGGTCGTTGCGCAGAACCTCGAACAAGCCCGGGCGTTCGCAGAGAAGTTGGGCCTGCTCTTCGAGCGCGTACTGCGTGGTCTCGAGTGCGCCGATGATCATCGCGTAGACGACGCCGGCAATTTCGAGATCGGTGAGTTTGCGGTCGAGTGCCTGGTAGTGAACGTCGCAAAGGAAGCTGATCATGTCGTCCTGCGGGTTGGCGCGCTTGATGCGAACCTGCTCGTAGACGTACTCCTGGAAACCCGCAAGGCGGGAGATCATGTCTTTGGTTTGGTCGGGCGTGATTTCGTGCTTCAGCCCGGTGCCATGCACAAAGGGAATGACGACGGCGTTCCCCCACGCCTCGAGCAGCGGAATGTCTTCGAATGGAAACCCGAGGACCTTGGCAAATACGCGCTGCGGCAGCGGACGAGCGAACCGACTGATGAAATCGATCTCACCCTCGTCGATCCACTCGTCGATGAGATCGTTGCAGAGTTGCGCGATCATTTCGCGATGGCGCATCGCGCCGGTGCCCACCCACGGATCGGTCAGTTCCTTGCGGTGTTTGATGTACAACTCTTGCGTCGGACGCAGCGACACCATCGAGGCCTGCATGAGATTGCGGTACGTCTCGTACGTCGTTTCTGCCGTCAAACCCTGTGCGGCGAAGTCGATGATGCGCTTTTCACATAGGCATCGGTCCCCGGCGTGAGACCACCACCCGGTATGCGCAGTACCGGAGCGTCGCGGTGGAGAATCTCGTACATCTCGTACCAGTGCTCGGCAGCGCCCTCGCCGAACAAATCAACGTCGTCCAGGGTGACGGGGCACTTCATCGGGCTCAACTGGTGGTTGACATGCCTTGGATACGTTTCCATGTTGCGTTCCCCCTTCACCGCGAGATTAGTCGTGACGCGAGGCGATCTTCAGAGCCCGGGAAACCTGTAGACAATCTCTTCAAAGGAGTCGGCCGCGAAGAAATAGAGAAGGCGAAGGGGCTCACTGCCCGTGTTGACCGACATGTGTTCGACATTGCCGGGGATGAACACGGCGTCGCCCGACGCCACCGGCGTCGACTCGCCTTCAATCACCACCTCGCCCCTGCCCGAGAGAAAGAAATACACCTCTGCTTGCTCGTGGGTGTGACCGCGCACAGGTCGAGGAGCACCGACGGGAATCTCGGCGATGCCGACGGTCAATGCGTTCGTGGCAGTGCGGTCGG
>RGCG01000080.1 GCA_009919275.1 Actinomycetota bacterium
GCCGACGTCACGAGTCGCGGTTACGACGATGTATTCGTATTGAAAGCGACCACTGAGAGCGGCGTGAAGTGGTGGCGGACCGTCGGCGGTGCGGCGGATGACTACTACAACAGCATCGCCTTTGACGGCTCGCGGAGCCCGGTTGTCGCTTTCGATTCGAACGTGGCGAGTTCGGGCGGTCTATCTCAGCCGCAACCAACCCCGATTCAAATCGGCACGACGAACTACAACATCACCAATCTCAGCACGTTCTTCATGCGGGTCGGTCCCGAAGGTGCGCTCAACTGACCTCGACAGAGGTCAAACGGAAAACGTCGCTAGGAACCAACCTGTTGGGTGAGCATCTCGACGATGTTGGCGGGAACGAAGTTGTTCTCGGTGGTGGCGTCGGCCTCGACGAGCTCGACCATCCGTTGGACGACTTCCTGCGGGTCCATCTGGTTGGTCGTGACGAGATCTTTCATCATGAGATGCATGTCGCGGTTCGGGGCGTTGATGGCCTTGTCGTCGAACCATTCCCACATGGTGTCGGCCATACGATCGTTGAAGCCGGTGTTGTAGGGGCCCGGATTCAAAAGGCACACGTCGACGCCTTGCGGAGCCATTTCGGCCCGCATCGCCTTGCCCATTGCTTCGAGGGCGTGCTTGGTCATCGAATAGGGCCCGAAGGCCGGGCCCGCCATGACCCCGGCAATTGACGAGACGATGATGATTCGCCCCGATCCCTTGGCGACCATTTTCGGCAGGGCGGCCTGGGTGACGGCAACCGTGCCAAAGACGTTGACTTCGAACACGCGTCGAAGGCGCGTCATGGGCACGTCGGACATTGGTCCGGTTTCGCCGGCACCCGCATTGTTGATCAGAACGTCGATGTCCCAGTTGCGGACCTTGTCCATGTCGGCGGGATTGGTGATGTCGACCTTCTCGACGCAGATGTTCGTTGCCTCTTTTCGCAGCGCTTCTGCCTGAGATTCGGTTTCCGTTGTCGCGATGACGTCGTGTCCGCGGGCGGCCAGTGCGAGCGCTGCGCCCTTGCCGAAACCCGAACCTGCGCCGGTGATCATGACTTTCTTGCCCATGTTTCTTCCTTTCGATGGCCCGTCAGGGCTCTCCGATGATGACGTGAACCTCGCCCATGAAAACGGGGCTCGCGTCGACGTCCATGAAGTTCGGTTCGTCCGCCAGAAGCTCGTCGCGCAGGCGGGCGACCTCGTCGGCGGGTGCCGTCGACGGGATGCGATAGATCTCGCTCATTCCATCGAACGCCGGCGGAGCGTTGCGTTCGAGGGCGAGTGGGTTGTCGTCGGCATTGGCCGGGGTGTGATTTTGGATGTAGCGCACGAAGCCCCAGACGTCTGGTCGACTGAGTGCCCACGGTGCATGAATGTCATGCCAGTGGCGCCTGAACTGTTCCCGGCTCGTGCCTTTCGCACGTCTCAGTACTGCAGTGCCACGGAGACCGGTTTTCGGGCCATCGAGCATGGCGTCCTCGTCGGCGATCCAAATGGGCGACGCCGAGTGATCGATGAACTTCTTTTCGTCCTCGAGCAGTTCGCGGGATGCGGCAGCAACGGCATTCGCATCGGTTGATCGCTTCGCAGGGTCCACCCACAGTTCGGCAACGCCATCGAAACAGGGAACGCTGGTGGGACGCGCTTCGTGAAGCGTGTGAACCTGTTGATAGCGAATGATCCCGAGAGTCGGCGCGTGGTGCGCGACGAGAGGCGCATGGGTGTTGCGCCAATACGCCTGGAAGTCCTCGCGGGAGAGGTGTCCAAGCCGCCGCAACGGAAAGATGATCCGTTTTCCCATGACCCTGTTCTAGTCGGTGTGTGGAAGCATGTCGCATGCCCTTCAATCGCAAGGTGATCCTGAAGTCCCATCCGCGGGGGCCTGTCGGCCTCGACAACTTCGACATGGTCGAAGAGGAGATCCAACCGCTTCGGGCAGGGACGGTGTGTGTAAGGGTCGACCACCTGTCGATCGACGCCTTCATTCGCACGACCCTCGATGGCGGTGGATTCCATCAATCCGCAAAGTTGGGCGGGGTCATCCCGGCACTGGGCGTCGGCACCGTTGTCGACAGCGCCGAACCATCCCTGGTCGTCGGTGAGATCGTGACGGGACCCATGTGCTCCCAAACACACGCGGTGCTCCCTGCGGCGATGTGCGCCAAAGTTGACGTCACCCTCGCGCCTGCAACCGCCTTCCTCGGAGCATTGAGCATCGCGACTGGTCTGACCTCGTACGTGGGGATGAAGTACGTCGCTCGGATCACCGGGGGAGAGACCGTGGTTGTGTCCGGGGCGGCGGGGGCGGTCGGATCTCTCGCTGGACAGGTCGCACGGCTACTCGGCGCGGGCAGGGTGATCGGTATCGCCGGAGGCCCCGACAAGTGCCGTTTCCTCGTCGACGAACTCGGCTTCGACGACGCGATCGACTACAAGAAGGTGGATGTCGCGGCAGAACTCGCCCAACTGGCACCAAACGGGGTCGACGTTTTCTGGGACAACGTCGGGGGAGAAGTTCTTGACGCAGTGTTGCTGAATCTCGCCGTCGAAGCGCGCGTCGTTCTGTGTGGCGCCGTCTCCCAATACGAGAACATGGCCGACGTGCGAGGACCGAAGAACTATCTGAAGATTGCCGAACGCGATGCGCGTCTTCTCGGATTCACGATTTTTCATTATCCGGATCGTCATGCAGAGGCAACCGCGGTGATGGCGGATTGGCTGGCGAAAGGAAAGATCGTGGTTCGTGAACATGTCGAACACGGCCTTGAACGATTCCCCGCCGCGGTGCGTGCACTGCTCGACGGCGGCAACACAGGCAAGTTCTTGTTGAAGGTCGACTGATCGTCGTCGAGAGCCGATTGTTGGCTTGACTACTGTGTGGCCATGGGGGCATTGGCGAACGAAATCGACCCGCGTGAATTCGATTCACCCGGGTACCAGAAGGATCCTTTCCCGCTCTACAAGCGGTTGCGCGATCATCATCCGCTCTTTCGCGACAGGTTTCACAATCGTTGGTTGATCAGCCGATACGACGATGTCAACGCGGCCTTCCAGGACAACGAAAGCTTTGATCGCGCCCTTTACAAAGTGGACGGTCCGTATGTCTTTGGCTCATCCCATGTGTTCGGGCCGAACATCTTGGAATACGGCAACAGCGACCGCCATCGTTGGCTGCGCAACATCATCGCCGGACAATTCGTGGGTCAGGGCCTTGTGTCCTTCATCCCCTTCATCGAGAAAATCGCGGGTGAGCTGCTCGAGGAGTGCATGACCGATGGCGAAGTCGAACTCGTCAGTAGATTCTCGAACCAATTTCCGATCCGTGTCATTTCGAACATCCTCGGGTTGCCGCGCGCCGACGAAGAACGCTTCGTTGGCTGGTACCAGGCCCTCATCGCGGGCCTCGGCTTCGGTGGGGAGCACCTGGCGAGGGGAATTGCGGCCCGAAACGAGATGTGGAAATACCTCGAGCCGATCATCGAAGAGCGGTTGAAGAAGCCCGGGGACGACCTACTGTCAAAGATCGCAATCGCGGAACTCGACGGTCAGCGCATGTCGATGGACGAAGTCAAGGGATTCATCGCGCTCTTGTTGGCCGCGGGAGGCGACACCACCGACAAAGCGATCGCGAACATGTGGTACCACATGCTCTATACGCGCCCCGATCAGTTCGAAGACGTAAAGAAGGATCCCACGCTGTGGGAAAACGTTTTCGCCGAGATGATGCGGTACGACGCGGTCGTTCACGTTCAGTCGCGCTACACGACGCGCGAGGTCGAGATGCACGGCAGAGTCATCCCCGAGAGGTCACTCATCATCTTGTTGTTGGGGTCAGGCAACCGTGACGAGCGGGTGTTTGCCAATCCGGATACATTCGATATCCATCGAACCGACATGCACATGGGTCGTGAAAACCGCTCGGCGCGGTACAAGGACAAGCTGCCCGGCCACCTTGGTTTCGGCGTCGGCCAGCACTTCTGCATGGGCTATGCGATGGCGCGGCAAGAGGCGGTCATCGCCTGCACGCGGATGATGGAGGTGATGAAGAATCCTCGTCCGAAGTTTTCGACGCACGAGGGTATCTCGTCGCCCAATATCGACAGTGGAGGATTCCGGTCGCCCCAAGAGTTGTGGATCGAGTTCGACAGGTGACGGCATGAGGGTGACAATCGACCTCGACAAGTGCATCATGGCGGGGGAATGCGTCTACAACCATCCGTGGCTGTACGAGTTCAACGATGAGAACCAACCCTCCGTGAAAGTGGCGGTGCTCACATCCGACGACCAGAAGCTTGGTGCGCGGCAATCGCGCGAAGTGTGCCCGAGTGGGGCGATCGAACTGCACGACGACTGATCAACTCGGCGTAGTCTCGTGTCGCATCGCCAAATTGCAGGCAGAGGGGAAAATGATGGGTCAACTTGACGGGAAAGTTGCGATTGTCACCGGCGCCGGACGTGGCATCGGCAAAGCCATCGCCAAGGTCTATGCACGAGAGGGTGCCAAGGTGTGCGTAGCCAGCCGGACGCCCGCGAACGTCGATGTCGTGGTGAACGAGATCCGGTCCGAGGGCAATGTTGCCATCGGCGTTCCGACCGACGTTGGCAAGAAAGCCGATATCTGGAGCATGGTGGCCGAGACCGTGAAGGCGTTCGGACCGGTCGACATTCTGGTGAACAACGCACAAGGCTTCGGGACCGAGAAGAATCCTCGAGCGTCCACGATTCCGACACCGATCGAAGATACCGATGACGATGAGTGGGACTACACCTTCCGTACCGGTGCCACCGCAACTCTGTGGGGCATGCAGGCAGTTTTTCCCTACATGAAGGAACGTGGTGGGCGCATCATCAATTTCTCCTCGGGTTCGGGTCTCGAGGGTTTTCCGGGTAACACGTGTTACAACGCGACCAAAGAGGCGATTCGGGCCCTCACGCGCACAGCGGCGCGCGAATGGGGCAAGTACGGCATCTCGGTCAACACCGTCAACCCGTCGTTGAAGACCGAGGCGTGGGACAACTGGGCCGCCAACAACACCGAGTTCGTCGAGGGCTTGAAGGAGAAGATGCCACTCGGTTTTCTCGGCGATGCCGAACAGCACGGCGGTCCTTGGCTCGTCTGGCTCGCCAGTACCGGCGGTGACTACATCACCGGGATGACGTTCTTCCTGAACGGTGGCCGCTACATGAACTGAACCGTCTCAGACGAGACCGTTCAGGTGCGATGTCAGGGTCATCACGAATCCATCGCCGGGTGGCTGCATCCGGCCGGCGACGTTGTCGGCTTCGAACTCGTCGCGAACTCGCATGAGGTGAACATTGCTCCACGAGCGACCGTCACCGATGATGGTTCCTTCGACGTTGAAGGTGGCGCCGGGAAAGGCCCCTTCGGATACCACCATGACGATGTGGTCGAGGCTGAGTCCGCCCGTCGGGCGGGGACGTGTGTTCAGCTCAATGTTGCGCGGTGTGCAGCAGGGGAGGATCGTGCGCAGCATTCCGGCGTTCTTGTGAACGTGTTTCTCGGCGAAGTCCTTTCGCGACTGCATGTCGATGAAGGTACGGCGGGTGGGATAGCGCACGATCGCGATGCGGTCCCAGTCGACGCCGAGCACGGTTGTCCGCACGTCGGCGGCAAGCATGATGTCGGCACCGATTTTGTTCAGAACCGATGAAGGGTTGTAGCGATCGTCGGCCTCGCGACCGCTGATCGTGGCGCTCTTGTCTTCGTATTGAGCAACCTCGTGGTACTTCATGAGATTGACCATGAAGATGGGGCCGTCTTGCTCGGCAGGTCGAGTGGCGAGATGGAGTCCGTACTCCTTGTCGATCTGACCATAACCATGCTTCAACTTCGGCTTGTCGGCTGCCATGCGCCCCCCTCGTATCCCGCCGCATTGCGACAGGGTAAAGGTAGCGGTCAGGAGCCGTGGCTGATCGGAATGCGCTCTTGCTTGGCCTTCGCCGCAATCATGGGAATGCGCACCTCGAGAATGCCGTCTTTGTACTCCGCCTTGATGTCTTGTTCGGCTGTGCCGCCGGGCAGCGTGATGGAGCGGACGAACGAGCCGTATTGAAACTCGCTGCGATAGTGGTGACGGGATTCGGTCTTTTCCTCTTTGTGGCGTTGAACCGAGATTCGCAGCGTGGAATCGGACTTGGTGATCTCGATGTCCTTGTCCGGGTCGGCGCCCGGAACTTCGGCTCGCACGACCATCTCCCCGTCCTCCTGAAACTCCTCGACTCGAATCGTCGTTTCGGTCATGAGATCGAGCCAACCCCGGTCGAAATCGAAAAACGGACGATCGGGCAAGAGGGATGGCCAACTGAGGTCGTTACTTACGCGCCGGAGAAGAGACATGGTGTTCCTTTCGGTTGTCGGGTTGGGGGCGAAGGTAACGAGGCATGAGTGCCAGTCGACTGATCGGGCCTCAATGGTGACGGCTGTGTCCGTCTAACGTGAGAATCGTCATGGCGCACAGACCTGGAGTGAAAGGGCACGTACTCGCGGCGCGAAATGCCCGTGTGCTGTACGTGCCTTCGACGAAGGTTGCTTCGAGCACCCTCAGGCGCCTACTGGCCGAGGCCAACGGAACGTTCCGGCCGGATCTGGTTCCGTACCTCGATGGTCCGACCATTTCGGTCGATCAGAGTGTCCACAACATGATGATCAATGGTCTCGTGCACATGGAACTCCTCTCGGCTCGCGACCAGCGCGAGATGAGGAGCTCGCCCGAGTGGTGGCGAATTGCTGCCGTGAGGAACCCGTACGCCCGGCTGTATTCGGCGTGGGAGAACCGGATCCTGTTCAGGGCACCGGGTCAAGTATTGGCGGAGGCCTGGGGCGAGTGCGCCGACGAGATCGTCGACGGTGCCATCGACATCGGAGGCACCTTTCGCAAGTTCGTCGCCGTTCTCTCTGAAAACCCCGGGGTCTTCGGACGAGACTCACATTTCAAGTCGCAGTCGTCGCATTTCGACCTGACACCCCTCGATCTCACCCACCTGGTGCGTCTCGATCGCGAGGGGGAGTTGGCTCGATTTGCCGCCGAACTTGGCCATCGAGTGGGCAAGACGTTGGTTCCCCGTCGTTTGAACGAGGGGCTCGGGCTTTCGTATCGCGATGTTGTCGACGCGGCGACGGCCGATCTGATTCGACGAATTTTTGCCGACGACTTCGACCGCTTCGACTTCGCAGCCGAGGCTTTTCCGGCCTCGTTGCCCGCCGTGGTCGCCTCGCAAAGAGAAACACAGGCGATTCGCTACGCACGCTCGGTGACCGAGAGGCTGGAGCAGGTGTCTCGCCTCGCCCGTTACCGCACGACTACTCGGCACCTCGCC
>RGCG01000009.1 GCA_009919275.1 Actinomycetota bacterium
TCAGTTGGCAGAGCGCCACGTTCACACCGTGGAGGTCATCGGTTCGAGCCCGGTATCGCCCACCAGGGCAGGATCGCCTGTCGTGTGGGCATGCCCCACTAATTTCGGGGACGTGCCACGACTGTGCGAGCGCCCCGGATGTTCAGCGCCTGCAACCGTGACGTACGGGTTCGACACCGCCGAACTATTGGTGTGGCTGAGCCCTTTCGAGCCCGAAGAGAAGGCGCGTCCGTACGGGTCCGGCATCTTGTGTCGTCGCCACGCCGATGCGTTGGTCGTGCCGCGGGGATGGCACGTAGATGATCGTCGTGAAGTGGTGCCACGGCTGTTCATCGCACCACCGGTTGAAGAGCGGCCCGCATCGGGTGTCGCAAAGAGTGCCACCAAGAGTGAGGGTCATGGCAAGGTGCGCAGCATCCGCGAAAAGCAAGCACCGCTGGCCGACCTCTTCGACGCTGTCGCTGTTGCGGGTTCCGAAGCCGAGCCTCAACTCGACGAGACGCGCGCCATGCCGTGGTCGCCGAAACTCATCGAGGAACTGAGCGACGACAATGCGGGTTTGGGCGCCGATGAGCCGCCGAAGGGTGGGCTCTTGGCGCGCGCGTTTGGCAACAAAGACCGTCGCGAACGGAGCTGACGCAGATGCGGACCGAGGCAACTCTTGAGGCACCAACGTCGCTGACACGCCTGCGCCCGTACGTGGTTGACCTTGGCGAGTACCCGAAGTGGATGCCGCTCGTTCACCGTGCAACGGTGGCGGGACCGGGTGCATGGGACGTGGAATTGCGCGCAAAGGTGGGCCCGTTTGCGCGATCGAAACGGCTGCGCATGGAGCGCACAACCGATTCACCGCAGTTGGTTGTCTTCGAGCGCCGCGAACACGATGGCCGCGAGCACGCTCCGTGGCGCATGACGTGCACGATGGTTGAAAAGGGCGAGTCGGTGGTGATGCGCGTCGAGCTGTACTACGGCGGCACGCTGTGGACGGGCGGGATTCTCGAGCGTGTGCTGGCCGATCACATCGAGCGGGGTCGCGAGAACCTGAGAGCGCTGGTCAGCCCGGGCGGGCGCTGAATCGACCGTCAGTGCGCCGCTCGACGCGGAGCGGAAACTCGAAGATGGTCGACAACAGGTCGCTGGTGAGTGTTTCGCCGATGGGTCCGCTGTCCAGGACTTTTCCGCGTTTCAACGCAAGCAGATGGGTTGCCTTGGTGGGGATTTCATCGACGTGATGCGTGACGATGGCGCTGGCAAGGTTCGGGTCCGAAGCGATGGTGTCGTCGATGGCGCGCACGAGTTGCTCGCGACCGCCGAGGTCGAGGCGGCCGCTTGGTTCGTCGAGCAGCACGATGGCGGGTGCATTCATTCGGGTGCGAGCGAGAAACACGCGCTGTTGTTCGCCCGAGGAGAGGGTGGAGATCTCGCGTTCGGCGAGATGGTCGACCCCCATGTGTTGCAGGCAGACGATGGCGCGCCGGCGATCGGTCTCGTCGTAGCTGTGCCACCAGGGTTCGAGTGCGGCGTGCTTGGCCGTCATGACGACTTCGAAGGCGCGCAGTTGCGGGCGGAGCTCGGTGGCGAAGGCGGCCGACATGTAGGCAACGCGCCGACGAAGGGTGCGCACGTCGGTGTCTCCGAGCCGTTCTCCCGTGACGATCACCTCACCGGCGCTGGGGTGCAGGTAGAGGGCGGCAATGCGCATCAGCGACGTTTTGCCCGAACCGTTGGCACCGAGGATGATCCAGTGCTCGCCGGGGTGCGCATTCCAGTCGACGTTGTCAAGGATGACCGTCGAGTCGCGGTTCAGCGAGACGTTGCGAAGTTCGAGAGCAGGCCCCACTTGGGTGAAGGGTAACGTTCTGCCGTGCCGGATTCCGCTGACACCGTGTTGCGCGAAACCCTGAGTGACGTCCTGCACGGGGCGGGTGTCGCCGGGGGAGTCTCGTCGCTCACGCGACTGACGGGCGGAGCATCGCGCGAGACATGGCATTTCATCGTTGGTGGCGAACCGTTCATCTTGCAGCGCCAGCGTCCGGGGACGCCGCGAGACATGCACGTCGAGGTTGCCGTTCTCGAGGCGGCGTATGCAGCGGGAGTTCCGGTTGCGGAAGTGGTCACGAGCTCGCGTGGCATGGAAACGAATCCGCTGGGTGAACCCTTCATGGTGGTTCGGGCGGTCGAGGGCGAGACGATTGCGCGCAAGATCTTGCGTGACGACACCTTCGGCTCGGCGCGACCTCAACTTGCCGCACAAATTGGTCGGGCGATGGCGCAGATCCATCGCATCGACCACGCATCAATCGACGGCCTCGAGGGCGAAGACCAAGTGGCGAAGTACGTCCAGCTGATGGACGAGTCCGGACAGGCGCATCCGGCTTTCGAGATTGCCTTCCGCTGGCTCGAGGCGAACCGTCCCGCCCCCCGCGACTGGTGTCTGGTGCACGGCGACTTCCGCTTGGGAAACGTGATCGTGGGCAACGACGGATTGCGGGCGGTGCTCGACTGGGAGCTCGCCCACGTGGGAAATCCGGCCGAGGACTTGGGTTGGATGTGCGTGCGGGCTTGGCGCTTCGGTGGCAGCAAACCCGTTGCGGGTGTAGGTGACTACGAGCAGTTGTTGAATGCCTACGAAGCCGAGTCGGGCGTGCGTATCGAGGAACGCGAACTGCGGTGGTGGGAGCTGCTCGGCACGGTGAAGTGGGGACTCATGTGCATCTCGCAATCGGCATACCACCTCAACGGTGTGGTCCGCAGTCATGAACTCGCTGCCATTGGACGTCGGGTGTGCGAGAACGAATACGACGCTCTCATGACCATTCGTGAACTGTCGGCAGGTGCGCGGTGACCGCACCCCATGATCCACCCACGGCAGCGCAACTGACCGAAGCCGTACGCGAGTGGCTCGAAAATCACGTCATGCCGAACGTGTCGGGAGCGATGCAGTTCCATGCCCGTGTTGCCGCGAACGTTCTTGCCATGGTCGAGCGCGAAATCGAATTCGGCCCCGCACAGCAGCAACGTCATCTTGCGGGGCTGCACGAGCTGGGGTGCGCCGACGATGCGGAGTTGGCGCGGCGCATTCGGTCGGGCGAGCTCGACAACGGTCGCGGCGGTGTGCGCGACGACGTCGAGGCGTTCATCTTCGAGTCGGTCGTCGACAAATTGCGGGTGGCGAACCCGAAGTACCTGCGCTAGTCGTCGTGGCGTCCGAAGCGCACGGGGGTGATGGTTTGCCCGGCGGCCAATTGGCCACACGCCGCATCGATATCGGTGCCGCGGTTGCGGCGGACGGTGGCGTTCACGCCGAAGCCCACCAGGATGTCGGCGAACTCGCGAACGCGTTGCGGTGATGACCCGCGGGTTGGCCAGCCAGGGGTGGGGTTGAGGGGAATCAAGTTCACGTGCGCGCTCGGTCGCAGGCGTTTGCACAATCGCGCCAGTTCGTTTGCGTCTCGTTGGGTGTCGTTGACGCGGTCGATGAGTGCCCACTCAAAACTGACGCGACGGCGCCGTTCCGTCAGGTAGTCGTTGCAGGCGGCGACGAGTTCGTCGATCGGGTAGCGCTTGTTGATGGGAACAAGTTCGTTGCGAAGTTCGTCGCGCGCGGCGTGTAGCGACACCGCGAGGTTCACGGGAAGGGGCCATGCGGCGAGTTGTTTGATGCCGGGGATGATGCCAACCGTGCTGATCGTGAGGTGGCGCGCCGAGATGCCGATGTCGTCGTGGATGCGTTCGACGGCGGCGCGGGTGGCGGCCTCGTTGGCAAGGGGCTCACCCATTCCCATGAAGACGATGTTCGACACGCGACGATCCATGCCCTGCGCGCGCCGAGCAGCCTTCACGACCTGTTCGACAATCTCGCCGGCGGTGAGGTGACGGTTGAACCCGGCCTGTCCGGTGGCGCAGAAACCGCAGGCCATCGCACAACCAGCCTGCGTGCTCACGCACACCGTGGCGCGGTCGGGATACAACATGAGAACGGTTTCGATCGGGTGCTCACCGTCGCGCAGGTGCCAGAGGAATTTCACGGTGTCGCCGGTTGTGTCGGTGCTCTCGGTCTTCCAGATGAGCGACTCGGGAAGTGCGCTCGTCAATTCATCGCGCAAGGTCGCAGGAAGGCTGGTGATGTCGGCCGGTTGGCGGAACTGTTGGTACAGCGCTTCCCACACCTGTTTCACGCGGTAGGCGGGTTGGTTGGGCATCGCCGCAGCGATGTCGTCGCGCGATGCGTCGTAGAGACCCGTGGTTGCCATGGGGTCAGTGAATGTCGCCCACGAACGCGCGCTCGCGGTGGGCGGGAATGAAGCCGAGCT
This sequence comes from Actinomycetota bacterium, assembly GCA_009919275.1. GTDB lineage: Bacteria > Actinomycetota > Acidimicrobiia > Acidimicrobiales > Ilumatobacteraceae > F1-20-MAGs119. Next base: position 4,314 of record RGCG01000009.1, read on the forward strand.
TGCGGTACATGTTGACCGCCGCATCGTTGCGCGTGTCGACGTAGAGCATGCCCGTTGTGGCACCGTTCGCGGCCAACCAATTGAGACCCGAGATGGTGAGCTTCGAACCCATGCCTTTGCCGGCAAAGTCGGGATCGGCGGCGATGACGTAAATCTCGCCGACGGCGTCGGGGTGCATCTTCGTCCAACAAAAGCCCGCGATGCGGCCATCGGATTCGGCTATACGGAAGCCATCGGGGTTGAACCACGATTCGCGCGTGCGTGCCGTGAGGGTGTCGATGTCCCAGTCGCCCTGCTCGGCGTGCTGGGCGAAGGCCCGGTTGTTGACGTCGAGCCATGCAGCCGCATCGCGTTCGAAGTTGAAACCGCGGGTGAAGCCGGCTTCCGCGCGCGAGGCCAGCTCGGGCTCGAGGGGGAGCGGTCGGCGCATTTGATACAGCTCGCGACCCGGGTGCAGGCCGATCTTTTCGGCGAGTTCGAAGTAGATGGAGGAGGGTTCGAACACCCACCAGTGAACGTGTCCGCCACCCTCGGTGCGCACGACGTCGAGCGCGGCGTCGAGCATGGCCGGCCCGATGGCAGCCATGTCGTAGCGGTGGTGCGGGTGCACCACCAGGTCGACACCCCAACTGTCGTTTCCGCGCGACACCTGCGCATACGCAACGGGGTGGTCGTGGTCGTCTTCCCAGCCGATGATGGCGGCAAAACCCCGTCGACCCCCTTGGCGAAGGTCGAGCCAAAGATGGTCGGACAGTGCGCGCTGTCCGTCGGCGCGTTCGGCCGCCTCGAGCAGGCCGTTCACCACTTCGAAACCCCGTGCGTCGATGTTCCGGCGGATCTCGAGGCGCAGCACGTTGTCAGGGTACCGCCGATCCGGCCGGTGCTGGGTAGTGTCGCCGCACATGGGAAAGCCGCGCACAGCCGCATCGCGCGCGAAGGTTGTCGCCGAGCGACTGGCCGGAGAGTTTCCCGAGGCCCGCTGCGAACTCGACCACCGCAACCCGTTCGAGTTGCTCGCGGCGACGATCCTTTCCGCACAGTGCACCGATGCCCGTGTGAACATGGTGACGCCGGCGTTGTTCGCCGAGTTTCCGACACCCGACGACCTGGCGAACGCCGACGTGTCGCGCGTCGAGCAACTCGTGAAGTCGACCGGCTTCTACGCTTCGAAGGCAAAGAACCTGATTGGCATGGCGCGGGCGCTCGTTGATCGATTCGATGGCGAGGTGCCGCGAGATCTTGAAGACTTGGTGACGTTGCCGGGAGTCGGACGAAAGACGGGCAACGTGGTGCGCAGCGTCGCGTTCGATCTACCGGGTCTTCCCGTTGACACCCACGTGGGTCGTCTGTCGCGACGGCTCGGCCTGACGACGCAGGAAGATCCGGTGAAGGTCGAACTGGAACTGAACAAGTTCCTCCCCCCGCAAGAGTGGGGACGTTTCAGTTTGCGACTCATCCTCCACGGGCGACGCACTTGCGATGCGCGCAAACCGAAGTGCCGCGACTGTGTCCTGCTCGACATCTGCCCATCGGGCAATCCTTGACGCTTGCGATCTGGGAGACTGACCGTCATGGCCGTATCGAAGAAGAATCAGTCGTCGGGCACGCCGCGGGGCGAAACCTTGATGGCCCTGCGTAACGAACTCGAGGCCTTCGGCGAAGCACTGAACCGCACGCGTGACCGCGCGGTCGACCTGGAGAATCGACCAGGGGTGCGCCAGCAAGAGGACATCCACCGTGCAATCGTCGAGGTTGCACGGTCGGTCGACTCGGCCCGCAAAGCGGTCGATCGAGCCCTCAAAATAGCCAAGAACACCTGAGCCGCCCTCGGTAGCGTTGTTGCGTGACGCGAATCCCCCTGCGCAGTGATCTTCGTGCCCTGTCGGGCTATCACTCGCCGCAGGTCGACGTCCCCGTGCGGCTGAACACCAACGAAGCGCCGTTCGCGCCGCCGTCGGAATGGCTCGCCGAGGTGGCAGCCGCGGCGCGTGACATCGAATGGAATCGGTACCCCGACCGAGCAGCATCGGAACTGCGCGAGGGCATTGCCGCGTTGCACGGCGTCTCGGCCGATCAGGTGTTCGTCGCCAACGGTTCGAACGAAGTCCTGCAGTCGATTCTCCTCGCCTACGCAGGCGCGGGTGGCAACGTCACCATGTTTTCTCCCACGTACCAGATGCACGCCCAGATTGCCCGAGTGGTCGGTGCAACGGTGGTCGAGGGCAAGCGCAATCCGGACTTCACCCTCGACCGCGCCGAGATCGAACGCGTCGTGGCCGCATCGCGGCCCGCCGTGTCATTCATCTGCTCGCCGAACAATCCGACGGGAACCGTCGAGCCGCGCGAAAACGTCGAGGCGATGCTCGCAGTGGCGCCCGGCGTCGTGGTGGTCGACGAGGCGTACGCACAATTCTCGCCTTGGTCGGCCCTCGAACTTGTGAATGACGAGACGCCGCTCGTAGTCACGCGCACCTTTTCGAAGACGTGGTCCATGGCGGCCGCGCGACTCGGGTATCTCATCGGACCGCGTTGGCTGGTGGCCGACATGGAAGCCGTGGTCTTGCCGTACCACCTCGACGCGTTCAAACAGCGTGCAGGTTTGCTGGCGCTTAAGTTCGTGGGTGACATGGAGTCGCGCGTGCGCGACATCGTTGCCGGGCGCGACAAGATCGTTGCCGCATTTTCGCGGCTTCCCGTGACGTCGTGGCCGAGCGGCGCCAACTTCGTGTTGTTCCGTCCGGAAACACTGTCCGGTCGGACGGTGTGGCAAGGACTCCTTGACAGGGGAGTCCTTGTGCGCGACTGCAGCAGCTGGGCGGGCCTCGACAACTGCCTGCGTGTCACCGTTGGAACCGACAACGAGAACGAGGCGTTCATCGCTGCAATGAAAGCCGTGTTGAAATGAAAGGGGCGCTCGCATGAGCAGGACAGCCAAGGTGGAGCGCACCACCAAGGAAACCAGCATCACCGTCGACTTGAACCTCGACGGCACTGGTGTGGCCGAGGTATCGACGGGCATCCCGTTCTACGACCACATGCTCGACCAGGTCGCCCGCCACGGCGGCTTCGACCTCACGCTCGCCGCAAAGGGCGACCTGCACATCGATACCCACCACACCGTCGAAGACGTTGCGCTCGCGCTCGGCGAGGCATTTCGCAAGGCGGCGGGTGATCGTGCCGGCGTGCGACGCTTTTCGAGTGGTCGTTATCCGCTCGATGAAGCGGTGATCGACATCGTTCTCGACCTGTCGGGACGCCCCTTCGTGTACTGGGAGGTCCCGATTCCCGAGTGTTTGCCGCTCGGGAATCCACCTTTCGACCCCAACCTCGCCGAGCATGCAATCTCATCGTTCGCCACTGCTGCGAACATCACCCTGCACGTCACGTTGGTACGCGGCACAAACGTGCACCACATCGTCGAGGCCGCTTTCAAGGGTCTCGGGCGGTCGTTGCGCGATGCGGTGCGCATCGAGGGTGGTGGGGTTCCCTCCACGAAGGGTGTGCTTGCATGACGGCTCCGCTTGTCGCGGTGCTCGACTACGGAATCGGCAACCTCAGTTCTGCCCAAAAGGCTCTTGTGCGCACCGGCGCAGACGCACGACTGACGCGCGACCCGGGTCTTGTCGCTGATGCCGATGGCGTCGTTCTGCCGGGCGTCGGCGCATTCGGCGCATGTATGGATGCGTTGCGTGAGTCCGGCCTCGAGCCCGTCGTGCACGCAGCCGTCGCATCGGGGCGCCCGTTTCTCGGTATATGCGTCGGGATGCAGATGCTTTTCGACGCAAGCGACGAAGATCCCACGCACACGGGCCTCGGTGTCATTCCCGGACGTGTTGTGTCGATTCCCGACACCGTGCGCAAGCCGCAAATGCAGTGGAACGAACTGCACGTGCGCGTCGCCGACCCCGTGTTTGTCGGATTGCCCGCGGTGCCGTGGGTGTACTTCGTGCATTCGTACGCGGCACAGCCCGACGATTCTTCCGTCGTGATCGCGACCTGTGACTACGGCGCGGAACTCACCGCGGTGGTGCGCCGTGAGAACGTGGTGGCGACGCAGTTCCATCCCGAGAAGTCGGCCGCCGATGGTTTGGCGATGCTTGGAAACTTCGTTTCGACGTGCGGGGGTCGCCCATGAACGAATTCGTCGTGTATCCCGCCATCGACCTGCGGGGCGGCAACGTGGTGCGACTGCGCCAAGGCGACTACGCCGACGAAACCGTGTACGGCGACGACCCCCTGTCGGTTGCCGAATCGTTCGTTGCAGCGGGTGCGACGTGGGTCCACATGGTCGACCTGGACGCAGCCAAAGGTGACGCTGCGGTGAACCGACCGGTCATCGCACGCGTCGCTGCCGCGCTCACGGGTCGCGCGCGCCTGCAGGTCGGCGGCGGCGTCAGGGGTGTCAACGATGCATCGGCGCTCGCCGAGGCGGGCGTGTCGCGGGTCGTCATGGGGTCTGCCGCCGTGCGCGATCCAGCTCTCGTCGCCCAGGTGACCACGATGGTCGGGGTCGCTGTCGCCGTGGGTCTCGACCACCGCGCCGGAATTCTGGCAACCGAGGGTTGGACGCAGTCATCCGGGGTTGGTCTCACCGATGCGCTCGGCATGTATCCCACCGCGGCGTGCGCGGTGATCACCGATATCTCACGCGACGGAATGCTGACGGGGCCCGACATCGACGGATTGTCGGCCGCGGCGCTCAACGCCCCGATGCCCGTCATCGCAAGTGGTGGTGTGGGTACGGTCGACGACATCGTCGCCCTCGCCGCGATTCCGAACATCGCGGGTGTGATCACCGGCAAGGCAATCTACGAGGGACGTTTCACCCTGGTCGACGCCCTGCGCGCAGTCGGGGCACGCCGATGAACGTGGCCCGTGTCATTCCGTGCCTCGACGTCACCGATGGGCGCGTCGTGAAGGGCATCAACTTCGTCGGCTTGCGCGACGCGGGCGACCCGGTCGAGCTTGCGGCTCGTTACGATGCCGAAGGCGCCGACGAATTGGTGTTCCTCGACATCACTGCTTCATCCGACAATCGTCGAACCACCATCGACATGGTCGAACGCGTCGCGGCCGAAGTGTTCATCCCCTTCACGGTCGGAGGGGGTATTCGCACGCTCGAAGATGCTCGCTCGATGTTGCGCGCCGGCGCCGACAAAGTAAGCGTCAACACTTCGGCCGTGCAGAGACCCGAGTTGATCGACGAGATTGCGGCCGAGTTCGGTGTGCAGTGTTGCGTGTGCGCGGTCGACGCCAAGCGTCGCACCGATGCGGCGGGGTGGGAGGTCTTTCTCCACGGTGGACGCACTCCAACCGGAATCAATGCGATCGAGTGGGTGGGGCAAGCGGTGTCGCGGGGTGCGGGGGAGATTCTGCTCACCTCAATGGACCGCGACGGGACCCGCGAGGGTTTCGACATCGAACTCACTCGCGCGGTGTGCGACGCGGTCAACGTTCCGGTCATCGCCAGCGGTGGTGTCGGCACCTTGCAGCATCTCGTCGACGGCGTCACGCGCGGCGGGGCAAGTGGCGTGCTTGCCGCGTCGATTTTCCACTTCGGCGAACACACCATCGGACAGGCCAAGGCGGCGATGTCGGCTTCCGGAGTGCGTGTGCGCCCGGCGTAGCTGCGGCTCGCGGGCGGTGACTTTCCTCACTTGTCGCCGGTGGCGACTTCTCTGTTGCCTTCGGTCCACAGGACGTTCAGGATGCGGTACTTGATACGCCATCCGTCGGGCGTGCGCACAAGGTTGTCGAGGTACTCACCCGCAACCACGTAGTGCGGCCCGTTCTTTGCGGCCTTGCGGATGTGTTGGGCGAAGAGGTAAGCGCGGCTGGTGGCGGTGTCGCCATCGACGTTGATCTCTTGTGAGCCGGTGATGTGCTGGCTCGCGTCGAGGTGGCCGAGCGCATTGCGGATGCGTGCCCAGATGGCGTCGATGCCCTCGAGGAGGGGACTGCCGAGGTGTGCCGTCGCATCGGGTGCGAAGACTTTTGAGAAGAGTTCGCGGTCGTTCTTGTCGAGCGCCCAGCAGTAGCGCGAGATCACGTTGCGGATCTCTTGGTGGTCGAGGAGTTCGCGGACAGCCGGGTCGGTCGTTTGGTGTTGTGCCATGTATGAACGCTAGTGGGCGCTCGAAAAGGGGTTTTTATCCGAGGTTCGGTGCGGATACCGTGCCAGCCGTGAGTGACGCCCGCGAAAAGCTTCCGATCAAGATGCTGAACGATCGGCTCCTCGTGAGAATTCCCCAGAACGAGGGTGAACGCCGGTCCTCGGGTGGCATTCTCATCCCGGCCACGGCGCAGATTTCGAAACGTCTCGTGTGGGCCGAGGTGGTGGCTCTCGGCCAAAACGTGCGCGCGGCCGAGGTGGGCGACAACGTGTTGTTCAGCCCCGACGACCGTTACGAGGTCGAAGTCGGTGGGGCCGATTTCATCATGTTGCGCGAGCGCGACCTGCACGCGGTTGCGGCCTCGCGTATCGAGGGCAGCACGGGGCTTTATCTGTGAGCGAGTCGCAGCCTGCCCTCACGCCGGTGGCGCTCGTCGACGAGCAGTTGGCGACGGTGAAGTTCAATTCCGACGGCCTCGTACCCGTCGTCGCCCAGGATGTGGCGACCAAGCAAGTGCTGATGATGGCCTGGATGAACGCCGAAACCCTGCGCATGAGCCTCGCCGAAGGCCGCATGGTCTACTGGAGTCGCAGCAGGAAAGAGGTGTGGCGAAAGGGTGACACCAGTGGCGACCGACAGTTCGTGCGCGAGGCGTATTACGACTGCGACGGCGACACGTTGCTGTTTCTCGTCGAACAGGAAGGCCGCGGTGCCTGCCACACCGGTGAAGTGAGTTGCTTTTACCGAAAGTTCGGCTGATGCGCCCCACGCTCGACGAGTTTCGCGCACTCGCCGCCAAGCACCCGATTGTTCCCGTGTGGGCCGAGGTGCTGGCCGATCTCGAGACGCCGGTCTCGGTGTTCGCCAAAGTCGTGGGCGACGACAACGGGTTCCTCTTCGAATCTGTCGAACACGGTGAACGTTGGAGTCGGTTTTCGTTCGTTGGACGTAACCCATCGGCGCGCCTCGTCCTGCGCGACGGTCGAGTGGAAGTCAGCGGTTCGCTGCCCGATGGCGTGCCGACCGATCGCGGCATTCTCGCCGCGATGGAGGCGTTGCTCCGCATTTACGAGGCGCCACTGTTTCCCGACTTGCCTCCGCTCCAGAGCGGACTCGTGGGTTACGTGGGCTACGACGTCGTTCGCGAGGTCGAGAATCTCCCCGACGCGCCGCCCGATGCGCGCAAGCTGCCCGACGCCGTCGTCAACGTGATCGGTTCATTGGTCGCCTTCGACCACTGGCGCCAGCGTCTCTACGTGCTCGAGAGCGTGTCGACGGTGGGCGCCGACATCGATGCTGCCTACGCCGCGGCAACGTCGCGCATCGAAGAAACGATCGATCGACTCGCGCGGCCGCTTCCTTACAGCCCCGTCGAACCTCCGGTGCCCGGTGAAGATGTGCCAAACGTTCAATCTTCGTTGCCGAACGGTGCGTATCAGCGTGCCGTCGAGGTCGCCAAAGAGCACGTGCGCGCCGGCGACATCTTTCAGGTGGTGCTCTCGCAGCGCTTCGACGTAGCACTCGATGCCGAGCCGTACGACGTCTACAGGGTGCTGCGGCAGGTCAACCCCAGTCCCTACATGTACTTCGTCCGAGAACCCGAGCTGTGCATCGTCGGAAGTTCGCCCGAACCCCTTGTCCAGTTGTCTCACGGTCGAATCACCAGTCGACCCATCGCCGGCACGCGCCGACGCGGACGCGACGATGAACACGACCGTCGTCTCGCTGGTGAACTGCGCGAGAACCCCAAGGAAGTCGCCGAACATGTGATGTTGGTCGACCTTGCGCGCAACGACGTTGGTCGTGTGGCCGAGTTCGGATCGGTGAAGGTCGATGAGTTGATGACTCTCGAGCGCTACAGCCACGTCATGCACCTCACTTCGCAGGTCTCGGGCCAACTTCGCGCCGGTTTGACACCTGTCGACTTGCTGCGAGCCACCATGCCCGCGGGAACCGTGAGCGGTGCACCGAAGGTGCGGGCGATGGAAATCATCGATGCGCTCGAGCCGGTGAAGCGCGGGCCGTACGCGGGAGTCGTGGGATACATCGACTTCAGCGGAAACCTCGACGTCGCCATTGCCATTCGCACGATGTTCGTGCGTCCCGACGGAAACGGTGGCTGGATCGCCAGCCTGCAAGCCGGCGCGGGAATCGTGGCAGACAGCGATCCGAACGACGAGAACCTGGAATGCCACAACAAGGCGGCGGCTCTTCTGGCAGCCATTCCCGCGGCTCGCCGCATGACCGCTCGCCGTCGTGCGGCGGGAACCGAGGTCTGAATGTCACCGGTGCAGTTTCGGGTGCCGCGAGAGTTCGTGTGCGTGCAGGGTGACGACGCCGAGTCGTACCTGCAGTCGCAGTTGAGCAATCAAATCGCCGGTCAGTCCGTTCGCTCGTCGCGTTGGTCGTTGCTGCTCGACCCAACCGGAAAGCTCGTGGCGGTCGTTCGTGTGACGCGGTTCGAGGACACCGTGTTCGTGCTCGACACCGAACCGGGCTTTGGCGATGCGGTGGTTGCGCGTCTCAACAGGTTCAAGATCCGAGTCAAGGCCGACATCCAGTCACTCGATTGGCAGTGCATTGCCCTGCGCGGCATCGATGCCCGCTCAACGGCCGAGTCTCTCGGTCGTGTTCCCTCCGAGGGTCTCATCGTCGACGCGTGGTGGGGTGGTGACAATTCGGTCGACCTCGTGGGCGCCGCCGTTGCCGAGGTGCCGGGTTTGGCGCTGTGTTCGGCGGCCGAGTTCGACGCCTTGCGAGTCGCTGCCGGCTGGCCACTTGCAGGAACCGACTTCGCGGCGGGTTGCATTCCCGCCGAGACGGCGCTCGTGCGCGTCGCCGTCAGCTTCACGAAGGGTTGTTATCCGGGTCAAGAACTCGTCGAGCGCATGGACTCGCGCGCGGTGACGGCGCCGCACACGCTGCGTCTCGTCGTCGACGCCGGCTACTCGGTCGGAGACAGCATCGTCGATGGTGCCGTTGTCACGTCGGTGGGCGGCGGCAAGGCGATCGTGCGCGCAAAGCGCGACGCCGCCGAACTTGGCGAACCGTTGGGGCCCGCCTGACGGTTGCGTCAGTCGCGGCGAACCAGCGTCATCTGTTCCGCAAGACGCATCCATGCCTGGGCGCCGTCGTGGTCGCCGCTTGCGCTGAGCGAAATCGACACGCGTGCGGCGAGTTCCGCCGACGGTCTCGTACGGAAGAGCTTGGCTGCTTCGCCGGCGGCGGCCTCGTGCGCCCCGGCATCCTGTAGAGCGGCGATGAAAGCGAGTGGTGTGAGGCGCGCCCGCATCCCCTCGAGACTGCGTTCGGCGCGCAGCATCTGTACCTGAAGAACGAGAAGCACGGCCGCGAACGGTAGGAAGCCTTGCAGGACGGGCATGACGATTGCACAGGCGACGCCGATCGATGACACGGCGACGCTGAACCACAACATGGCCGATCGTCCGCGGGTTGGCGAGAGCCATTCGACGAAGATCCCGAGTATCGACCCGCCGTCGAGGGGAAGGATTGGAATCAGGTTGACGACCGCAAGTGCGATCCCGGCCCACCAAATGCTGATGGTTGCATCGTTCGCGGCGATGTCAGCGCGAGAAAACGGGTTGGCGCCGAGAAGCAACAGGACGACGACCGCGCTGGTGAACTGCGCTGTCGCGCCTGCAACGGCGATGCCGGCGCGTTCCCATCTCGTGAGTGGCCGACGCGGTACGTACGAGGCGTAGCCCGCGAGAAAGTCGAGAGAAATCTCCGCGTGCGAACCGGTGGCCCGAGCCGCAGTGGCGTGGCCGAGTTCGTGAATCAGCGTGAAGACCGCGATCGAACCCGCCGCCCAGAGTCCCTGCGATCCTCCGTAGAGCAGAACGACGAGTACGAGGAACAGGAGGAAACCGGGTCGGATTTCCACGCGGAAGCCGAACAGTCGGAAAACGCCCACTGCATTGAAGGCTACGGCGGGTCGCGCCGTAGACTTCTGCCCCGTGCCTTTTGTCTACGCCTTCGACCACAAACATCGCCGAGCCCCCAAGGAAATGAAGGACCTCCTCGGAGGCAAGGGAGCCAACCTTGCCGAGATGATGAGTGTCCTCAAGCTGCCGGTGCCGCACGGTTTCACCGTCACCACCGACGCCTGCCGCGCCTACATGAAAGGCGGATGGCCAAAGGTTCTCGATGCCGAGGTCGCAAAGAACGTGACGGCTCTCGAAAAGAAGATGGGTCGCAAGTTGGGCGACGCCGCCGACCCGTTGTTGGTGTCTGTGCGCTCGGGCGCCAAGTTCTCGATGCCGGGAATGATGGACACGGTTCTCAACCTGGGTCTGAACGACAAGACCGTCGTCGGTCTTGCCAAGAACAGCGATGAGCGCTTCGCCTACGACAGCTACCGCCGCTTCATCTCGATGTACGGGCGCATCGTCCTTGGTCTCGAAGGTGAAGAGTTCGAACACGAACTCACCAAGGCACGTCAGGCTGCGGGCGCCGCATCCGACGCCGACATTCCGGCACCGGCACTGAAGACGCTCTGCGAGACATACAAGAAGATCGTCCAGGTGCACACGGGCAAGCCCTTTCCCCAAGACCCCACGAAGCAGCTCCGCGGAGCCATCGAGGCGGTGTTCCGGTCGTGGAACGGTCCGCGCGCCATCGCCTACCGCGTGCGCGAGAAAATCAGCCACGACCTCGGCACGGCCGTCAACGTGCAGGCCATGGTGTTCGGAAACCGCGACAACAACTCGGGCACCGGTGTCGGCTTCACGCGCAACGCTGCAACGGGTGACAACAAGCCCTACGGCGACTTTCTCGTCAACGCCCAGGGTGAAGACGTCGTTGCGGGTATCCGCAACACCGAAGATCTCGACGCGCTGAAGAAGCATTTCCCGAAGGTGCACGCCGAGCTGTTGGTCATCTTCGACCGTCTCGAGCGCCACTACAAAGACATGTGCGACACCGAATTCACCATCGAACAGGGCAAGTTGTGGATGCTCCAGACTCGTGTCGGCAAGCGCACCGGCGCGGCCGCATTGAAGATGGCCGTCGACATGACCAAGTCGAATGGCAAGGGCAAGAAGACCTGGAAGATCTCGCAAAAAGAAGCGGTGATGCGCGTCACCGCCGATCACCTCGACCAGGTGCTCCACCCGCAGTTTGCAAACAAGGGCGTTGTGCTGACCAAGGGTCTTGCCGCATCGCCGGGTGCGGCGGTCGGCAAGGTGTATTTCACTGCAGACGACGCGGCTGATGCCGCCGATGCCGGTGAAGACGTCATCCTTGTTCGCAACGAAACCAGCCCCGAAGACGTGCACGGAATGATGGTGTCGAAGGGCATCCTCACCGCGCGCGGTGGGCTCGTGAGCCACGCTGCCGTCGTGGCCCGTGGATGGGGAACCCCGGCCGTGGTCGGTGCCGAAGCAGTGCGTATCGAGGGCAAGTCGTTCTCGGTCGGTGGCGTCGTTGTGAAAGAAGGCGACGTCATCTCGATCGACGGCGGAACCGGCGAAGTAGTCGTTGGTGAGCTGAAGCTCGAGGCGGCAAAGCCCCCGAAGGAATTCGACATCATCTTGAAGTGGGCCGACCAGATCCGCAAGGGCAAGCTCGCGGTTCGCGCCAACGCCGACACCGGCGAAGACGCGAAGAACGCGCGCGAACTCGGTGCCGAAGGAATCGGTTTGTGCCGCACCGAGCACATGTTCCTTGCACCCGATCGTCTGCCCGTCGTGCGTCGCATGATCCTCGCCGACACGCCCGAGGCCGAGGCTGCCGCGCTCGAAGAACTGCGCAAGGTGCAAAAGGAAGACTTCGCGGCCATCTTCCGCGAAATGTCGGACTTGCCCGTCACGGTCCGTCTCCTCGATCCACCGTTGCACGAGTTCTTGCCGCGCGTCCAAGAGCTCGAGATCAAGAAGGCAACCGAAGGTCTCAGTCACGTTGAAGAGAAGTTGCTCGCCGCCGCCGAAAGCTGGTCGGAGTTCAACCCGATGATCGGCACCCGAGGTGTACGTCTGGGCGTCATCAAGCCCGGTCTGTACGCCATGCAGGTGCGCGCCCTCCTCGAGGCCGCCGATCAGGTTGCGGCCGAGGGGTACAAGCCCGTCGCCGAAGTCATGATCCCGCTCACCGTCACACGCGAGGAACTTGCTCTCGCGCGTTCGTGGGTCGAGGAAGTACTGCGTGAAAACGCCACCAAACCTGCGCCGAAGGCCAAGGGCAAGAAGGTGTCGCGTCCAAAGGTCACCATTGGCACCATGATCGAGACGCCGCGCGCCGCGGTTCGTGCCGATGAACTGGCCGAGGTGTCCGACTTCTTCAGTTTCGGAACCAACGACCTCACGCAGCTCACGTTCGGTTTCAGTCGCGACGACGTCGAAAGCCGCATGATGCCGGCATATCTCGAGGCCGGGCTATTGAAGCGCAACCCGTTCGAGACCATCGACCAGACCGGTGTGGGCGAGCTCGTGCAGTTGGCCGCGCAGCGCGGTCGCAAGGTGAAGCGCGACCTGAAGCTGGGCGTCTGTGGTGAACACGGTGGTGACCCCGAGTCAATCGGTCTGTTCTATGCGGCCGGACTCAACTACGTCAGCTGCTCACCGTTCCGCGTCCCGATCGCACGACTGTCGGCCGCGCAAGCGGTTCTCGGCGGTCTCTCGGGCGACACGAAGTAGCCGGATCGCTCCGCTCGAATGATCGCCACCTCGGAGTCGGGTTCCTTCGTTTCGATCGACGTCGGGGTGGGGGTCTGGGTTTTTCTCAGTGCTCTCATTGCTGCACTGTTGTTGATCGACCTACTGGTCGTTCACCGCAAGTCACACGTCATCACGACGCGTCGTGCCCTCATTGAGTCGATCGTGTGGATCTCGGTCGGTATCGGGTTCTCGTTCTTCGTTCTGGCGCAGTTTGGCGGCGAGGCAACGGGTGAGTACCTCAGCGCGTATCTCATCGAAAAGAGCCTCAGCATCGACAACGTGTTCGTGTGGTCGGTCATCCTCACGCACTACCGCGTCCCCGAGCAATACCAACACAGGGTGCTCTTCTGGGGCATTTTCGGTGCGCTGGCCATGCGGCTCGGGTTCATCCTCGCCGGCGTCGCGGTGATCGAACGCTTCGAGTTCACGATGGTTCTCTTCGGGGCGTTCCTGTTGTGGACCGGGGCAAAACTCTTCAGGGGCGACGACGAATTCGACCCCGCCGAGAGCAAGCCGATGAAGGTGTTCCACCGATTCATCCCGAGCGTTGACCAGCTCGACGGTCAGAAACTGATCACGCGGCACCTTGGTCGTCGGGTCGCCACTCCGCTTCTCGCAGTGCTCGTGCTCATCGAGCTCACCGACCTCTTGTTTGCGGTCGACTCGGTGCCTGCGGTGCTCGCCATCAGTCGCGAACAATTCATCGCATTCTCATCGAACGCCTTCGCGATTCTGGGGCTGCGTGCGCTCTACTTCGTTCTCGCCGATATTCGGCACCGTTTCGAGTACCTCGAGCAGGGGATCGCAGCGATCCTCGTCTTCGTCGGTGTGAAAATGTCGATCTCGCCGTGGTGGCACCTGCCGACATTCGTGTCGCTCGCCGTGATCGCGGTCATTCTCTTCGTGGCGATCATGTGGTCGCTGCGCCATACGCGTATTCACGCTCATCCCGCACCGCAGTGGCCCGACGAATCCACCCACTGAGGATTCTCGGTGTGATTCGACCCGCTTTTTGCAACATTTCACACCGAGAACCCGTGAAGTTGGGAGCGGATCTACACTGCGCGCATGGCGATTGCGGCCGATGACATCGAGGCGCTGCGCCAACGAATTTCCATCGTGGAAGTCGTTCAGGGTTACGTCGCCCTGCGTCGAGTGGGTCGCAATTGGGTCGGCCTGTGTCCGTTCCACGCCGAGAAGTCGGGTTCGTTCAACGTGCGCGAGGAAACGGCCCGCTACCGGTGTTTTGGATGCGGGGCATCCGGCGACATCTTTCGGTTCGTCCAGGACATCGAGCACGTCGATTTCGTCGGCGCGGTGGAATCCCTGGCGGGGAAGTACGGCTACCAGCTGACCTACACGTCGGGGACGGAATCCAAGGACCGTCAACGCCGAAAGAAACTTGTCGAGGCGATGAAGGTTGCCGCCGATTGGTACCACGATCGACTGTTGAACGCGCCCGATGCGCGCGCCGCGCGCGACTACCTGCGTAGTCGCGGTCTCGCCGGCGACGTCGCACGGCAATTCCGACTCGGATGGGCACCCGACGACTGGGATGCCCTGTCGATCGCGCTTGCAAAGGAGCACGGGGTCACTCACGACGTCTTGCGCGACTGCGGTCTTGCCTTCATGAACAAACGTGATCGGATGCAAGATGCGTTCCGCGCCCGCATTCTGTTTCCGATCGTTTCCGACACCGGCGACGTGCTTGCCTTCGGAGGCCGCATCCTGCCCGGCAGCACAGATCCGGCAAAGTACAAGAACTCTCCCGAGACGCCCATCTATTCGAAATCGCGGACGCTCTACGGCTTGAACTGGGCCAAGGCAGACATCGTGCGGGCCGACCAGGTGATCATCTGCGAGGGGTACACCGATGTCATCGGATTCCATCGTGCCGGAGTTCCCCGCGCGGTTGCGACGTGCGGAACCGCGCTCACCGAGGAACACGTGCGGATCCTCAAACGGTTCGCGAACAAGGTGGTCCTCGCATTCGATGCAGACGCGGCGGGGCAGGGTGCAGCGGAGCGGTTCTATGAATGGGAGGCAAAGTACGAGGTGAGTGTCAGCGTCGCGCAGTTCCCGAAAGGAAAGGACCCGGGTGAATTGGCCCAGTCCGACCCCGAGGCCCTGCGTGCGGCGGTCGACGGAGCCCAGCCGTTCCTCGGCTTCCGCCTGCAGCGCGTGCTCGATGTGAACCCCGCCCGCACGCCCGAAGAGCGCGCACGCACCGCCGAGCGGGCGATCGCGGTCATCAATGAACACCCGAATGTGAACGTGCGCAAGATCTACGCCGGTCAGATTGCGACCCACACGGGCCTTCCCGTCGGCGACGTGGTGCCGCGCGTCGAGCGACGTGAACGCAACCCTCGGATTGATGTCGCGGCGCCAGCCGCACCATCGGCGCGCGAGAACGCCGAATTTGCCGCGATTGCGATGTTGTTGCAGAGCTGGGATTCGATCGCCCCATGGCTGGTCGAGGAACTCTTTCCGACCGACGTGATGCGCCGGGCCTTCGTTGCCGTGGCCGACTCGTCGGGTGCGGTCGAGGCCGCCATCGAGGCTGCCGACCCCGAGGCGCGCGAGGTCCTCGAACGTGCCGTCGTCGTCGATATCGAGGCAAACGGGCGTGCCGAAGCGTTCAACCTGATCTCCGCCGCGGTGCGTCGAGAACTCGCCGCTCGACGTGGTGTCACCGACCCGAACGTGTTGCGAGCCGACCGCGATGCTCGCCTGCATCTCGAGAAACTCGAATCACCCGAAGGTGATTCGGCAGCGGCATTTCTGCTGGGGTGGTTGCAGTCATCGGCGGTCGTCGACGACGCGTGACGAGTCGTGTCATTTGACGCCCGCGTTTCGTTCTAGTCTTGGGGCATGGGGGAGTGGGCATGGCCGTAGCAGAACGTGGTTCTGACGCCATGCGGCAGTACCTGAACGAAATCGGTCAGCACGAACTGCTGACCGCCGAAGATGAGCGCCGCCTCGGCAAGCTCATCAAGGATGGACAGGTCGCGGCGAGACAACTCGAGGCAGGCAACGTTGGTGTCGCCGACAAGCAAACGTTGAAGCGGGCGATGAGGGCCGGTGCCGAAGCGAAAGACGAGATGGTCCGGGCGAACCTGCGACTTGTCGTATCAATCGCGCGTCGTTACGACGGCAAGGAGCTTCAGCTTCCCGATCTCATCCAAGAGGGAAACATCGGCCTCATGCGAGCAGCCGACAAGTACGACTTCGAGAAGGGCTTCAAATTCTCGACCTACGCAACGTGGTGGATTCGCCAGGCAATGACGCGGGCGATGGCCGACCAGGGACGCAACATACGTATCCCGACGCACATGATGGAGCTCGTGAACCGCGTGCAGCGCGCCGAGCGAGAGCTGACGTCGGAGCTCAAGGGTGATCCGGGGCCCGAGGAAGTGGCACAGCGGTGCGACCTGCCCGTCGAGAAAGTTCTCGAATTGATGCAGTACGCCATTCCAACCATCAGCTTGGATACGCCGCTCGGCGACGACGGTGAGGGTGGCGCCTACGGCGACATCATCCCCGATGCGAATGCCGAGTCGCCGATCGGTATTGCCGAACGCAACGCCCTCATCGACGCCGTGAAGTCCGAGCTCGGCATGCTTCCGGAACGTGACCGCGAGATTCTTGCCATGCGATTCGGCATCGCCGACGGCCGGTCGCGCACGCTCGACGAGGTTGCAGCAGAGTTCGGCGTGACCCGTGAGCGCATTCGCCAGATCGAACAAAAGACGCTTGCCCGCTTGCGCCATCCGCACAACTCGGCGCGACTCCGGGCGTTTCTGGACGATTGATTTCCCGACCCCGCTGCTAGCCTGCGCGATGCCCTTCGGGGGTAGCTCAGTTGGCAGAGCAACGGACTGTTAATCCGTCGGTCGTGGGTTCGAGCCCCACCCCCCGAGCATAGGTTCGATCCCTACCTGGCCTACTGCTCGTCGTCGCAACGACCGCCAATGACCGTTTCGTCTGTCAGCCGATGGCTTGTGCGATTTCGTGGAAGAGCGGAATACCGATCGCCAAGTTGAACGGGAACGTCATGCCGAGCGCTGCACCGAGCGACAAACCCACGTCGGCCTCGGGCAGACCCACCCGCACGGCTGCCGGCGCTGCGATGTAGCTGGCGCTCGCCGCCATGGCGCCGAGTACTGCGGCGCCGCCCACCGACAAACCGGCGAGGGTGCCGCCGAGAACGCCGACGGTGCCGAAAATGAGGGGCATGCCGATCGCAAAGACGAGCAGTTTCGGTCCGACGGCCTTCAGGGTCCGCAGGCGCTGGGCAGCAAGGGTGCCGAGGTCGAGCAGGAAGAGAACGAGCACCCCCGCGAAGAGATCGCGGAAGAGCGGCTCGACCTTTTCGATGCCCTTCTGATTGGCGAAACACCCGATGACGAGTCCCCCGACCAACAAGACGATGCTTTTCCCGGTGACGACCTCATGGACGGCCGACTTCAAATCGCGCCCACCCAGCGCCCGACTGGCGATGACCATTGCGACAATGATTCCGGGAATCTCGAGCAGTGCGACGAGTGCGGGCAGGTAACCCTCATCAAGAGTGCCTGCGGCGCGGGTGAATGTTTCCGCCGCGGAAAAAGTGACCGCCGAGACCGAGCCATAGTGGGCGGCGATCGACGCCGCGTCGGCGACGTTGAGTCCGACGAAACGGCGCGCCACCTGGTACGCGACGAAGGGAACCGTCAGCCCTATGGCGAGGGTGACGACGGTTGGCGCGGCAATGTCGCCGAGAGCAGCGTCGCGCAGCTCGATTCCGCCCTTCAGGCCGATTGCAAAAAGCAGATAGGTCGAGAGCAACGACGTCACCGCTTCGGGGAACCGGAGGTCGCTGCGGAACAGCGTGGCGACGAGGCCGAGGGCAAAAGCGAGAACCGCGGGCGACCCGAGGTTCAGGCTGACAAGTTCAGAGATCGACACGAAGGTGTAATTTATGACATTGAAAACCTGAAATCAAATACAGGTTTCTGAAGTCGTCTCCCCGTGTCAGAGGTTCTGGGATCGCTGCGATTCGACCGCGATCTTCAGAATCACGCGGCCCTTCTGAATGGGCATCGCGTAGGGGCCACCCGTGTATCGCATCGAGCAGGCATCGATGTGATCGTGCGCTTCCTTGCCCGCCACCTCGGCGACGAATCGCCCCCGGACCTCGGCATACGCATAGGGGTTGTCGGCTTGCCACATCGCGACGGTCACTATCGGGTTCGCCTTGATGGAGTCGTACTTGATGCGACCGAGATCGGTGTTGATGAGGATGTGGTCTTCATCGGCATCAACCCACATCACGTGGCTGGCGATTCGGCCACTCGGCAACATGAACGACAATGTCCCGAAGTTCTTCCCTTGGGCAAGTTCGCGGATGGCAGGCTCGAGTTTCTTGAAGGTCATGGCGCGACGCTACTGCGCCGCAGCCACCAAACGCTCGCGAAGCTCACGCTTCAGAATCTTGCCCGCACCCGACAATGGAAGTGGTTCGCTTTGAATCGTCCACGACTTCGGCACCTTGTACCCGGCGATCGTTTTTCGGGCGTGCACATCGAGGTCGGCCTCGGTTGCCGCACCCGGGGCGCACACAACGAACGCATGTACCGCTTCACCCCAGATCTCGTGGGGCCTGCCAACGACGGCGACCTGCGTGACGCCAGGGAACGTCGCAATTGCGTTTTCGACTTCGAGCGAATAAACGTTCTCGCCACCCGAGACGATCATGTCCTTCACACGGTCGGCGAGAAAGACGTATCCCTGTTCGTTCATCCGACCCGCATCGCCCGAGCGGTACCAACCGTCGACCAGCGCGTGGGAGGTGGCGTCGGGCTTGTTCCAATACCCAAGCATCGCCGAGTCGCAACGGATCCACAGTTCCCCGACCTCGCCAACCGGCAGCGGCTCGGTGGTCTCGGGGTCGCGGATCTCAACTTCGACGCCGATGCATGGGCGACCGACCGACTTCAAGATGTTGCCGCCGACGCGGTGGTCGTAGGGCGTGAGTGCGCACACCGTTGCAGCGAACTCCGTCATGCCGTATGCCTGGAAGAAATTGAGATTCGGGTACAGCGACATGTAGCGGGCGAGTAACGCGTCGGGCATTGGTGCCGCGCCGTACCCCATCAATGTGAGCGATTCGAACATCGACGGTTCGAAATCGGGATGGTGCACGATGAGGCCGAACATCGTCGGAACACCGGCGATCGCGGTGATGCGGTGGTCGCGCACCGCATTCATCACGGCCTTCGGCTCGAAGCCGGGCAGCAGGTAGACCGAGCCACCTGTGGGGATGAGGAGCGCCCAGGTCATGATGCTGCCGACGTGGAACAGGGGCATGAAGGCCAGGTACCGCCAGCCCGGTTCGATGAGCATGCCCATCTGGCTGCGGTAGGTGATGAGCACGATCGCCTTTTGCGGAAGTATCACGCCCTTCGGCAGCCCGGTGGTGCCGCCGGTGTACATCAAGACCGCGGGCTGGTCGTCGTCGGGCTCGGCCGGAAGAGAACTCACGGGTTGGGCGTCGACCAGATCGTCGTAACGCAGGTCGTGAGGTGCATCGGCGTTGCCAATGAGAACCACCGTGCGCAGGTGGTCAAGTCGCGGCCGGATCTCGGCAATCAGCGATGCGAACGTTGCATCGACGAACAACACCGTCGTACCCGAATCGTTCAGTATGTAGACGAACTCGTCGGCCGCCAGGCGGCTGTTCAGCGGGTTGATGATTGCCGTGCCGCACAGACACGCATGCCACAGTTCGATGTACTCGTGGCACGAGCCGGCGAGTACACCCACACGATCGGCAGGCTGAACACCGAGGGTGCGCAGCGCTCCGATCAGTTGGGTCACACGGTCGATGTGCTGGCGATACGTGGCGTCGTAGCCACTTGCGAGGTCGATGAGTGCCCGCTCGTCGGCGAACATCAGACCGCGTTTCAAGATGCGCGAAAAGTTCAGTTCCCCCACGCGGGGCAGGTTAGTCGTCGCCTCCGTCGCGCTCGCCGCCCTCGGTCTTCGCGCTCGTACCGCTCCAAACAGACTTTGCGCCCGTGTGTCCGGCGTCGTAGACGAACTTCGTCGCAACGGCTCCAGTCGCGACCGTGGTGCCCAGCAAGAGGACGGGTACCCAACGGGGGAGCTTTGACTCTCCGTTCCGACGCCGACGCCAAATCTCCTCCGCGGCGGTACCGACGGCGATGATGCCGAATGCCACGGCAGGTGCCTGCGCCGCGTCACCCTTTTCGGTGTGGTCGCGGAGCAATTGTTTTTCGGCCGGAGTGTCGGAGGGTGACCTGACCGCCGACTCGAGACTCTCACCTGCACCGGCTGCAAGTAGGACGCCGATTCCGCCAACCGCGGCCGCGCACGCCGCCACGACAAGCATCGGTTTGCGGATTCTTGGCCAGATGGCCGCAATTGCGAGAATCAGGCCGAGCGGCACGAGGACCACTGGGATGTGAACGAGAAGCGGATGCGCGGGCACTCCGCCGATGGTGTCAAGTGCGTACATGGATGTTTCTTTTCCCTTCCGACGCCGCGGACGGCGTCGACGATTCGAACTTGTTTGCTCCACTCAACGGAGCACGTGACGTGGGCGTACGAATTGTGAGGAGCCGAGCGGCGCCAAAGGCAGACGCGAGGGCAATTACTGCAATGGTGAGCGCGCCGTACCAGCGCGATGACGCATCGGTCCCGGCTGCGATTGCATGCCACGTCACCGTGACGAAAGCGAGATAACTCAGTAAGTGGATTGTTCGCCACGCCCGCTTCGGAAGGCGCTTGATCATCCACGACGTCAATTGCACTGCGCTCAGCATCCAGAATGAAACAACACCCAGGGCAACCGAGCTGGGCTCCCAATGCGACGCAAAGGGAACGAGCAGGTGCGAGGCGGTGAAGTGTGTGTAGTTGTCACCGACCAGTGCGAGCATGTGGAGGGCTGTCGATGCCAAGAGCAGCGAGCCCAGCCAGCGATGGAGGTCGAGGAGCCACGCCGGCCTGTCCCATCCCCGGAAGAGGCGTGTCGCAAGGAGGATTCCCCACACGCACGTGGCGAGTACGAGGACCCAGGCAACGGTGCCCGAGGCGCGTGAGACGTACCACCAGAAGTGACTGCTCATCGGGCGAATTCCTTGAATGATGTAGTGGAAACGACACGGCCATCGCTGCGCTCGAAGCGACCAGCGAGACCGCGCGATTCAAGGATGAGACCTGCGGTGTCGGCGCCGGCCACGATGGTCGCCGTCGCGAACACCTCGGCCCATGCGGCGGTCGACGCGATGACACTCGCCATACGAAGGGCGTCGCGTGTCGATTCGTCGATGGGTGAACCGGTTGCTGGGTCGATGATGTGGTGTCCGTTGTGCCAGCGCTTTGCGAATGTCGACGACGTGGCGATCGCCCCCGATCGGAGCACTACCGTCGTGCCGCCGATTGCAGGGTGAGAGATGGCCTCGATGTCGATGGCCCACCCGTCTCTGTCGGGGCTTTCTCCCGCACACCTGACGTCTCCTCCGATGCTGACCAAGGCGCCGCGTGCACCATTGAGCACCAGTCGCTCGGCAACGATGTCGGCGGCGAGACCCTTGCCGAGACCGCCCGGGTCGAGAGTTGCGCCGTCGAGCAGTCGGCACCACGTGGCGCCGTCGACGGTCTCGAGTAGCACGCTGCGCTGCGACGGATTGCGGTGAGCCGCCGGTGCACTGCAGCTTGGTAGGCCGTCGCCCGCGAGCGACAGGGAGTATCCGGCGCTGAGCAGCGCCGGAAGGATGAACGGATTGAAGAGACCATCGGTGGCCTGGTACGCAGCGAGCAAGTACCGAATCAAGACTTCGGTGTCGGGGGAGATCTGGATGGCACGACCGCGCGCTGAATTCAGCCGCGCAATGTCGGAGGTCACCATGAACCGACTCCACGCCGCCTCGAGCGCACGGGTCCAGTCGCGTCCGTGCTCGACGAGCAACTTGGCCCGGTCGGCATCGGTCGCATGGACAACGATGTGTGCCGTATTTCCCATCGCGGGAAACTGGGCTTCCCCGACGAATCCGCCGTGGTCAACGCATGCGCCGTCAGTGCGACCCACCGCTCGATCCTCTGCTCGGCGCGGATGGAAGTGTGAATTGAACAGGCGGCTCGGCCGGCGCGATGGCTGCAACCGTGCTCATCGGTGTCGTCACTGATGGTGCGACGCGGATTGCCGGTTGGGCCGTTGTCGGTGCGGAGTTCGAGGGAAATGTGGCTGGGGTGCCGGTGGGGCGCGTGACGGTGCCGAGTGGTCCGAGACCCGAGGGCCCGCTCGCCTGACCGGGCAACTTCTGAGGCGTTGCGGAACTTTCGGATGCCTGCAATTTTTCCGCGCCGCCGAACGCGGCGGTCATGCCGAGAATGGCAGTCGCGGAGATTCCTGTGGAAAGAATGCGCGCCGAATGCGCGACGTGACGGGGGCGCTTGGTGGCGAATCTTGCGGTCTTATCAGTCGTCATCGTCGTGGTCTCTTTCGTGATTCTCGCGCTCGTGGTGCCCGGGACCATCGCCGTCGTCGTCATCGTCATCGTCATCGTCATCTTCGCGGCGTGATCGTGGCGGATTGACGTGACCACTCGACGGTGTGCTGACCGCGGCCATGATTTGACCATTGACAAGCCGCGCCGAGAATTCGACCGCGCTTGACGGAGAAGCGAGAGTGATGCGAATCTCGCCGTCAATGTTCGTGCGGTGGTCCGTCGCTTGGTAGGTGGAGTCGGGTGCGATAGCAACGTCTTTCACGATCAAAAGTCCGTCGACGACCTTCAGGGTGACCGTGGCGATATCGGCGATCTTGAATTGCTTCTCGACGAGGCGGGACGGTGCGTCCGGAGCATCGGTCGACAGCGGTTCGGTCGGTGTGGTGTACGAGCCCTCGGCTTCAGATTCAACGATGTCCACGAGGGGACTACCCAGCGGTGTCTCGGGCGAACCGTTGATTGCATCGGCTAGGCCCTCGGCGGAGAATTCAGTGACGGAGCCGGAGGTAGCCCCGTCACCCAGCGACGTGACTCCGCTTTGCGTCCTGATACCGACCACCGTGGCGGAGGCGGGGGAGCCTTTTGTCGACGACTCGGTATCGAGGATCGAAGAGTTCAGGGCAAGCGCTGCACCACCGGTGGCGAGCACGCCTACAAGCGAGAGGAAAGTGGCGAGACCTGGTTTCACGACAGGAACGGTACGAAACTGATTTCAAGGGATTAGCGAGGAGAAATCAAAGAAACATCCAAGATTCTCGAAGCCGCGCAGATGAGCCGTGCGTCGGCGACAATGGACTCCGTGAAGGTTCTTCTCGTCGAAGACGATCCCTCAATTGCGGCGGTGGTGCGGCGTGGTCTCGGAGACGCGGGCTTCGAGGTGCTGCATGTCGAAACGGGCGCTGCGGCACTCGCGGCTGATGGCTACGACTTCGTGTTGCTCGACCTCGGCCTCCCCGATACCGACGGATTCGACGTGTGCCGAGAAATCCGAACGAAGAGCCACGTCCCCGTCATCATTGTCACGGCCCGCGGCGATGAGCTCGACAGGGTCGTCGGCCTTGAACTCGGTGCGGATGACTATGTCGTGAAGCCGTTCGGTATGCGCGAACTCGTTGCGCGCATTCGCGCTGTGCTGCGCCGGGGTGGGGGTCAAGACGGTGTGCAGCCGTCCGGCGACATCGCTGTCGGAACGCTGCTGGTCAATGAGAAGACGCGTGAAGTGACCCTTGACGGACAGGTGATGTCGTTGACACCGAAAGAGTTCGACTTGCTCGCGTACCTCGCCACCGAACCCGAGGTGGTGCACCGCCGACACGACATTCTCGAACGCGTCTGGGACACCGAGTGGTACGGTCCGACGAAAACTCTCGACGCTCACGTTGCCGCGTTGCGCAAGAAGCTCGGAAACCAAGACTGGATCGAGGCGGTCAGGGGGGTCGGCTTCCGCTTGAGGGTCCCCCGAACGTGAGGCGACGATTGATCCTCGCCGTCGTCGGGTTGGTGGCACTCATCCTCGTTGTTCATGACGTGCCGCTGCGCACTCACCTTCGTCGTGTCGAACGTGATCGGGTCATCACGGCTCTTGAGCGCGATGCCTCCACTCTCGCGGCCAAGGCACAGCAATTGCTTGCGCAGTCCAATCCTGCCTCTGCTACGACAGTCTCGGGAGTCACGCTCGCGGCGTTGGTCGAGGATTACAACGCAACGTCAGAAGCCCTCGTTGTGATCGTCGATCGTGACGGCGGGGCGCAGGCCGCAACCGACCCGACTGTGGCACAAGATCAGTCGTATCTCAATCGGCCGGAAATCGCTTCGGCGTTGCTCGGAAACTCTGCGGTTGGCACGCGGCGTAGCGAGACACTCGGTGAGGATCTGGTGTACTCGGCTGTTCCCGTACTCACAACCGACAGCGTCATCGGTGCCGTTCGTCTGACATATCCTGAATCAGTCGTCAACGCTCGAGTTGCCGATCGCCTCCGCGGGTTGCTGATCCTCGCGTTGATCTCACTGTCCTTGGCTTTCTTGGCCGCGTTTCTGGTGGCGACCAGTGTCGTCAGACCATTGAGGCGCCTCCGCGCGCAAAGCGACACCATCGCCGCGGGTGATCTGTCGGCCCGCGCCACCGTTGAAGGTCCGATAGAGGTGAGGGAACTCGCGGCATCGTTCAACGACATGGCGACGCGAGTCGAACAAACGCTTGCTGAACAGCGACGCTTTGCCGGCGATGCGTCACATCAGTTGCGCACACCGCTCACGGCTTTGCGTCTGCGAGTCGAGCAGGCGTTGGCGACTGTTGCCGAGCACCCCAACCGGCCCGCCACGGAAGTCGCTGACGATCTCGAGGCGGCGGTCAACGAACTCGACCGACTCGCACGGCTGGTGGAGCAGTTGCTGGCGCTCGCTCGAACCGAAGCACCCGGCGCAACCGTGCGAGTTGATGTCGACGGGGTCATCGCGGCGCGTGTTGAAATGTGGCGGTCTCTCGCCGAGGAACGAGGACTTGAGATTGTCAATGAAGGAAGCGCCGAATGCATCGTCGACGCGATGCCGGGTGCGCTCGAACAGATCATCGACAATTACATCGACAACGCCCTTGACTACGCGCCCGCAGGTACGGCGATCGTCATCAGCGTCTCGCGGACGTTATCCGAGGCGACGATCCGCGTGGGCGATCGTGGTCCGGGCATGTCGTCGGCTGCGCGAGAGCGTGCATTTGATCGGTTCTGGCGGGGGCCGGAGAGTCAGAACCGGCCCGGAGGCAGTGGGCTCGGGCTATCAATCGTGGCCCAACTCGCCGCGGCCTCGGGTGGGCGTGTCTCCCTGAGGGAAAACCCCGGAGGTGGACTTCTGGCCGCCGTGACGCTGCGTGTCGTCAGTCCCGACGGCACTCCGCGATGAGTTCGTTGTAGCGGTCGATCGCCCGCTCGTCGGACTGCAGTTCGTCGATCGTGAACTCGGTGTAGATCCCCGTGGCGACGCACTCGGCGTCGGAATCGGGTTCGGAACGCCAGATGTAGGAAATGTCCCCCGCGCGCCAGAACAGCTGTTGTGTGTCGCTTTCGCTCGGCAAATCGAGGTCTGCCTTTGGTCCCGGATCGCACGATTCGACACTGAAGTAGTGCTCGTGCGGGGTCACCTTGGCGTCGCGAAGACCGGGTGATTTGGCCCACTCACCGAACGCTTGCCGCAGTTCATCGGTTGTTTCGTCGTTCTCGCCGCGCACGTTCAGCACGGCGCAGAAGTCGTCGTCGCCCACCTCGAAGCCGGCATACGAGCCATTGCCCCAAAGGTCGCTCAGGCGCAGTGCCTCGGGCGCATCCCACGCGCGCACCATGAGAAAGAACAAGTCAAGCTGACTCAATTGACCAGACACTGCAAGTTCCGAGTTCTTCGGACCCTTCGGGATGTCAATCTCTTCGGGCTTGTCTCCCTCAAAGTACTTCGAGGGCAGGATCGTCTGTTCGAGCGACTTCGGCTGCTTCTTCATGAAGGCATCAAGCAGGGTTTGTTCCCCCTTGCGCTCGAGCGCTTCGACGAATGTCGGTCCGAAGACGTAGGGGGAGAATTGCTGGGCCGAGAGGATCTCGGGGACCTTGGCGATTGCGGCCGTGTCTTCGTCGTCACCCTGCGTCGCGTCGTCGTACTGCTCGCGTTCGGCATCGGAGAAGTTGTCGCTCACGTACATGTTCTCGATGGACAAAGCGTGTCCTTCGATGAGGGCCGTCAGTGCTTCGTCGTGGCCTGAATCGTGGGCGCGTTCCCGCATTCGGGCGAGGCCGAAACGCTGATCCTGTAATGCGTGGGCGAGTTCGTGCACCACCGTTGCCCGCAGGGCCGGCGACAGTTCATTGCCCGTCACGTCGTCGGGGTTCATCCGGATCACCATCTCGCGGTCGGACGGCGAGTAGTACGCGAGGATGCCGCTCGCATTCAGTGTGTTCTGGTCCTTGAACAGATCGACGTCGCCACTGGCCAGTCCGAGAGAGCGCAGCAAACGACCGGTTGCGTCGTAGTAGTCGCGGTCATCGTCGGTGAGATCGTCTTCGTCATCGGTCACCAATTTCTCGAATTCTTTGTCGCCCAGGAACCGCGTGCGCACCGGATGCTCGAAGTCGAAGTCGGCATGGCGCTCGACGTAGTCCGCAAGTTTTGCCACGCGCGGGTCCCACTCATCGGGCCAGTCGTACGCGAACGGTTGCCACGCTCCAAGTCCCCACGAGCCCGCCCCCAAGACGACGATGGCAAGCACCACTGCGACGACGCGTCGGACAACGGTGCTCATGCTTCACCAAGCCAGGCGGGGGAACGCTCGAGCAAGTCGAGGCTGACTTCACGGCATTTGTCGAGCATGGTGCACAGGTTCTCGTCGCGCACCGCATACACGTCGGCAAGTGAAACGGGCACCTTCGCAACCAGGCTGAGGCTTCGCTCGGGCGCATCGGTGACCGAGGGATAGGAATCGATAGCCGACACCTCGACGGGAAGATCGAGTCCACCAATGCCCGCCAGTTCGGTCGCGAGAATCAAGAGGTCGGGTGGATGGGGCAACGGTGGCAGCGTCCACGTGAAGAGAAGGTGGAACTCGAAGCCACTCGGCGGGTCGTCGTCGGGGTCGTCCATCTTGACCACGGCGTCTTCGAACCCGAGCAACACACGCGGGTCGACCTCGAGCGACAGGTGGAGGTCGATCGGCCCGTTGCAGGCCTCTTCGGGGTGCAGGTCGACCTCCCACGACTGGCGTAGGGAGTAGGTCTCGACGAAATGGCGTTCGTCGTGCACGTGGAAGCCGTGGTCGACAGCATGACTCTTCAGGTCGGACACGAAGCCCGCGACGTCGATGACTGCCACGCCGTGACACTACCTTTCAGGTGTGTCCATCGCCGCCTCGTTCAACCGTGATTCATCGGACGAGGCCATTCTGTACGCGTTGCGAAACGTGGCGAATGTTGCACAGCTCACCATTTCGGCCGCACGGGACTGGTCGCTCACCGGAGCGCAACAGGGTCAATACGCTGCCGATGTTTTCGTGAATGACGCAGTCATCTCGGCTCTGCGCGAATTCGGTTGGGGAGTCCTCAGCGAAGAGTCCGGGGCCGACGGATTCGATGCTTCGCAACCGGCCGAACTCGGCGAGCAACTCGTCGTCATTGTCGACCCCATCGACGGCAGTACCAACGCCAGCCGTGGCAATGCGTGGCATGCCGTCTCTCTCTGTTGCGTCGACCGCGACGGACCACGGGTCTCGGTGGTTGCCCAACTCGCTCCGCCCCACACCGAGTACACCGCCATTCGCGGAAAGGGTGCTTGGAAGAACGGGCTCGCCCTTCAGAAACCAACGACACGCAATTTCGACGAATGCGTGGTCGGTGTCTCGGGGCCACCGCCCGAACAGCCGGGGTGGTGGCAATTCCGCGCCAACGGTGCCGCTGCCCTCGATCTCTGCCTCGTCGCCGACGGCGGCCTCGACGCATATCTCGACTGCGACCAGCACGGCGTCTGGGACTACGCCGGGGCTGCTCTCGTCTGCACCGAGGTCGGCATCACCATCGCCGACGCACGCGGCCGCGATCTCTTCCCCCTTCGCCACGCCGAGCGCCGCACGCCCATCGCCGCGACGTCGCCCGACGTTCTCGATCGGCTCGTCGCCTTGCGGCACTAGTGCGAGAAGTGGTCCCTTGCCGCCGCCGCCCGCATGGGTAAAACTGCGTTCAATGTCGCTGTTCAAGAAAATCCTCGTCGTTGGTTTGATTGTTTCGTCGACAGCCACGTCGGGTGTCGCTTCGACTTTGGCCCAAGGTCCGGCGGGTGGGACGACCACCGCCTTGAGTGCCGCCGGGCAGAAGCTCGCGGTTGGAAGCGCCCACGCTTGTGCCATTGTCGAATCGCAGGTCTACTGCTGGGGTGACAACGCCGAGGGCCAATTGGGAACGCTCGACTCGAGCGTGACAGCGAGCAACGTTCCCATTCTCGTGCCCGGCATTACGAGTGCGATCGCGGTCACTGCCGGATATGCGCACACCTGTGCGCTTCTCGCCGATGAGACCGTTTGGTGCTGGGGGTCAAACCAGTCGAAAAACTTGGGACGCCCAACCGGCACAAACGGAACGCCCGCCGCGGTGTCTGGACTCTCTTCCGTCAAGGCGATCTCGGCGGGAAACGCAACAACTTGCGCGATCGTTGGCGCGTCACGTGGTGTGAAGTGTTGGGGTGCCAACACCGGCGCCACGGGGTCGATGCTCGGGCGAACCACGGGCAGTTCGAGTGCCGATCCGGACCCGACGCCCGGTGATGTGACGGGTTTGACATCAGGCGTGAATGCGTTGTCGGTGGGGCAGGGAAGCGCGTGTGCGCTGATGGTCGACAAGACGCTCAAGTGTTGGGGTTCGAATTGGGAAGGTCGACTGGGCGACGACACCAACGTTGCGACGACCGACACATCTGGTCCCGTTTCGGTTTACGGTCTGACGAATGTGAGCGCCGTTTCTGTTGGTGCCGCCCACACGTGCGCGATAGTCACGTCGGGTCAGGTCTTCTGTTGGGGTCAATGGGAATCGGGACAACTCGGCATTGACCGTGGTATCAACGACATCGTCGAAATCACCTCTCGGGGAAGTGGACGACGCCCACTGGAAACGCTTGATGCCCGTTCGTCAAGCAACAATCTTCTGAACGGCCAGGCGATCAGCGCCGGCAGTTCTTTCTCATGTGCGGTGAGGACAACTGGTGCCATCTCGTGTTGGGGATTGAACAGTTCGGGCGAACTGGGAACAGGTGGAAAGAGTGCGTACGTCCTTGCACCGGTGTCAGTCTCCGGCTTTAACGACGCTTCTATCGTCGCCGCTGGAAGTTCTTTTGCGTGCGCTATGTCAACGACGGCAGTCGTGAAGTGTTGGGGAGCGGGCGGATTCGCATCAAACTCCGGTCAAATCGGCAACGGTTCCAATACAGAGTCGCTGACCCCGGCAACCGTTGTCGGCGTGGCGCCGCAGTCCATCGCCTTTGCCTCTTTGGCCGACAAGTCGGCATCCGATCCGGCGTTCGCGGTGAGTGCAACTGCATCCTCGGGCGGGGCAGTGTCGTTTGCGTCGACGACCACGTCCGTCTGCACTGTCTCGGGCTCAACGGTCACGCTTGTCGCATCAGGCACGTGCACGATTTCGGCCTCGCGCGCCGCTTACGGCCTCTACAGGGCCGCCGACGCCGTGTCGCGGTCGTTCACAGTCGCAGGACTGAAGCCAACTGCGACGACGGGTACTGCAAGCGCGGAAACAACCACGGCAACGTTGAATGCCGAGGTGAATGCCAACGGCGCCGACACGACGGTGACGTTTCAGTACGGCACGAGTGCGACTTTGGCGACATCGGAGTCGGTTGCGGTGTCCGCTGCTGTGACGGGCGCGACGGCAAAGGCGGTGAGTGCCGCGATCGCCAAGCTGACACCGGGTGCGACGTACTACTACCGGGTGTCGGCGACGAATTCGCTCGGCTCAACGACTGGCGATATCAAGTCGTTTTCGACGAGAGGATTGAAGCCGACCGCAACGACGGGTACCGCAAGCGCGGACACGACTACGGCAACGTTGAATGCCGATGTCAATGCAAACGAGCTCGATACAGCCGTGACCTTCCAGTACGGCACGAGCGCGACTTTGGCGACAGCGGAGTCGGTCGCGGTCTCCACGGCAGTGACGGGGGCGACGGCAAAAGCGGTCAGTGCATCGGTATCGAAGTTGTCGCCGGGCACCACTTACTTCTGGCGGGTGGTGGCAACGAATGCGATCGGCTCGGCAACGGGTGACATCAAGTCGTTCACGACGAAGGGCTCGAAGCCAACGGTCTCGACCGTGTCGGCATCGCGCGGTACCTCGGGTATGACCTTGAACGGCAAGGTGAACGCAAACAATCTCGATACGACGGTTCGTTTCGAGTACGGGACGAGCGCAACCCTGGCGGGCGCCCAACAAACCGCTGCAAAGACGCAAACCGGAGCGACGGAAGAAGATGTGAGCGCGGCCATTTCAGGTTTGGCCGAGAACACCACCTACTACTACCGCATCGTGGCGTCGAACGACCTCGGCACCGCCACCGGCGAGACAAAGAGCTTCACGACCGTCGGACCGGAGGGCGTGTCGATCAACGACGGTGACGAGTTCACATCGAGTGCAAAGGTCGTCATCTCTGTTGTCGGCCCGCCGAACGCGGCACGAATTCAGGTGGCGAACGACGGTGGCTTCAAGAACGCAACAACTTTTGACCTGATCGATGGTTCGGCCGATGTTCCGTGGACCTTGGTGGTCAGTCGGGACGGCACGTTCACCAAGACGGTCTACGTGCGGTTCCTCTCCAGGTTCAATTCGAAAGTGACCGATGACAAAACCGACGACATCATCCTCGATACGTCGAAGCCGAAACTGGAGACAGTGGCAGCCACTCCGGTTGCCGCACCTTCGTCGGCGGTGACCGTTTCGGCGGTTCGGGCCAAGGCGAAAGGGGCTTCGGGCGTCCGGCTTTCGGTTCGGGCTGTCGACACCATCTCCGGTGCGGTGGCCATCGAAGTGCGCAGTGCGGCGAACAAGCCTTCGATTCGGGTGCCCCTGGGTAAGGCTCCGTCGAAGGTGAAGACGGTGGGCCTACCGCGTCAGACGAACGCGACGGTGACGCTGCGGTCCGGTGCCACGACCCTGCAGATACGCGCCGTTGACGGAGCGGGCAATATGTCGGCGTGGGTCAGAGTCGCCGTCAAGAAATGATTCGTCATCGCGGGGCGTTTGCCCTTGTATCACTTCTGCTGTTCGCATCGTGTGGAGGAGGCGGCGGGGGAGGCGGCGCAGCTGACGTCACCGTGCCGGCGGCAACGGGCGAGGACCAGTCCTCGGGTCTGATACCAAACCCGAACGGCTTCGCCTTTCCCAACTTCGGTTCGGCCGCAACGCCCGAGGTGTTCAACGAGGCCGACCTGGTCGAGATGTTCGGCAACACGCCCGATGTTTGCGTTGACGGTGCCGATCCGTGTGTGGCCACTGCCGAAGCTGCGGGATGGGCGCGAATGGTGAACGAGTCGCGAGCGGCGGGTCACTGCGAGGGTTTCGCCGTTCTTGCCGCATCGCGGTTCATGGCTGCCGAGCAACCGAACACTGTCGAGCTTGTGAACCAGGGCGACGTGACCCATGCCTTGATGCGGGGTTTCGCCACGCAGTTCTTCGACGAAACGAAGGACGCAACGAAAGCGATTGTGAAGAAGTCGATGCGCGACAAGGTGGCGATTCTCGAGGCCGCATTTGCCAAAAAGAAGGTCGGCGACGTGGTGGGCGTCTACAGCGAGGTCGGTGGACACGCATTGCTGCCCTATGCGATCACCTACGAGTCGCCCGATGTCGCCAAGATCATGGTCTACGACTCGAACTGGCCCGGGCAAGAGCGCTTCATCACCGTCGACATGGTCGCCGGAACCTGGACGTTCCCATTCTCCGGGGCCGACCCCGCCAATGACCCGACGGCGTGGACGGGCGACACGAAGGATTTCGACATCGCCCCCTACGACGCGCGCATCGCAGGGAAGTGTCCATTCTGCAAGGGCGAGACCGCAGCACGCCAGACGCTCCTTGTCATTCGCTCGGTTGCCGCCGACTGGTCGATCGAAACCTCAGCGGGAACGTTGACACCCGGTAGGAACGATATGGGCGAAGCGACGGTGCGCCCCATGAGGTCGTCGGCGCCCGCGAACGGTGAGAAGGGGCCGTTCGACTACTTGGTGACCATTCCGGCCGGAGAGACGGTCACGGTGAACATGCCATCGCTCACACGAATCACCGGTACGACGAACCGCGCGACGATCCAGATTGACTCTCCGGGATCGAAAGACGAGCCCGTCACGGTTTCCGAGGACGAAGTCACCACCAACGATCCTGCGACGGTCATCACCCTTGCCGACCAGAACTTCGTCGCCACTTCGAACGGAGCGAACAACACCGTGAGCACCGACGGAAACCAGGTGACGGCGACGGTCAACGGTGCCGATGGAAACCAGATCTCGGCAACTGCGAACGAGGAAACCAAAGCGGTCGAAGTTCGCACACCGGGTCGAGATGGTGTCGCCGACGACACGAACTACGAACTCATCACCCAAACTGATCCCGGTCAGCTCGAGCGCAAAGTCGTCACCCGGGACGGCGGCGAAACGGTGACAAACGAGCAAGGGACTCTGGCGAATCGTCAGGTGTACCAAGAGCCGCCGAACGATTTGAAGGCGCCAGACGTAAAGACCGGCTTGCCGTCTGCTGCGAGCAGAGCAATTGGTTCAGCGGCAACGGCAACGACCACCACGTCAAGTACAACCACCACGGTTGTTGCGGCAACGTCCACGTCGACCAGCACAAGCACCAGCTCCACGGTCGTCGGACCCGACACTACGGGTCCCGCTGAGGTGACGACCACCGCACCGCGTGCAACACCCACAACTGCGGCGGCGCCTCGAACGACAACCGCGCAAAACGCAAACGCGCGAAAGAACGTGACCATCTCGTCGAATCTCGACAACTGGTCGCTCGACCTCGCCAATCCGACATCAAGTGGATTCACGGCGGGTCTTTCGGGCGGACTCGGTCAGCTCGACAACGCAGATCGTTGCACCGATGTGGCATGTCTCGAAACATCCGCCGCCACGATCCTGGGCGGGGGAGTCGATCCGGCGACCGGACAAGAGACGGTCGTGCCGGTGACCTTCTCGATGCGCGGAGCCGCCGGGCCCTTCAGCATCAGATGTGGTGCCGGTGGCAACTGGGTCGCGGCATCCAACAACGGTGGGACGTATGGCGCCACATGCTCGTTTGCGAATGTCACTTCCGACGAGGCGGTGTACCTGCGCGCGTAGGGACTGCTTGCGTAGTTCTCTGAACTGAACAAGGATTCAGGGATGTTCCGCACCCGGTCGTTGGCCCTTGCCTTGTTCCTCGTCGTCTCGGGCGTCGTCGTGCAAGCGCCTATCGTCAACGCTGACCCGGCAGGTATGCCTTCCGCCGTTCGCGCCGAAGCCCAACGTCTGTCCGTTGGTCGCACAACCGCCTGTCTCGTTGCGAGTTCGAAGGTGTATTGCTGGGGGAACGGCGGGGACTCACGCATCGGCACGCCAAGCGACACCACCGTGGAGAGTCCGCGACTCGTGGCTGACGGACCAACGGATGCAACCGCCGTTGCGGTTGGTAAGGATCATGCGTGCGCGCTGCGTGCCACGGGCCAAGTGTTCTGCTTCGGTCGCAACATCTACGGGCAGCTGGGTTCCGGCGTTGTGAGCGCCACGTCGAACACGCTCGCGTCACCGGCTGACTTCACGCAAATCGTCGCGGGCGATGACTACACGTGTGGATTGTCAACATCGTCCGGCGTGATGTGTTGGGGGCTCAACGCTGGGGGCCTTTTGGGTGGAGTACTCGGTGTCGACAAGGCAATAACCCCGAGTTCGGCGATCCCACTTGTTATCAGCATGGGTGCTGACACCGCAGTCTCACTCGCCGCGGGCGGCGCCCATATCTGTGCGCTGCTCGCCTCCACGAAAGTGAAGTGTTGGGGTGACAATGCGACAGGACAACTCGGCGACGGTTACGGCAACAACATCAATGACTCCCCATCAACCCCCGAAGTCTTTGGGCGCGTGCCGCACTACGTCATTACGAGCGGGTCGAGCCAGTACGACCCGTCGAAGCATCTCTCCGGCGTCACCGCAATCAGTGCCGGCCTTTCGCACAACTGCGTCGTTCTCTCGTCGGGCGAAGGGCGCTGCTGGGGAGCCGGCACGTATGGTCAGCTTGGCGGCGGGATGGCTTCTGGCGGCGTCAACTTGTGGCCGGTCGTGGTCATGGGGTCCTCCAGCGGGCCTCCACTCTCCGATTTGAAGGGGGTTTCCGCAGGCGATTCGAATTCGTGCTTTGTTCGACAATCGGGTGTCGTGGCGTGTGCGGGCGATAACACCTACGGGCAAATCGGGAACAGCACCGCCGGGGCGTCGCACGAGTTCGTCCCGCTGAATGTCACTTCGACAGCATCCGGAATGAACAATGTCGTTTCGGTCGGAGTTGGGTCGGCCTTCGCCTGCGCTCTCACCTCGACGGGTCGGGCGTATTGCTGGGGTCGGGGCGACAACGGCCAAATCGGCAATGGCGCGACACTCGCAATCAATATCGCCCCGACTGCAATCGCAGGCGGGGCGTCGCAGACGATTTCGGTGACGGTGCCAACGACGAAGGCGATCAGCGACGCGCCATTCACGGTCAGTGGAACATCGACCAGCGGCGGGACGGTGACGTTCGCCAGCATCACGACGAGTGTGTGCACGGTTTCGGGCGTGACGGTGACGTTGGTGAACATCGGAACGTGCACCGTTCGGGCTTCTTCAGGTGCCACGGGGGTCTACGTGGCGGCAGCCGATGTTGACTCGTCGATCACGGTCAGCGCAGCGCAGCCCCAGGTCAGCACCGGTTCGGTGACCGGTCTCACCGTGACCTCGGCAACCCTCACGGGTGTCGTCAACGCGCGAGGTGCTTCGACCACACCGACTTTCGTTTACGGCACATCGGCGACGCTTGCGTCGGGCACGACATCAGTGTCCGTGGCGGTAGTCACGGGCGTGATCGACGCCACCGCGACCACGTCGTTGACGTCGCTTCTTTCGGGGGTCACGTATTACTACCGACTCGACGCGACAAATGCCCTTGGCTCGACTTCGAGTGACATCAAGTCGTTCACGACAAAGGGCACAGCGCCGACGGTGACCACCGGGGCAGCAACGGCCGACACCACCACAGCAACGTTGGCGGGCGAGGTGAACGCGAACGAGGTCGATGCCACGGTGTCCTTCGAATACGGAACGAACCCCGCGTTGGTTGGTGCCGAATCGGCGCCGGTTGCCACGGCAGTGACGGGCACGACCGCTTCTGCGGTGTCGGCGTTGATCTCGAAGCTGGCCCCGGGCACCACATACTTCTTCCGTGTGGTGGCGGCGAATGCCGTGGGAACGTCGCGCGGTGACATCAAGTCGTTCACGACAAAGGGCACAGCGCCGACGGTGGCGACGGGTTCGGCGGTTCCCGATGCTTTTGGCGCGACGGTTGCGGCCGAAGTGAACGCGAACGGGGTCGACACGACGGTGTCCGTCGAATACGGAACGAACGCCACGCTGGTGGGCGCCGAGACGGCGGCAGCTGCACTGGCGGTGACGGGATCGACGACGAAGATGGAGTCGGTGTCAATAACGAAATTGACCCCAGGTACCACATACTTCTTCCGGGTGGTGGCGGTGAACGCCGTGGGAACGTCGCGTGGTGACATCAAGTCGTTCACGACGAAGGGCGCAAAGCCCACGGTGACGACGGGGTCCGCGACACGTGGTACGTCGGGTATGACGGTGAACGGCAAGGTGAATGCACGTGACCTCGAGACGTCAATCCGGTTCGATTACGGGCTCGACGCCAAGTTGGTCGGCGCCCAACAGACCGTGGCCAGAACGCAGACCGGCGCCGACGACGCCGACATCACAGCGGTGATTTCCGGTCTGGCCGAGAACACCACCTACTACTACCGCATTGTTGCGGTGAACGTGCTGGGCACAACCGAGGGCGAAATTCGCAGCTTCACGACTCTGCGCCCCGAAGGCGTGTCAATCAACGACGGTGACGAGTTCACTTCGAGCCAGGAAGTGGTTGTCTCGCTCGTTGGCCCGTCGACCGCCGTGAAGGCGATTTTGTCGAACGACGGAGGCTTTAAGACGTCCGAAACGTTCGACCTCGTGAACAACGCGGCCGAAGTCAAGTGGAAGTTGCAGTCGAGCCGCGAGGGAACGTTCACGAAAATCGTCTACGTGAAGTATGTGACGCGTTTCGGTTCACAACTGCAGGCGGTCACTGATGACATCATTCTCGACACCACAAAGCCAGTGGTTGCCGAGGTGACCGCGGCAGTGGCTGCGCCGACGGGAAGCGCGGTTCAGGTGGCGCGGGCAAGCGGCGCGAAGGCGCCGAAAACGTCCGGTGGTGTGCGTTTGTCGCTTCGTGGTAGCGACACAATTTCGGGCATCGGAAAAATTGAAGTTCGTAGCGCAGCAAACAAGCCCACTTCATCGATCCCGGTGTCGCGAGTGGCGGGCAAGGCCGACGGCAAGCCACGGGCGGCATCGCAGACCGTGACGTTGCGCACGAGTGCAAAGCGACTGCAGGTTCGTGTGATCGACCGGGCCGGCAACGCATCGGCGTGGCGGACGATCGTCGTCAAGTAGCCGTCGTTAACCGACTGCGGCGCCGAACAAGCTGCCAACGAGCATGGTGAAAGCCATGGCAATGATGCCGCCGATGACGATGCGGCGCACCGAGACTCGTTTGCTGGCTTTGCCGTAGTGAGCGCCGAACGACCCGAGAGCGACAAGCGCGGCAATTGATACGGCAAGAGTGATCCAAATCCGTGCCGCGGTTGACGACCCGAGTGCAACGGCGATCACGGGCATGACGCCACCCAAACCGAAGGCGATGGCTGAACTGACCGCGGCCTGAACGGGCTGTGCGCGATTCTGATCGGTGATGCCCAGCTCTTCGGCGAGGTGAATCTTCAGGGCATCTTTCTTGGTCAGTTCCGTCGCAACCTCGCGGGCCAGGGCATGGGGCAGACCTTTGTCCTGGTAGATCGCGGTGAGTTCGGCAAGTTCACGCTCGGGGGTGTTTTCCAACTCCCATGTCTCTTTTGCGATATCGGAAAGTTCCGAGTCGCGTTGCGAGCTGACGGAGACGTACTCGCCGAGGGCCATCGATGCGGCTCCGGCCACGAGGCCGGCCGTACCCGCGGTGAGGATGGCGTTGCGGCTGGCATCGGATGCGGCAACTCCCAACACGAGACAGGCGATCGAGACGATGCCGTCGTTGGCGCCCAACACCATCGCGCGCAAGACGCCGACGCGGTGACTTGCGTGGCCTTCGTCGTGCTGCGCCATGACAACAAACTACCGATCACGAAGGACAAGACGTCACTCGATTCGGCATCGCGTCGCTGATCGGGCTTGACTCGTGACGTGTCCGCCCCACAGATGTCACGACGGGCCCTGATCGGGTCGGGAATCGCGACCGTGGTCGGCGGTTCGGTGTTCCTCGCCCTCATCAACCGCGGCTCGGGCGATGTGCCGACCGGCACGAATCTCGCCGACGATGTCATCGACCTTCGGAGTCCAACGCCAGAGACCGTCGACAGTTTGGAGTACCTCACGCCGCAGTCCGACTTCTTCATCATCGACACGGTCGGCAAGATGCATCCGCGCCTCGCGACCGGCGATTGGTCGTTGCGGATTCACGGGATGGTCGAGCGCGAGGTGACGTTGAGTCACGCCGACGTCGCAGCAATGCCGTACGTCGAACACGTGGCAACGCTTGGGTGTGTGTCGAACAAAGTGGGTGGCGACCTCATCGGAACGGCGAAATGGGGCGGTGTGTATCTCGCCGACGTTCTGAAGACGGCCGGCGTCGACCCGAAAGCCGAACAGCTTGTGAGTCGCAGCGCCGACGGTTGGACGTGTGGCACGCCGGTGTCGGCGGTCCTCGACGGGCGCCCCGCGCTTCTTGCGACGCACATGAACGGCGAGCCGTTGACGACCGAGCACGGTTTTCCCGTTCGCATGATCGTGCCCGGTCTCTTCGGTTTCGTTTCGGCAACGAAGTGGGTGACCGACATTTTCGTCACCACGTGGGACGCCTTCGATCCGTACTGGCTGCAGCGCGGTTGGGCCCGCGAGGCGCCGATGCTCGCGTCGAGTCGTATCGACGTGCC
Organism: Actinomycetota bacterium; assembly: GCA_009919275.1. Taxonomy (GTDB): domain Bacteria; phylum Actinomycetota; class Acidimicrobiia; order Acidimicrobiales; family Ilumatobacteraceae; genus F1-20-MAGs119. Next base: position 42,408 of record RGCG01000009.1, read on the forward strand.
GCGGGCAAAGAGCCAACATTCGGCCGGACAAGTGGTGTTCGGCGGATTCGCCTGGGCCCCGCGTGCGGGTGTCGGCAGCGTCGAGGTTCGTGTCAACGACGGCGAGTGGGTGGGGGCCACGATCATCGAACAGGAAAACGGTGACTCCTGGGCGCTGTGGCGGGCCGAGCTTGCCATGGTCGGCGGCCAACACAAGGTTGCGGTTCGGGTGATCGACCGCGATGGTGCAGCACAAGTGGAAGACGAGCGCGACGTTCTGCCGAGTGGGGCGACGGGTCTCCACGAGATCGAGATCACGGTGGCATAGTCCGGTCGGCACCCGTTAGGGGCGCTGACACATTCGCTACGAGAGGTACTAAGGTGCTTCCAACTCGCACGACAGGGGATTCCATGACACGTACGTCGCTCTTCCGCACCGTCACAGCCGCAACCGCGGTTCTGGCGGTTTCCGCAACCCTCGCCGCCTGTGGCGGCGGCGGTTCATCCGATTCGTCCACCGAGTCGACGCGGGTGAAGAACAACGCCTTCACCACGGTGCCAAGCGACGGCGGCGCGCCGACGACGCTCTTTGACTGGACCGGCGGTTCGTCAACCACTGTCGCCGGTGGCACCGACACCACTGCAGCTCCCACCGATTCGACGGCAGCGCCCACCGACTCAACCGCGGCCCCAACCGACTCGACAACGGCGGTCGGCGACACCACCGTGCCGGCGGCAGGCAATACCACGGTTCCGGCCGCAACGGCCGGTGAAGCCATTTCGCTCGTGCAGTCAAAGGGGCAAAGCGGCGACGCATTCGGTGGGGCCGTCGTGCTGTCCACCGACGGAAGCACGCTCGCCGTCGGTGCCCTCTACGCCGACGTGAACGGCAACGCCGACCAGGGTTCGGTCACCGTTTTCACACGCTCGGGTGGTAAGTGGGCCGAGCAGGGTGTCCTCACCGTTCCCGGCGCAGCCAACGATTGGTTCGGCTATTCGATCGCCATGTCATCGGACGGCAGCACCATCGCCGTCGGCGCGGTGTACGCCACCGTGAACGGCAACAAGGCACAGGGCAGCGCCTCGGTCTTCGCGCGCTCGGGTGGTAAGTGGGCGCTCGAAAAGACGGTCACGGGTAAGGACGGCGCTGCAGGAGACCTCTTCGGTTACTCGGTCTCGCTCTCCGCTGACGGTGCAACGCTCGCCGTCGGTGCAACCGGATCCGATGCAGGTGGCAACGCCGACCAGGGCAGCGCAAGTGTGTTCACTCGTTCCGGTGGCTGGGCACTTCAGGCCACGTTGACCACGGCGACACCCGCGGCCAAGGCAAACTTCGGTACGTCGGTGGCATTGTCGGCCGACGGCAACACTCTCGCGGTCGGCGGTCCGAATGCGGGCGCCGGAGCAGCAAACGTGTTCACCCGCGCCAACGGCGCGTGGTCGTAGGCAACAGTCGGGTGGTCGAGTCGACGCATGAAGGGTGACCATATGAGAACGAAACGACGTGTCTTCGCCGCAACCGCATCGCTCGCGCTTCTCGCCGCCTGTGGCGGTGGTGGCGGCGGCGGTGGTGGTGCTGCGAGCGATGGCGGTGGCGACAACAATGCTGCCGATATCACCGTCCCCGAAGCCAAGGGTGTCAATGTCGACCTGGGCCTGGCGCCGAACCCGAATGGATTCGCATTTGCGAACTTTGGCGCGGCCGCTTCCCCCGAAGTCTTCGGCGCCGACGACCTCGTCGCCATGTTCGGCAACGGCCCAAACGTGTGTGTGGATGGCAAAGAACCCTGTCAACCCACCGCAGAAGCAGCCGCATGGGCCGCGATGGTCAACGACAACCGCGCAGCCGGTCACTGCGAAGGCTTCGCCGTGCTATCAGCGAACCGTTTCTCCGCAGGAAAGACCCCGCCGAGCGTGCAGTTGACCATGGACCCGACGGTCACCAAAGACATCATGCGCGCGTTCGCGACGCAGTTCTTCCAGTCAACCCAGGAAGAAACCATCGCGTGGCAGGGCAAGTCGCTGAAGGACAAGGTCGCCGCGCTCGAATCTGCGTTCGCGAGCAAGAAGGCCATCTACACCCTTGCGATCTACACGGCCGAGGGTGGACACGCCGTCCTTCCGTACGCGATTGAATACACCAGCCCCGACGTGGCGAAGATCAAGATCTACGACTCGAACTGGCCAGGTCAAGACCGCTGGGTCACCGTCGACTTGGCAAACGAAACATGGACGTTCCCGTATTCGGGCGCCGATCCGAACAACGACCCCGCGGCGTGGTCGGGAGGACCAAAAGACCTCGATATCACGTCGATGACCGCGCGTGACTCGGCAACGGTTCCATTCGGAAGTGGCGATGGCGAAGTGACGAAGTCACTCCTCCTCGTGCGCTCGGCTGCACTGAACTGGAGCGTCACCACACCGAGCGGTGTCGTTCGTCCCGGCGAATTGGCACCTGCCGGTGTTTCGATTCGTCCGGTCCGCTCGTCGGCCGCCAACGGCAAGGGCGCGCCCACCGACTACATGATCTTCGTTCCCGCCAACCAGAAGCTCGAGTTCAACCTTCCCGACGCGACGCGCGTCTCGGGCATCACGCCCAAGGCCGCCATCCGCATCGAGACGAAGGGCTCGAACAAGGGTCCGGTCGAGGTGACCGAGAGCGGTGTCAAGGCAGATGACCCGAATGTCGTCTTGTCGCTGGCCGACGGCAACCTCGTTGCTTCGTCCAACGGCGCGGGCAACCAACTCTCGTCGACCGGTAGCCAGATCGACGTCAACGTCACTGCGCCGAACGGCGAGCAGGTATCGGTGGCCGTCACTCCAGAAGCGCCGGCTGTCGATGTCCGCACGCCGGGCCGCGATGGTGTCGACCCCAACGCGAACGTTGAAATTCTCACCCAGAAGGGTGCGAATGAAATCGAGCGCAAGACCATCGATGCCACGGGTAACGAGACCGTGACCACCGAGCAGGGTCAGTTGGAGAACACGCAGGTCAATCGTCCAATGCCGGCCGAGCTCGAGGCTCCCGTCACAAAGCCAGGCTTGCCGTCGCGTGACGAGCGTGTTGCCGAGGTAACTCCGGCGGCGGGCGCTCCGACAACTGTTGCTGGCGCACCGGCGACAACGGTCGCAAGCGCAACGGCAACAACGGTCGCGGGCTCGGCGCCAACGACGTTGGCCGAAGCTTCACCCACAACCGTTCCGGCCGGTCAACCCACGACAACACTCGCGGTTCCGCCGGCAACGGCTCCCGCGGGCGCCGGTGGGCTCCCACCGCTACGGCCAGTAGCAACGGTGCCGGGCGGCTAGTCCGGCCAGCCCGGAGTGTTTGGGTCAAGCTCGACACCCATCGTGTTGAGAAACCCGGCCACCATTCGGTACACACCAACAAGCAGAACGAGTTCACAGAGCTCCGCGTCGGACCATCCGGCGCGGAGCTCTTTCCATGTCGGTTCACTCACGCAGTCGTTCGCACAGATCTCGTCGGTCATTGCGATGATGCCG
>RGCG01000081.1 GCA_009919275.1 Actinomycetota bacterium
CCCGCTCGTCACCGGTGACTTCGTGGCCGAAGGGGTTGCGGCCGAACAGCGGCGGGTCGGGCTTGCGCATGTCCCAGTTCATGGGAAACACGCGGCCCGTGGTCACAAGGCGTGCGGCCGCGGCAACACGCTCGGGCGTCAGCAGGTTCAGACATCCGAAGTACCGGGCGTCGCCCTCCCACAAGTCCCACGCGGCCGGCAGGCCGCCTCGGCGGGGCAAATCGCGGTACGCGGGCAGGTTGCTCTTCGTCATGACCGAGACCGTACCCGCCCTGTACGGTGGCGATTTCATGGGGAACGCAGGGGGCCAGAGCACGGGTGAGCGCCCGATCAGCGGGCTGCGCGTGCTCGACTTCAGCCGCGTTCTGACCGGTCCCCACGCGACGCGCATGCTCTGCGACCTCGGTGCCGAGGTCATCAAACTCGAACCGCCCGAGGGCGACCTCACCCGCTTCACGAACCCGCGCGTCAATTCGCTCTCCACGTACTTCGTCCAACAAAACGTCGGCAAGAAGAACATCTGCCTCGACTTGTCGAAACCCGAAGCAGTTGCACTCGTCCACCGGTTGATCGAGCACGTTGACATCGTCGTCGAGAACTTCCGACCGGGCGTGATGAAGCGCATGCGGCTCGACTACGACACGTTGAGCGCGATCAATCCGCGGCTCATCTATGCATCAATCACCGGCTACGGCAACACCGGGCCGTGGGTGCACCGTCGGGCGTACGCGCCGGTTGTCGGTGCCGAGACGGGAATCACGAAATACCAGGGCGATGCGCGTGGCGGTGACTACGCAAACGATCCGTATTCGCATGCCGACGTCTACACCGCGATGGAAACCTGCACCGCGATCCTCGCGGCCGTCATCCAACGTGGTCGCACCGGCCGTGGTCAGTGGATCGATGTCGCGATGGCGCAGACGATGCTGTACGTGAACGAACACGCCCACGACGACCTGTGGACCGACCCCGTACCGCCGGAACAGATCCGGTCCTTCCAACCCGCGAACTATCCGGTTCTCACCGCAGCGAACGGTGACAAAGTCGTTGTCAGCGGTCACCCGGCTGAACGCGGCACCTTCGACAACTTCATGAACGGCGCCGGTCGTGGAGACCTGATCACCGATCCTCGTTTTGCCGACGTGCCGAGCCGTCTCGCCCACCTCGACGAGATCCAACGAATCCTCCGCGAGTGGGCGGCGACGATGCCCGATGCGGCAGCGATCGAAGAAGCACTCGCCCGCTTCCAACTCGCATCGGGCAAGATCCGTTCGCCGCGCGAGGTTGCCGACACCGAGTGGGGCCGTGCACGGAACGTCACTGTCGAGGTGAGCAATCGCGGCGACGGAACGATTCGCATCCCGAACGCACCGTGGCGGTTCTCCGATGCCGACACCACCACCACCGGCGAGCCCCGCTATCCGGGTGAAGACAACGAGGCCGTGTTCTCCGCACTCCTCGGCCTTGCCCCGAGCGACCTCGCCTCGCTCGCCGAGGGTGGAATACTCTTGAGCCGCAAGCCGCGGCCCCGCTGAAACACGGACCGCTCACCGACACATCCGGGGGGATGACATGGCCGGACTGGCCCGACCGACGACACCGCGACAAGTCACCGCTTCGTGGCTGACGCAGGCACTGCAATCGACCGGCGTCATCGAACCGCACATCGAGGTCGGCTCGGTGCGCCAAGAGCCTCTCGGTGGTGGAACGGGTGTGTTTGGCACGCTCGTGCGACTCGTCGTCGACTACACCGAACCAAATTCCGGACCGACATCGATGGTGTTGAAGATCCCCACCACCGCTCCGGAGAACAAGGTCGTCGGCCTCGCACTCGGCCTCTACGTGCGCGAGGGTCAGTTCCTCAAGCTGATGGCCGATCGCACGCCCGTCGATACCGTCGGTTGCTACTACAACGACATGGACATCGAGGCCGGTGAGTTCGTTCTCGTCCTCGAAGAGATCCGTGACCTGCAGGTGGGCCAGCAGACAACCGGCGCAACCGTTGCGCAACTCGAGATTGCACTCCGCGAACTCGCGAAGTTCCATGCTGCATGGTGGAAGCATCCCGACCTCGACGCGATGGACTGGCTGCCGCGCAACGACTCACCCGCGAACCTTGTCGTCGTGCCCGACATCATGCGCAACGCCATGACCGTCATCGAAAAAGACTGGGTCGACGTGATCGGCCGCGACGCGGTCGACCTCGGCAATGAACTGGCGGCGCAGTTCGACACCATCATCAAGCGAACGGGTGAAGTTGCGCACACGATGTGCCACGGTGATGCCCGCCTCGAAAACATGTTCTTCAACGCCGATGCGTCGCGCATGAAGTTCATCGACTTCCAGTTGGTGATCAAGGCGACCCCCGCGCAGGACGTTGCCTACCTCATGGGTTCGTCGGCCGACAAGGCGTTGTGGGACGAGCATGGCATGCGCTTGTTGAAGATGTACCACGACGCCCTCGGCGCGGCCGGTGTTCGCGACTACGACTGGGACCAGTTCTGGTACGAGTTCAGGCTGCAGGCGCTGTGGGGTGTCGTCGCCCCGGGGTCGATGGTCGCCAGTTTCGACGTCGGCGACGAGAACGGAAAACTGCTGTCGCGTCGGTGGATGGAGCGCGGCTGGCACATTCCGATGGCAACGAACGCGAGAGAGATTCTCTAACGGCCTGAATGGCTTTGTCGACTATCGGCCTGAATGGCCGAAGCCACCGCCGCGGTCGAAGCCGTCGAGTGACTCGACAACCTGCCAGTCGACTTCCTCGATGCGCTGGATGACGAGTTGCGCGATGCGATCGCCGCGCTTCACCTCGTAGTCGATGGTCGGGTCGGTGTTCAGCATCACACACTGCAACTCACCGCGGTAGCCCGCGTCGATGAGACCCGGCGTGTTGACAAGGCTGATGCCGTGCTTCAATGCGAGTCCACTGCGCGGCAGAACGAATCCTGCATAGCCCTCGGGAATTGCAACCGCGATGCCGGTGGGTACGAGCACACGACCGCCCGCGCAGGGAATACGTGCGTCGTTGCGTGCATGTAGGTCGATGCCCGCATCACCACGGTGCGCGATTTTCGGCAGCGGAAGGTCGGGGTCGAGCTGCTGGATCGCGACTTTGAGCACACGATGAATCTAGAACAACGGTAGTTTTGGGGTTGTGATGGCGTGGATGGATCTCGAGATGACCGGCCTCGATCCATCGGTCGACCGCATCGTCGAAATCGCCACCATCATCACCGACGATGAATTGAACATCGTCGCCGAGGGACCGGACATCGTGATTCATCAACCCGACGACGTGCTTGCAAAGATGGCGCCGATCGTCGTCGACATGCACACAAAATCCGGTCTTCTCGACGAGATTCGCCGGTCGACCAGGACGCTTGAACAAGCGGGCCAAGAGACGCTGCAATTCTTGAAGTCCCATATCGGCGCACCCAAGGCCGTTCCGCTTTGCGGCAACAGCATCGGAACCGACCGGCGCTTCCTCGCTGCATACCTGCCCGACATCGAGAATTACCTTCACTATCGCTGCGTCGATGTCTCTAGCGTAAAGGAACTCGTGAAGCGCTGGTATCCACAAGTCGATGCAGGCAAACCCCCGAAGACGGGCAACCATCGGGCGCTTGACGACATTCGTGACAGCATTCACGAACTCGCCTACTACCGCACGAACGTGTTCAAGTAGTTTTTGACCGTGACTTCAACGGCCGACTCTCCTCGCCCCGTGCGCCAAGAAGCCCAGCGCGCGACCGACGAGATCACAGAGTTGGCCCCGGGTGTGTTGCGTACGCAGTTACCCATCGATCTTCCGGGTCTCGGTCACGTCAATATGTACGTTCTCGAAGACGAACGCGGTGTCACCGTCGTCGATCCGGGCATGCCCGGTCGCGAATCATTCACCGTGTTGAAGGCGCGCCTCCGCGCCATCGGCGTTCCCCTCAAACGGGTGCACTCTGTCCTCGTTACCCATAGCCACCCCGATCACTACGGTGGTGCCGGGCGCTTGCGCAAGGAAATCGGCGCCGAAATCATCGCCCACCGCCGTTTTCGTCTGTGGTGGGACCCGTACGAGCCACCCGATATCGACGTCGAAGATGCCCCACTTCTCACGCCACAGATTCGCCCGAACGGCGAGACCCCCTGGGGTGGTCGCGGCTACGACATTCCTTGGTCGCGCAGGACACGATTGCGTATGCACGCGAAATTTCCACGGGTGTTCGGTGTCCCGCATCCGACACGCCGCGTTGACGAAGGTGACCGCGTCATGCTCGCGGGACGCGAGTGGCTCGCCATCCATACGCCGGGGCACACGGAAGATCATCTCTGTCTTCTCGATCCCGATTCGGGCCTCCTCATCAGCGGCGACCACGTCCTGCCCACGATCACTCCTCACATCTCCGGCATGACTCACGCCGTCGACCCGCTGCGCGAATTTTTCGGCTCACTCGACAAAATCGGAAGTCTCGGCGCGCAGATGAAGCTGGCCCTTCCGGCACACGGAACACCGTTCACAAACGTGGTCGAGCGCGTCGAGCACATCAAAGAGCACCACATCGAGCGTCTCGACAAGTTGCGCCAGATCGGAGCCGATTTCGACCGTCCCGCAACGGTGATGGACATCGCCAAACACCTTTTCTCCGCCCGCGCACAGGGCCCGATGGCAGACAGCGAAACCTTCGCTCACCTCGAACACCTTCGGTTGGCCGGTGAGTTTCAGCGCCGCCAACGCGACGGCCTCCTCGAGTACGTACGAATCAACTAGGCGACGCGCGACGAATCTGCGTCGCTGCCACGACATCGCCGGCCGACTCGTGCCAGATCATGGTGTGATCGTCTGCTTCGCGCACGACCGTCGCCACTTCGTGTTCGGCGTGCACCGGAGCGAGATGTTCCAGTACGACATCGAGTGGTGCACGCATGTCACGATGCGCCCCGAGCCATTCCTCGACCGCTTCCCAGTACGCGGCGTTGTTCATGTGCCCGAGCGCATCCATGTCGGAGAATCGCAGCGGCCAAGGATGCCGCGCTTCGTCCGATGTGGGTCGTTCGCGCAGCATCACTCTGGCTCCGACCTTTCTGCCTTTGGTTGATGCGCCGGCAACGGCGATGAAGTCGGCTGCGAGTTTCGCCGGCGCCATCGTTGCCAGGTCGACGTGTACCCACACGGCTGCAGTCTCGATTCGACCACCGCGCTCTCCTTCGATCAGAGTGCAACGCTCGGCCCAGTGCGACCCCAATCCGCCGCACCAGGTCTGCAAGGTGAGGGGTTCTTGGAAGACGGGGAATTTGTGGACCCGAACCGCCGTCCGGCGCACCACCCATCCGTCCCTGTCGGCATAGGCGGCTTCACGGGCGTCGTCGTGGGCGATGTCCTGGAGGTACCGAACCGCGGCGTCGAGGCGCAGGCGACCACGGGGAGTGACATCGCCGAGACGTACCCGGCGCGAGGCCCGAAAGACCCGGCCGACGCCGGGGACCGCCGGGAATTCCAGCTCGAATGAGGCTCCGGCGGTCACGTCAGAACCCTAATTCACGCCTCCGAACCTTGATTCACAAGGACTTCAGGGGGTTCGCAGTAAATCAGTTGACGTTTGGCGCGCGACGTGGTTTCCTACATTCCGCATGTTGTTCGTAGACCGCACCCAGGCCTCGGCCCGCCACGCAGCCGCCATGGCTGCTTATTGGCATGCCACCAAGCCGGTGTTTGCAGCTTCGTTCACGAATAAGCGACCCAGCCAGCGCCCCGACAGGAGCCCGACGTAGAAGAAAAAACGTCGGAAGTCGAGGCCGCTGGGTTCAAAAACCCGGCGGCCTTTTTTGTTTTCCGGCGTGCCTCACGAAAAGGACATCACCATGCTTGCACCGAACACTCTCATTCCCTTCGAACAACCGATCCTCCTCACGGCCAAGCGCTGCGCCGACGGCAACGGCACCCTCACGTACCTCTTCTTCTCCGAGGAGTACGTCGACATCTGCCGAGCCAAGGCCATTTGTGCGAAGTGCACCTCGCGTGAGGCCTGTTTGAACGACGCACTCCAACGGGAAGAGCCGTGGGGTGTCTGGGGCGGTGAGCTCCTCGAGAACGGCCGCGTGGTCGCCAACAAGCGACCACGCGGACGGCCAGCCGTACATGCCCGCCGCCCGGCGGTCGTGGACGAAGTACCGATTCCGCGCCACTTGGCAGCGTCGGTAGCCTGACGCGCGTGACCGGACGCCGCCGCTTCCTCCTCTCGGTGGCGGCAATTCTGGTCGTCAGCGTCGCGGGCGGATGGCTGTTGAGCCGGGCGGGTGACGATTCTCCTTCCAACGAAGGGGTGGTCGTCCTCTCGCCCGGCTCGACAAGTCAAGACCCGACCATCGGGACCAACGCCCTGAACACCGGCAAGGTTTTTCCGCTCGTCGAGGTCGAGTCACTCGACGGCACCCCCGTCACCCTTGGCGAGCCCACCGGGAAACCATTCCTCGTCAATTTCTGGTATTCCACGTGCGAACCGTGCAAGCGGGAGATGCCCGCGCTCGTCGCCGCCCGGGCCAAGTACGGCATCGACATCGTCGGCGTGAACCCGCGCGACACCGCGGAACTCGCCCGCGAGTTCGCCGACGAATACGGCATCGACTACCGGTTGGTGCGCGACCCGAATGGCGCGTCACTGGTCGCTCTCGGTGTCGGCACGTTCCCCATGACCTACCTCGTCGCCGGTGACGGCACGATCCTGGAACAGCGCGCCGGCGAAATCACGGCTGCCGAACTCGACCGCATGCTTGCACCGCTCTCGGGGTCGCAATGATTGCACTCGAGGGCAACTTCGCCTACAGCTTCGTTCTCGGGGTGCTGGCTGCCGTGAATCCCTGCGGCTTCGTTCTGTTGCCCACGTACTTAATGTTCTTTCTCGGCCTCGAAGGCTCCCGGCCCGCTGACTCACAGCGCACCTCGCTCGCCCGGGCGTTGAGGGTGGGTCTTGCCACTTCGTCGGGTTTCATCGCGGTGTTCATGGTGGTGGGGTCGATCTCGCGGCTCTTCACGAATGCGATCGAACGCAACGCAAAGTACGCGTCGATCGTCATCGGCACTGCTCTCATCGTGATGGGCATCGCGATGCTCGCGGGTTGGAAGCCGCGCATCATCACCCCGAACATCTCAACTGGCAAGGCACGCACGTTCGGATCGATGTTCATCTTTGGTATCGCCTACGCGGTCGCGTCGATTGGGTGCACCATCGGCTTTCTCACATCCGTCATTCTCGGGTCGATCAACGTGCACGGCTTCTTTTCGGGAATGCTCAGTGTCGT
>RGCG01000082.1 GCA_009919275.1 Actinomycetota bacterium
CGAACCGTCGCGAACTTGGTGATTCGCGGGCCGACGAATGCCGCCGCGGTGACCTTGTCGCTCGCTTCGGCCGGGAACTCAATGTCGCTGATTGTCCCCGTGTCCCGCCCATCGGTTTTGTCATTCATCTTCGCCGTATTTTCGGCACTGATGTTGATGGCGGCCGGCGTGGTGGCTTCACCAGCAGTCAACTTCGCCGCCGTTGTGCCGAGATTTGTCAGCGTTGTGTCAGCCGCAACAACCGTCGAGTCGTTCGTTCCCACAACAACCGAAACGCCTCCCGAGGTGAGATCCGCCTGGACGTCAACCGACTTTGCGTTTTGGACGTTGACCGAAGTTGGAAGTGTCAGTGCCTTGAACGTCGATCCATCAAGGGACATTTGTGGTCCGGTGCTCGTCGCACCGACGATGATGCCCGTGTCACAGTCGACACTGAGATCATTGAAGGTGCCTGATGTTGTTCCTGATGCAGCATGAGATGGAGTTTCGCTCACGTTGCTGATCACGTACATGCCCTTACCCGCAACGGCGACAAAGGCCTTGTCGGCAACGTCTGCGGCCGAACCCTTCGGGCAGTAAGCGATCGACATCACGCGGCCGGTGTAGGTCGACGACTTTGAGGCACCAAACTGACCTGTCGCACCTGTTGTCGTTCCCTGAGGGTTCGCAAGTTCTGCTCCGAGATAAACAACGGAGGCGATTGATGCGCCGCTGTCGTTGTTTGCATTCGCGGTAAACGTCACTACTCCAACAGTGCCTGATGTGGTTGATGAACCTCCGCCATCAGAGACTGCCCCTGTGTGCAGTTCACGTTGTTCTCGTAGATGAAGTCCTGTGTCCCAAAGCACGAAACACCGGTGAGGGTTGGAGCAACGTCTTCAAATGCAAAGCGCAATGAGTTGTCGGTCGCACTATCGCGCTGGGCGGCCGTTGTTGTTGCCGCCAGTTCTTCGCCCATCTGGGTCTTGCCCGCACCGGTGGCGCTGCTGAAGTTCTTCACACGGAAGAAGTTCTTCGAGTTGAGGGGGTAGCCGGCGGCAATCCACTGTTTGCCGCTTGCCCCGTTCCACCAATCGATTTGGTTGCTACCACCAGCACCGATCGTGCTGAACGACTTACCTCCGTCGTTTGTCAGCACCGTCCGGCTACCACCCGTCGCGCTTGTCGAGACGATGAACGTGCTTCCATCGGTGACATTTGGGGAGAACGCAGTGTCCTTGATGACTGCGCCCACCATGCCGTTGACAGCGATCCCGTCAGACGTCAGACCCGTCCCCGGGTCGGCAAGACTTCCGATGAACTGGTCGGCGGACGCCGTTCCGGCTTGACCGAACGAGGGACGCCAAGCCGGGCTCGCAATATTCGAGGTCTTGCGAATACCAAACCCACCATCACCCGAGAGTCCGATGAAGTTGTCGTTCAGGTTGAAGCCGGCATCGAAGACGAACCCTGTGTTGTTGTTTGCGCCCATCATCGGCATGATCGCCGTTGAAAGACTCGGAACGCTTGCTCCTGCCTGGCCCGCGTAGTTCTTGCTGGTACCCGTTGCGTTGAAGGCAAAGAAGCATTGCCGGATCGTGCCGATTACAGCGAAATCCGAAAAGTAATTATCCGGCACCACGTTGGCGATCGAACCAACGGGGCCAGTTTCGTTCTCGCCACACATCGACTGCTTCGTCGGTGGATTGTTCGGATCCATCGCTGCTTCGCCAATGCGGGTCCAACTCGTGGTCCACGCATTGTTCTGTGAACCATTCAATTGGGCTCCTGCGATCGTTCCAGCGAGCGCGCCCGTGCCGATCGACCAGGCCGAACCGTTCCAGAAAGCAACTTTGAGAGTTGCCTCGGTTGTTTGAGCCGATTGCTCACGGTCATAGACGACGATCGCCTTGATGCTCGCGGAGTTCTGCGTCGAGATCATGAAGAGATCTCCCGTCTGTGCACGACCTCCATTTGTGCTCGAAGCTGTGACAGGAACAATCACCGCGTTGCCGGTGATCGCAGCAACGTTGGCCGCTCCAATCGCAAGTTCAGCAAGATTTACCCCGCTGCCATCGGTCTGAAGCGACGCAATGAAGACCTTGTTGCTGGCTTGCGAACCTGCAGCAATTGCCCACTTACCGGCAGCATCCATGCCGGTCGGCGCGGTGAAGTTTGCAAGTTCAGGTTCAGTGGCGCTCATGATGGCCGCCTTCCACGTCGCACCCTCCTTCGCAAAGAGATACGACGAAGTGCCGGCGTGGGCCCACAAGAGAGCACCTGGATTGCTCTGTGATCCCTTGACCTTCGCCCACGTTGTGCCGTAGTCGCGCGAGAACCAAATACCACTTTGCTGTAGGCCAACGGCGACTTCACCGGGGTAACTGGAAGTGACGACAATCATCGCCTGATCCTGAGGCAAACCAGTCGTTGCGTCGGCTGTGGTGGGAACGGGTGCCCAGTTGCCCGCATAGTCGGTGGTCCGCCATACCGATGGCTTGTTGTCGGTTGTTGCGTAGAACACACCGCTTTCACCGTCGGCAGCAAGGTTACGAACTTGCGCTCCGTAAACATTGGTGAACTGCAGCGCAGAGTTCGTCTTGGCAGTGAGAGAGACCGCGGTTGCGGCAGTGACGGTCGTTGTCGTTGCGCTGTCAAAGCCGGGCTTCGAAACGATGACTTTTGTCGTACCGAGCGCTGCACTGCCGGAATCGAGAGATGCTTTGCCATCGCTGCCGGTGATTGCGCCATCGATCGCCGCGCCGGTCGTCGTGTTGACCAGCGCAACGAAGGCGCCCGGAATGTTCTCGCTCCCCGACGTGACGGTCACCGTAAGTGCCGCAGCGTGGGCGACTTCGGGAATCGCGAAAAGCCCGATGGTTGCGACCGATGCGACGGCCGCGATGGAACGAGTGAATCTACGGAACATGTCCCCTCCTGATTGGATTCGGTTATCACACTAACAAGGTCTGAACAATCCTCAAGGGGGTTCCCGACTGTCTATGGTCGTGTCGTGGCAGATCTCAAGGTGACGGCAGAACCCCGTTCGGTGGGCCTATCGGCCGAGCGTTTGGCGAAGTTGGACAAATACCTGGCCGGTTACGTCGATTCCGGTCGTCTGGCAGGTTGGTCGATGGCCGTCGCCCGCCACGGCCAGGTGGTGCACTCGTCTGTGTGTGGTCTTGCGGATCTCGAGGCCGGCAAGAAAATGGAGTCCGACACGATTTTTCGCATTTACTCGATGACGAAGCCGCTGACGTCGGTGGCCGCGATGATGCTGTGGGAAGAAGGTCGTCTCCAGTTGACCGACCCTGTGTCGCGATTCATTCCGTCTTTTGGTGACGTGAAGGTTTTCAAGCGTGGATCATCGACGGCTCCGATCTTCGAGGGTCTGACCGAGCCGATGCGGGTGTGGCACCTCCTCACCCACACTTCGGGTCTGACCTACGGCTTTTTGATGTCGCACGTTGTCGACGAGATGTACCGCAAGGCGGGCTTCGAATGGGGCATGCCCAAGGGAAAGAATCTGGCGGAAGTTTGCGATCTGCTGGCCGAGCTGCCCTTGCTGTTCCAGCCCGGGAGCGAGTGGAACTACGGGGTTTCGACCGATGTTCTCGGTCGCGTGGTCGAGGTCGCCTCGGGAATTTCGCTTGACGCATTCATTGACGAGCGAATCTGCAAGCCGCTCGGCATGGACGACACCTCTTTCTATGCACCGACGGAGAAGCTCGATCGGGTGGCACAGCTGTACGCCCGAAACCCCGCGACGAAGCAGGCAATGCCGCTGAAAGCAGCGGCTGCCGCGGCACTGCAGCCCCCCGACTGCCTGATGGGAGGCGGCGGCATGGTCGGAACGATCGGTGACTACATGCGCTTTGCCGACATGCTGCGCCGCGGCGGTGTTGCCGACCCGACGCTGGGTGGTGCGCGATTGTTGTCGCCGCGGACGGTTACCTACATGACGACAAATCACTTGCCGGGTAACGCTGATCTTTCCGAATTCGGTCGACCGATCTTCTCCGAGACCACACAGGAGGGTTTCGGTTTTGGGCTCGGTTTTGCAGTGCTGATGGACCCGGCTCGAGCCAAGACCGCCGGTTCGACGGGCGATTTCGGATGGGGTGGTGCGGCCAGCACCACGTGATGCCGTCCTCGACCTATCCACTGAGGCCGTACATTCGACAGCTGGTGCGTCAGGCGATCATCGACTGATCAACCGCGATCATCACATCGGTCGCCTTACAAAGAGCGATCACCTTGGTTCCCGGCGCAAGACGCAGAGCGTCGGTTGCCTCGTGAGTGATTGTCGAGGTCATCGACTGCCCGGCTTCAACGTCGAGTCGCACCGACGACAAAATGTCCCCGTGCTTGACCGATACCACCGTCGCCCGGAGTTGGTTCCGCGCACTCAGGTTGACCGGCGGCGCATGTGCGGCATCGCGTGGTGCAGTACCGCTTTCGAGTTCGTCAAGGAAACGCAACGCGGCTCGTGCCTGCTCGCGACGCCACAGCGCAACCGCGTCACGGTTTTGTCCGGCGATGAGACCCGAGGTCACTTCGTCGAGTGCATTGCGTTGGGATCGAATGAAGTCAGTCGTATCGGCTCCGACCGATTCCAGCAGCAGGTAGCGCAGCAAGAACTCGCTGCGCATCTCGCGCAGGTGTTCAACCGGCGAGTTCAACCACGACTCCGCGGTGCGTCGTCCGTGCGGCGTACAGGTGAGCGTCCACTTCAGTTGTCCTCGCACGCCGACCGATTCGCGCGACACGACAAGACCCTGTGACTCGAGAAGTTTGATCGCGCGGTAAACAACGGGGCGACTGAGGGTCAAGACCGTTCCCAACAACCCGTTCGCAGCGAAGTGTCGGGCCACGTCGTACCCGTGACTTGCGCCGCGAGCGATCAAGACGAGGCTTGAACCGGCCACGGCGTCCAGTTCTTCGCCTCTGTTTGCCAGTGCTTTTGTCCGGGCCATGCGGGAATAATAGTCCGTATTGAACTATTGGATAGTCGCTTCCGAACCAATAGGTTTCAGCGCGTGCGAGGCCGAGTGTTCCTGATGTTGGCTGCGGTCCTTGCCTTTTCTTTTGTTTCTTTTGGCGCTTTAGACGCCACGGCGTCGGCGAGTGGTGGGGTCAACGCCCCCACCATCACCTGGGTGGCCCATGCCGTACCGGCCGGGTCGAAGATCGACATGTCAAAGGTGATGACCACTGATTCGACGGGCCGTCGCTCGTGGTCGACAACCGGGGCGTGCAGCGTTCGTGCCACGACCTTGGTCACCCGGAAGACCGGAACTTGCCGTGTCACTCTGCGCCTGACGGCAACGTCGCGGCACGCGGCGACGACGTCGACGACGGTCATTCAGGTGAGGGAGAAGTCGGAACTGACGGTTCTTGCTGCGGCATCGCTGACCAACGCTTTTACGCGCATCGGCGACGCCTTCATGGCGCGGTTCTTGAACGTCACCGTCAGGTTCAGTTTCGCCGGCAGCTCGACACTCGCAACACAGATCGAGCAGGGAGCACCCGTCGATGTGGTTGCAATGGCCGACACGGCAAACATGGACCGTGTCGTGGCGTCGGGTGACGTGGCACGTACCTCGGTGATGATCGTTGCGCGCAACCGCCTCGCGATCCTGGTGCCACGTGGCAATCCGAAGAAGATCACAGCCCTGTCCGACCTCGCGCGGCCTGGGGTGAAAGTGGTGTTGTGCGACACGGCGCAACCATGCGGCAAGTACGCATCGACTTTGCTTTCGAACGCAAAAATCGTCATCGAGCCGGCGAGTCGTGAGGCGAGCGCAAACGGTGTGGTCTCGCGCATCGCAAACGGCGAGGCTGATGCCGGCATTGCTTATGTGACCGACGGTTTGCTGGCGGGCGACAAGGTTGATGCGGTCGAACTTCCCGACTCTCTCAACATCGACACCGTCTATCCCATTGCAGTCGTGCGACAGCCCTCGTCGCGCGACTCAGCCGGCGCGACCGCGTTCGTCTCGATGGCTCGGGGATCGGTTGGCCGAGAAATTCTCGCCAACCTGGGGTTCGGGCCGCCATGACACGTCGTTTGTCGTCTCCCCGCGGACTCCGCGTTCTTGCAGTACCGGCGATCGCACTCGTTGCGCTTCCCGTCGTTTCCGTTGTGTGGCGGACACCGTGGTCGGATTTTTGGTCGTCAATCACAAATGACTCGTCGCGCACCGCGCTCTGGTTGTCTCTTCGCACGTCGCTCGTGACGACCGCGCTCGCGTTGGTATTCGGAACACCACTCGCATGGTTGCTCGCCCATGCGCGTTTCCGTGGTCAGTCGTTGTTGCGGGCGGTGTGCATTTTGCCGATGGTTCTTCCACCGGTGATCGGCGGGGTCGCCCTGCTGTTCGCTTTCGGGCGGCGTGGGCTCGTGGGTGGCGTACTCGATGACTGGTTCGGGATTCGTTTGGCGTTCAGCGAGACGGCTGCGGTGATGGCGCAATTCTTCGTGGCGGCACCCTTCTTTGTCGTCGTCATGGAGGCCGCCTTCGAACAGGTCGATCCGCGCCTTGTCGGCACCGCACGCACGTACGGCGCAGGACCGTGGCAGGCACTTTTTCGCGTGACACTCCCTTTGGTTGTGCCGTCGCTTGTCGCGGGACTTGTTCTCACGTGGGCACGTGCGCTCGGCGAGTTTGGGGCAACCATCACGTTTGCGGGTAACACAAGCGGACGAACCCAAACCGTTCCGCTCGCCGTCTACTCGGCACTGGAATCGGGCGGTGACTCGGCGCTTGCTCTTTCCATGCTGATGGTCCTCGTGTCCGTCGCTGTTCTCGTGGCGCTTCGTGGTCGTTGGGTCGGCGCACTTCGCAGGAGTGGCGCATGAGTCTCGAAATGGCCTGCAACTTTCAGCGCGACGCCTTTTCACTGTCGGTGGACATATCGGTGGGTGATGGGTCGGTGCTCGTCGTCACCGGAGACAATGGTTCGGGCAAGACCACCACTCTTGATCTCGTTGCAGGGCTACTGGCCTGTACGAGCGGTCGCATCGCAATCGACGGCGTGATCATCGACGATTCCACGTCGGGCCGCTTCGTTCAGCCCGAACATCGAAACGTCGCGACGGTTTTCCAGGGCGGCGGATTGTTCCCCCACCTCGACGTCGCCGGCAACGTGACGTTTGGGCGTGGGCGCGCCCTGCGGGATACCGACGACTTCGCGCGCGTCGTCGAGACATTCGATCTCGGAGCCTTGTTGTCGCGGCGCCCCGACCAGCTGAGCGGCGGTCAGCGTCAGCGCGTCGCGCTTGCTCGCGCATTTCT
>RGCG01000083.1 GCA_009919275.1 Actinomycetota bacterium
CCCACCCAACCACCGAGCAGGTTGGTGAGGATTCCCATGAACTCGTAAGCGAGGAAAAGAAAAGCGATCGCGACGGCGGAATAGCCGAGGTCGTGAAAATGCAGGAGGACGAGCATTCGCAGTGCGCCGTCGGTGATGGTGAACGTCCAGTAGCCGGCCGTGACGAGTGCGTAGTTCCGCAGTTTCAACGCAAACCGCCGACCTTGACCACGAGTTCCGCCATCCGGTGCGCGTAACCGAATTCGTTGTCGTACCAAACGAGAACCTTCACCATCGATCCGTCGATCACCATCGTCGACGGTCCGTCGACGATGCCTGATCTAGGGTCGTTGACGAAGTCGGCCGAGACGAGCGGCCGCGATTCGTACCCGAGGATCCCCCGCAGTTCCCCGTTCGCTGCGGATTCGAGCAGTCCGTTCACCTCTTCCACGGTGACGTCACGAGCCATCGTGAATACGCAGTCCGTCAGCGATGCATTGAGAAGCGGGACGCGCACCGCGACACCGTTCAGCTTCCCCTTCAATTCGGGATAGATCATCGTGATCGCAGTGGCCGAGCCCGTCGACGTCGGCACGAGAGAGTTCAGAGCCGAACGTGCACGACGCAAATCCTTGTGGGGCGCATCCACGATGACCTGCGTGTTGGTGACGTCGTGCACCGTTGTGATTGCACCGCGTTCGATACCGATCTTTTCGTGCAACACTTTCACCACCGGCGCCAGACAATTGGTCGTACACGATGCGGCCGTCACGATGCGGTGTGCTGCGGGGTCGTAGAGGTGGTCGTTGCATCCCATCACGATGTTGAGAACTCCGTCGCTCTTCACGGGACATGCCACAACGACCCTTTTCGCGCCGTTGTCGAGGTGGGGTTGCAGATACTCGGTCGTTTTGAACTTGCCCGATGCCTCGACCACGACGTCGACGCCTAGGTCACCCCATGGAATGTCGCTCGGTTTTCCGTGCTCGCTGAAGGTCAAGCGCTTGCCATCGATCAGCAGATCACCGTTGTCGGTGCCGACCTCTCCTGAATAGCGACCATGGACAGTGTCGAACTCGAACAGATGAGCCGCAGCCTCGACGCCGCCCTTCACCTCGTTGACATGGACCAGTTCCACGCCGGAATGGTCACGCATCGCCCGAGTTGTCAACCGACCGATGCGGCCGAAGCCGTTGATTCCGATTCGTGTGATCATCGGGAGATTCCTTCCTGTATGCGTGCGATTCGTTGTTCGATGTCGCCGACGACGGCGTCGAACCGCGCGGCACGTCCCGTCGTCACCGGATCGGGTATCGACCAGTGCCACCAATCGGTTGCGGCGTCGAGTTCTTCGTGCACGAGGTCGCACACCGTGATCACTTGCACTCCTCGCGGAATCGAATCGACAGCGGTGGGCTTGGCACCCGTCATCGACAGTCCGGCCCTGCGCGCCGCGGCCACCGCGCCGGGATGCACGCGCTGCGCGGGGCGGGTTCCCGCCGATGCGGCCTTGCGGCCTGTGCGACTGCACCACAGTGCGGCGGCGAGTTGCGATCGCGCGGAGTTGTGCGTGCACAGGAACAGCACTTCGCGCTTGATCGCGATGTCCGGAGGTCCCGCCACTCGGGCCACACCGGGTCGAAGACGGACGTAGCGCCGGCGCGCATCACCCGCCGAAGCTGAACGCTCGATCGCTCCGGCGGCTTCGAGGACATCGAGATGGTGGGCCAAGAGGTTGGATGGCATGCCGAGCCGCGCAGAGAGTTCCTTTGGCGAGCGATCACTCACCCACAGGTCTTCGACGATGGCCAGTCTCCCCGGGTCGCCCAGCGCGGCGTGAATCCGCGCTCTCTCGACGATCGCGGGCCGACCCATGGATTTCACTCAATCATATTTGAGTGAATTTCGCAAGTGGTTGCGAGCGATCGGCGCTCAGCGACCGTCAACGAAGACACAACTCCCGAAGTCGGTGAGTTCGTTGATGCGCAGGTTCTTGAAAGGTTCATACTCGGCCGAGTTGTACCAAGCCTCGGCGACCTCCATGCTCGGGAAGCGAAGGACGGCCGCCCAGTTGCCGCTGAACGAACCTTCCTTGGTGGTGGGGGTCATCGAACCGGCGATCATCTCGATGCCCCAGGCGTCCAAGATCGGAAAGACATGTTGCGCGTAACGCTCCATGAAGTCGGCGGGGTCCTTCATGTTCAGTTGCACCATCCCGTAGGCGGGCTTCGATTCATCGCTCATGGTGACGCGCTCCTCATCTCTTGTTAGGTTGCGATTTGCAATCTAACGGACTCGGCTTGCAGAGTGCAACTCGGCGTTCGCCGAGCGCGTCACCACTGCACTTCTTCAGATGCTGTCGACCATGTCCTCGTGGAACTGCTTGAGATGGGTCTGCGCCCACCTGCCGAGCGCTTCGAGCACCGGCCGAAGTGCTTCGCCGCTCGAGGTGAGCCGATAGGCGTTGTTGCGGGCAGCGCCGTGCGGATTCGTGCGTTCGATGATGCCGATCGAGGTGAGGAACCGAAGCCTCGCCGCGAGGATGTTGGTCGCAACGTGCTCAGGTGAGTCACGGAATTCGGAATAGGTGCGGGTTCCATGCGCGATCAGATCGCGCACGATCAGCAGCGACCATTTGTCGCCGAGGACATCGAGGCTCGATGTGATCGAACACACCGAGCGCCAGTCGAGGTCGTCCAAGTGAGGTACCGAGACCATGCCACCTTCTTACCCTAAATGCCGGCCGCCATCTCCCTAATCGACGTTTCCATCGGTGTCGGCCGCCATTCAAGAGTGTCGAACGTGGCGCGATTGTCGAACTCGGCCTTCTTGCCAAGGCTGGGAACCATGCCCCTGGCCTGCCGATCAAAGATGCTCATCAGCTTGATCGCCGCGTTCGGCGCCTTGCGCGAGGGCACCTTCGAGTAGCCCGCGTCGCGAAGCACCGAAGCCAAATACGTCATGCTGATCGGCTCGGCCGTCGCGGCAATGAAGCGTTGACCGGCCGCACCGGCAGCCGTCATCGCGGTGACATGCAATCGGGCCACATCGCGAACATCGACCATGCCCATCGCCACGTCGGGGATCATCGGCATCTTGCCGCCGATCATGTCGCTCATCAGAGCGACGCTCTGACCTTCGACCTGAGCGCCGAGCGACGGTCCGAACACTGCACCCGGATTGATGACCGTCAGTTCCATGCCGCTCCCTGCCACAGCTTCCCACGCAGCCCGCTCGGCAAGTGTCTTGCTCTTGGCGTAGGCGCCAATCTTGGCGTTCGGGTCGGACCAGGCGTCGGGCCCGTAGCGGCCACTGGGTTTGCCGGCGACCATGGCCACGATCGATGACGTGAGCACTAGGCGACGCACACCGGCGCGCTGGGCGGCGCCCATCACCCGGCGCGTGCCCTCGACGGCGGGCGTGATCAGTTCGCTCTCGTCCTTCGGCTCAGCGAGCACGAACGGTGACGCCACATGCATCACATAGGTGCATCCGCGGACCGCATCGTCCCATCCCGCGTCGGACAGGAGATCTACCTCGATGAAGTCGAGCCGCTCCACCGGAGCCACCGCCGCGATCGCGGACCTCGTCGCGTCGGCCTTCGACAGCGAACGGAGTGTTCCGACCACTTCGAAACCCTGCCTGAGCAACTCGGCGCCGCAGTGCTGTCCGATGTAGCCGCTGATGCCGGTGAGTAACACGCGTTCAGCCATGTCGATGTCTCCTTCGGGTGGCGGTAGGCGCCCAACTTGCGAGTTGAAACGTACCTCGCTGACTTGCGAAATGCAACTCATGGTCCTAAGGTTGCGAAACGCAAGTTACTTTTGCGCGGGGGCACAAAGGAGGTCTCGGCATGACCGAACGATCAGCCGACACGGGAAAGCACCGGCAACCTGGGGGATCCGTCGCGTTCAACGAGCGGCGATCGCGCGTAATCCTCGGCATCGCCGGTCTTGCCGCATTGGCGACCTACCTCGACACGACGCTGCTCTTCGTGGCCTTTCCCGACATCAAGGCCTCCTTCGGCGACTCGCCGGCGTCGACGTTGTCGTGGGTGCTGAACGCGTACACGATTGCGTTCGCGGCGCTACTTGTGCCCGCAGGAAAGATCGCCGACCGCCTCGGCCACCGTCGTGCCTTCCTCATCGGTTCGGCCACGTTCACAATCGCATCGATGGTCTGCGGGCTGGCCCCGAACGTCCAATTGCTTATCGTCGCCCGCGTTGCACAGGGCGTGGGAGCTGCCATCCTGGTGCCCTCATCGTTGGCGCTGGTCATGGCCGCGTTTCCCCGCGAGCGACTGCCGCAGACCATCGCCATCTGGGGAGCAATCGGCGCTTCGTCATCCGCGCTCGGGCCCTCGCTCGGTGGCTTGATCGTCGACACGATGGGTTGGCGATGGGCGTTCTTCATCAACCTGCCCGTTGGCATCGTCACCGTCGTGGCCGGAATCAGATTTCTGCACGAGTCCAAGAGCTCGTCTGTTCGACTCCCCTCCCCGGTCGGCGTCATCTTGGTTGCGTTGACGGCAGGCGCGCTGTCGTACGGCGTCGCCGGCACCAGCGCGGTCGGTTGGGCGGGCACGCGAACCATCGTCCTCCTCGTCTCCGGGCTCGTTCTGCTTCTTTTCTTCATCGCCCACCAACGGCGGACCGACGCGCCGACGCTCAACCTCGAGCTCTTTTCTCTCCGGAACTTCCGATGGGGCAACTTGGCGATGTTCAGCTTCTCCCTGTCGTTCATTGCGATGTTCTTCGGCCTGATCCTCTTTCTCGTGAACGTCTGGGGATGGTCGGTACTCAAGGCCGGCTTCGGTGTCGCACCCGGACCGGCGGTCGCTGCCCTGCTCGCTCCGCAGTTCGGCAAGCTCGCAGGCAGGATCGGCCAACGGCCACTGATCGCTGCGGGCGGGCTGCTCTTCGCCGCGAGCGGGGTCTACCGATTGCTCTTCCTCGATGGCAGCGTCAACTACGTCGTCGACTTCGCATTGCCGCTCGCACTCTCCGCCCCTGCGGTCGGAATGGTCTTTCCGCAGGTGACCAGTGCGGCTGCGCAGGCCCTCCCTGCTGACCGAATCGGAGTGGGCGGTGCGACGACCCAAGCCATTCGCCAATTCGGAGGATCACTCGGCGTCGCCATGGCCATCGCGTTCGTCGGCAAGGCCACCGTTCGCGACGAAGTCTTGGCGGGATTCGACCGCATCTGGATCCTCGTCGTGGCCGGCGGCGTCGCCACGACGCTCTTCTCGCTTGCGCTGCGCAGGAACTCTCAATGAGATCCGCCAGTGACGGCACCAACGATCACGAAATGTTCGAGTGGGCCGGACGAGGCCATGCGATGGGCAACGCCGATCCCGCAACGAAATTCAAGGCCGACATTGTCATCGGCACACATGCAGACGATGCTGTCGCACGGGTGCTTGAAACACTCCTCCGCTAGGCCTCACCTATTCGATGCGCATGCCGGCGATCGCGCGAGCGATCACCAACTGCTGGATCTCTGAGGTGCCTTCGAAGATGGTGTGGATCTTTGTACTGTTACAAAACAACCACCGAAAACTGGCGCTACCGAGCAACGAACCGAGTCTCCAACGCTGACCAGCCCCGGAGAATGTTGTTCTCGCTGATCACTCGTGCCCCCACTTCGATCAATGAGACCTTCTGGCGGAGTGACCGCAGAATGGCGCGCATCTCCAATCTCGCCAAATGCACCCCTGCGCACAGGTGTGGGCCGTGTCCAAACGACAAGTGGTCGGAAGCCGATCGCGACGCATCGAAAATGTCGGGGTTTTGATAGTGGCGCTCGTCCCTGTTCGCCGCCCCATTGAGGACCCAGATTCGTTCTCCCGCGCGAACACGTGTCGAGCCAACCGTGGTGTCCTGAGTCGCAACTCTGGTGAATCCACGAACGGGCGCCTCGAAACGCAGGACCTCCTCCACCGCTGATTGCAGGAGTGCCTCATCCCCCACCACTCGCTGCCATTGATCGGGATGCAGCGCGAAGAGGTTGATCATGTGCGTGATGGCGTGGATCGTGGTGTCCAGACTCGGCGCCAGGTAATCGATGAACATGCCCGACGCCTGGTCGTCGGTGATGCGCCCCTCGTCGGCCGCAGCGAACACGAGAGATCCCCAACTGTTTGGTGCGAGATCCGATCGGGTGAGGGATGCGGCATACATCGCCATCTCCAGAAGCGAATCGACGGAGTCCCGTGCACGTTCATTGAGCGGTCCGATGACATTGAAGGCCGCAGCGGACCACTTCAACATGTTCTGACGGCCAGACTCCGGCAGTCCGACGAGATGGCTGATCACTGCCACCGGTAGGTGATGAGCAAAATCCGTTACACCGTCGAAGGTGTCTCTCTCAATCAACTCTGAAACA
Source organism: Actinomycetota bacterium (assembly GCA_009919275.1). Classification (GTDB taxonomy): domain Bacteria; phylum Actinomycetota; class Acidimicrobiia; order Acidimicrobiales; family Ilumatobacteraceae; genus F1-20-MAGs119. Next base: position 6,364 of record RGCG01000083.1, read on the forward strand.
AGATCATCGGCGATTGTCTCGAGCGTGACGGACAGTTCCTCCATCTTGCGCGGCATCATCGGTGCCATCACGATGGACTTCAGTTTTCTGTGGACGTCCCCTTCGGATGTCAAGACAGTCTTTTGCTCACCACCATTCACGACCTTGTTCAGCCCGATACCCCGTGACGAGGTGAATTCATCTGATGAGCGGAGAATGCGTCGGGCATCGTCGTAGCGACCCACCGCGAGAACATCGTGTGCCTCGAGGAAAACCACCTCACCTGCATCGCGTATCTCGCGATAAAGAGGGTACGGATCACGCAGTGCGTCTGCCGTGCACAGGTCCAACGAAAGCGTGGGAATCTGGTGAGCCACCACCTATTTCATATCACGAACGCCGGCACTCGCATGCCGGCGATCGCACGGGCGATCACCAGTGGTTTGGCACGAGACGTCACCGAATTGGCCGTTTCAACGCGTCCACTTCTTCTCGACGGCGCAGCACCAAGAAGATGAAGAATCCACCGACAGCGAAGAGGGCACCCGCGAGCAACGACGGTATGAAACCGCCCGACTTCTTGACGATCGTGATTCGCACCGGCACACCGACGGTCACTCTCTCACCAGATTCGTTGCTACCGCTGATGAGGATGTCACCGGCCCCACTTTCGACGTCGCCCGGCACATCGATCTCGATAGCTGCCGCACCCACATCCGACACCTTGAACGAACGCAG
>RGCG01000084.1 GCA_009919275.1 Actinomycetota bacterium
CTGCGATGTCCTTCGTCGTCGATACCGATGCAACCCCACTCGGTTGACATGGTTCCGTCATCGATCAACGTGACGAGTGGCGATGCGACGAGCTCGCCCACCTTGCCGCGATAGACGCTGGCACCCTTGCCGACGAGATCGGCTTCGAGGCCGTGGCCGCAGGCCTCGTGGAACAACACACCGCCGCTCCCCCGTTTGATGACGACGGGCATCGACCCTGACGGAGCGGGGCGCGCACGCAGCTTGGTGACGGCCTGCCGCGCCGCGCCGGTGGCGAGAGCCTCGACGTCTTCCATGTCGAAGAGTTCGAAACCAATGGTGCGCCCCATCGAGTCGTAGCCGGTTTGCATGCCCGCATCGCCGGTCGCGACCGTGCTGACCCGGAAGAGAGTGCGCACCTGTTGGTCGGTGGCCAGGATGCCATCACTGTTCGCCACGAGAATGTGGCGCACGCTGTCGCCGTAGCCGGCCGACACCTGCACGATTGATTGGTCGACGCTGCGAGCAGCGTCGTTTGCACGCTGAAGAAGTTCCACCTTGCGCGACTTGGCGACCGCGTCGGGGAACTCGACGACGTTGTTGACCTTTTGGCTGACGGCTGCTCCGAGGGCCACCGTGACGACGCCCCCCTTGCCCTGTCGCGCGGCGACGGCCGCTGCTTCGGCGGCGGCCAGCAGGCCGGATTCCGACAGGTCGGCGGTGTGGGCAAATCCCGTGGTTTCGCCGTGTACGACGCGGATGCCGGCGCCACGATCGCGGCCCGAGGTGACCTGTTCGACCTTGCCGTCGTCGAAACCGGCCGATGTCGAGCGTTTGTCCTCGATGAAGATTTCGGCAAATTCGGCGCCGGTGCTGCGCCCCTTGGCAAGGACCCGCTCGATGGTGTCGGTGCCAATTTGGTCGAGGAAAGGGCTGCTCATGTGGACGACGTTACTTGCCCCATTGCCTTGCCATCCACGGCGCGGACCTAACCTTCCATGACGTGGCACGGGAAAGGGACATCACGCGAGAGGTCGATCTCAGCCCCGTCGGCCGCGTACACCAACGACGGTGGTGGAAAGAGACCCTGATCATCGGCCTCTTCTATTCCATCTACACCTTCACCCGCAATCAGTTCGGTTCCGATGTCGTGAACGGCCAGGACGTTCCGGTGCACGCGTTCACGAACGCGATGCGTGTCATTCGCTTCGAACGTTGGATCGGACTCTTCCACGAAGAGTCGGTTCAAGAGATCTTCCTGCCCCACCGTTGGTTCATCCAGTTGATGAACACCTACTACGGCACCGCGCACTTCGTCGTGACGATCGGAGTATTCATCGTCTTGTACATCAAGCGCCCCGATGTGTTTCCACAGTGGCGCAACACGCTGGCCATCACGACGGGTCTCGCCATCATCGGCTTCGCCTTGTTCCCGCTGATGCCGCCCCGCCTTCTCGACGCGCCGTGCCCGCCCGTCGGCCACGGCGGTGCCTGCATTGAAGCCCCCGAACGTGGGGTTGAAAAAGGCAAGGAGAACTTCGGCTTCGTCGACACCCTCGAGGTGTACGGCGGACCGTGGGACTTCAGCTCGGGTGCAACCGCGAAGATGTCGAATCAGTACGCCGCGATGCCCAGTCTGCACATCGGATGGGCAAGTTGGTGTGCCTTTGCGATGTGGCCCCTCGCCAAGCGACGGTGGGTGAAGGCTGCGGTGCTTCTTTATCCTGCGCTCACGCTGTTCTGCATCGTTGTCACCGGCAACCACTACTGGATCGACGGAGTGGGTGGACAGTTGTTCCTTCTCGTCGGTTTTGGCCTTGGCACATGGCTGCACCGATGGAACCAACGACGGCTCGACGAGCGCCACGAAAGCATGCTGCGATCGACGTAGCCGTCAAAAGGAATGGTACGCGCCGTCGATCGTGATGCAGTCGCCCGAGTGGTATGCGGAAAGATCGCTTGCGAGGTACACCGCGACGCCACTGAAGTCGCTCGCTTCACCCCAACGACGCACGGGCACGCGCGGCAATACCTTCGCCTTGAACGCGTCGGACTCGAGTTGCCTGTGCGTCATGTCGCTTTCGATCCACCCGGGCAAAACGCAATTGCTGCGAATGCCGTGCCGCGCGAACTCGACGGCGATCGCCTTCGAAATCGACAGCAACGCGGCCTTCGACCCGCCGTAGTGCTGTGAGCGGGCGGCTCCGTAGAGGGCCGAACCCGACGTGGTGAAGACAATCGAACCGCCTCCCTTGCCCATCATGTGCCGACAGGCTTCCTGGGCCGTGAAGAACGCGCCATCCAGGTTCACGCGCATGACCCTGTGCCATTCGTCGGCGGACATTTCGTGGAAGGGAATGCCGCGACCGGCGATGCCTGCGTTCACGAAGACCGCATCGATTCGTCCGAACTGCGCAGCGGCATCGGCAAAACCGGCGACAACTTGTTCCTGGTCGCCGACGTCGCACACGCGTGATGCGACGACACCACCTGTGGCCTCTTTCGACAGCGTCGTCAGTTCGGCCGTCGCGGCGGCGTTCTTGTCGGCATTCGTGCCCCAGATCACAACGTTGGCGCCGTGAGCAACGAGGCCCCGCGCAAAACCGAGGCCGATTCCGCCGTTACCACCCGTCACGAGGGCGGTCTTGCCGACCAGTGAGAAACTTGGCACTTGCATGAGTTCACAGTATCCCCCGCCGAATGACGGGGCGGTAGCGTCTGGTTGTCATGAAACTCGCGGATCTCACAGCGCCGAGCGACCTGCGAGGTCTGTCGTACGAACAACTCGACGACCTTGCCGGTGAGATCCGTGACTTCATCGTCCAAGCTGTTTCCGAAACCGGTGGTCACCTTGGTTCGAACCTCGGTGCAGTTGAACTCACGCTGGCTTTGCACCGCGTGTTCGACAGCCCCACCGATGCAATTCTCTGGGACACCGGACACCAGGCTTACGTGCACAAGTTGGTCACCGGTCGCGCAGCCGAGTTCACGCGACTTCGCCAGGCTCAGGGTTTGTCGGGTTACCCCAGTCGCACGGAAAGCCCGCACGACTTCATTGAAAACAGCCACGCATCAACCGTGCTGTCATATGCCTACGGCATGGCGGTTGCGCGCGATCACGCGCTGCACCACGGCGGTACACCCGACCACCGCCACATCGTTGCGGTCATCGGCGACGGCTCGATGACCGGTGGTCTGGCCTACGAGGCATTGAACAACCTCGGTCATTCGGGGCGCGGAGTCATCATCGTGCTGAACGACAACGGTCGCAGTTACGCACCAACCATCTCGCAGTTGACCGTGTCGTCGACGGCACCGTCGGTCGGCGAGGACTTCGACGACTCCGATGCAAATTTCGCCGACAAGATCGCCGACAAATTGGCCTCCACGCTCACGAACATCCGGTTGAACCCGACGTACGTGCGGCGTCAGCGACGCATCGAACAGTTCCTGCGCGACCTGCCCGCCGTTGGGCGCCAGGCCGAACGCAGCGTCGAGGCCGTGAAGGCCGCGGTACGCGAGTTCCTGCAGCCACCCGGCTTCTTCGAGGCACTCGGCGTGCGCTACATCGGTCCCATCGACGGCCACGACATCGAAGCGGTCGAGCGCGCATTGCGTTCGGCCGAGCAACGTTCGACCGAGGGCCCGATTCTTCTGCACGTCGTCACGCAAAAAGGACGTGGCTACTCGCCCGCCGAGGACGACGACGAAAAGCATCTGCACGATGCCCCCGTCTTCGACCCACAGAGCGGCCCGCCGAAGGCCGTGCTCACCGGCTACACGCAGGCCTTCGCCGACGCACTGCTGAAGGAAGCCGATGCCGACTCGCGCATTGTCGCCATCACGGCCGCGATGCCCGGACCCACCGGCCTGTTGCCCTTCGAGAGCCGCTTCCCCGAGCGTTTCTTCGACGTCGGCATCGCCGAACAGCACGCGGTCACGGCTGCGGCGGGAATGGCGATGTCGGGTCTGCGTCCCGTCGTGGCGGTTTACAGCACGTTCCTGTCTCGCGCGTGGGACCAGGTCGTCTACGACGTGGCGCTACACAAACTGCCCGTCGTCTTCTGTCTCGACCGCGCGGGCATCACCGGCGACGATGGTCCCAGCCACCATGGCGTCTACGACATGACACTTCTGTCGAAAGTGCCTGGCATGCGGGTTCTTGCGCCGTCATCGGCCCAGGAATTGCAGCAAATGCTGCACGACGCCATGACACTCGCCGACGACGGTCCCGTCGTGATTCGCTACCCCAAGGGCACAGCGCGACAGGTCGAGGACACCGACGTTGGCAGCGGCCTTTCAGCACGACGTTTGTTGTCATACTCGGGCTCGGGACCAAAGGTCTGCGTGCTCGCCATCGGCAAACTCGTCGGCAACGCGCTGAAAGCCGTTGACTCTCTCGGCGATGGTGCGAACGTCGAGTTGTGGGACGTTCGTTCGTGTCAGCCGCTCGACCCCGACATGATCCGCGCGGCGGCAGCCGCTGACACCGTCATCACCCTCGAAGATGGTGTCGTCGAGGGCGGTGTCGGAGCATCAATCGCCCAGCGACTCGAAACGCACGTTGCCGCGGCCGGCGGGTCGATGCCCCGAGTGCAAACCCTCGGAGTGCCCACGCGCTTCATCGCGCAGGCCAAGCCCGATGCAATTCTCGCCGAGCTCGGTCTCGACGCCGCCGGTATTGCGAACGCAATCCGCGCAGCCGCCGGCCGCTGAATCGCCTAGCGTCGGTCGCGTGACCGCACCCGATCTGACCCGCTATTCGTCGTACACGCGCCTCGCTTTCGAGGCCCACGACAACGGCGTGCTCCTCATCACGCTGTCGAACCCCGACAAGTTGAACGCCACCGATGCAGGTATGCACGAAGAACTCTCACGGGTGTTCCACGACGTCGATCGCGACCCGGCTGTACGGGCGGTCGTCGTGACGGGTGCAGGCAAGGCATTCAGCGCAGGCGGTGATCTGCAGTGGATCGGTCAACAGGTCGGCAATTACACGCAGACCATGAAGGTGATGCGCGAAGCCGGCGACATCGTGCGCACGATGATCGACTGCGACACGCCCATCATCTCGGCCATCAACGGCGTTGCGGTGGGTGCCGGCCTCGCGGTTGCACTGATGGCCGACATCAGCATCATCAACGAAGACGCCCGCATCACCGACGGTCACATTCGCTTGGGTGTTGCCGCGGGTGATCACGCTGTCGCAATTTGGCCGCTGCTGTGCGGAATGGCCCAGGCGAAGTGGTACCTCCTGACTGCAGATTTCCTCGACGGACGTGAAGCTGCACGTATTGGTCTCGTCACGCGAGCCGTGCCCGCAGCCGAAGTCCTCCCCACGGCGCTCGCCGCGGCGCAGAAAGTCGCAGCGGGTCCACGCGATGCGGTGCGGTACACCAAACGTTCGCTGAACCACTGGCTGCGCCAGTCCATGCCCAACTTCGAGGCCAGCCTCGCATACGAGATGCTCAACTTTCTCGGCCCCGACGCGGCCGAGGGGCTGTCCGCACTCAAAGAGAAACGTTCGCCCGATTTTCTGCGTGGCGAACCATGAAAACGCGCGACGTTGATCTGTCAGCCGAGCTCGACTTTGCGCTCAGCCTTGCCGACCTTGCCGACGCAACGACACTCCAGCCCTTCCACGACCGTGGCTTCACCGTTGATTGGAAGGCGAATCGCACCGAAGTCACCGAACTCGATCGACGCACGGAAGAGGTGTTGGCCGAGACCATTGCGCGGTTCCGCCCGGACGATGCGGTGTACGGCGAAGAGTTTGGTGAACGTGGCGCAGTGGGTGGCCCCCGGTGGACGTGGGTACTCGATCCCATCGACGGCACCAGCAACTATGCGCGCGGCGTTCCCGTGTGGGCGACGCTCATCGGCCTGCTCGACCCGAACGACGTGCCCGTTCTCGGCGTTGTCAGTGCGCCGGCCATCGGCGCGCGCTGGCACGGCGCGACGGGAGTTGGTGCGTTCAATCGTCGCGGACCGATACAGGTCAGCGCCGTGTCTCGCATCGATGAGGCTCAGGTGAGTACAACCCCGAATGCCGCGTGGGACGCGGTTGGCGGATACCAACGTGTCGTCGATCTGGGTCGCAATGCGTATCGAGTGCGTGGCTTCGGCGACTTCTGGCAGCACATGCTGGTGGCCGAAGGCGCCATCGATGTCGCGGTCGACGCAATCGGCCTCGAGCCGTACGACACTGCAGCGCTGTGGCCGATCGTCGGCGAAGCGGGTGGTCGTATCACCGACCGACTCGGCGGAAATTCTTTCCGCAACGGATCAGCGGTGTCGACGAACGGCATTCTTCACACTGCGGTTCTCGACGCCATTGCCTGCTGAGCGCACCTAATCTGTTCCCATGCCGGGCAGCGACTCCACCATCATCCGCAACGCCAACTTGGTCGACGGAACGGGCAGCCCGGCGCGTCAGGCCGACATCGCGTTTGCCAACGGCGTCATCACCGAGGTTGGTCCCGCGGGTTCACTCGGCACCGCACACGCATCGCGCGTCATCGACGCGGACGGTCGGCTCGTCACACCGGGTTGGGTCGATGTCCACACGCATTACGACGCACAAGCGACATGGGACCCGTGGCTGACGCCGAGTAGTTGGCACGGTGTCACCACCGTCGTCATGGGAAACTGCGGCGTCGGCTTTGCACCCGCCGCGCCCGACCGCCACGACTGGTTGATCGCATTGATGGAGGGCGTTGAAGACATCCCCGGGGCCGCGATGACCGAGGGCATCACGTGGGGTTGGGAATCTTTCGAGGAGTACCTGAACGTCCTCGAATCGACTCCGCACGTACTCGACTTCGGCACACAAATGCCCCACGGAGCATTGCGCGCCTATGTGATGGGCGAACGCGGTGCAGCAAACGAACCGGCCACGGCCGACGACATCACAGCGATGAGTCGCATGGTCGAGTCGGCAATGCGCGCAGGCGCTCTCGGCTTCAGCACCAGTCGCACGCCGCTCCATCGCAGCCGCGACGGAGAATTGGTACCCGGCACCCACGCCGACCACGATGAACTGCTGGGCATCGCCGAAGCCTTGCGGCGCATGGGTTACGGGGTGTTCCAGTTCGCCCCGGA
>RGCG01000085.1 GCA_009919275.1 Actinomycetota bacterium
AGTACCTCTCGACGGGTGCCTACACCGACGACCTCGACGTGGCCGAAGCCGCCGCCGAGAAGATCATCTACTTCTAGCCCGCGACGAGAACAACGAGTCCCGCGACGGCTACGCACGCGGCGATGATTCGCCGTTTTGCGTGCGGTTCCTTCAGAACGAGCGCTCCGATCAAGGCGGCAATGACGACGCTTGATTCGCGCAGGGCGGTCACGTATCCAACCGACGCGCGTTGAACTGCGATGAGGACGATCCAGTACGTGAGCACGGACGCGGCACCCGCTAGCGCGAAGAGACGCCAGCGTGTTTGCAGGGCGACGACCATCGACTCGCGACGACCCAACGCAATTCCATGGATCGACGTGAACAGTGCACAGGCAATGAACGTCGTGAGCGGGTACAGGTTGCCGCCGGTCTCACGCGAACCGTGACTGTCGATGACCGAGTAGATACCGATGGTCGCCGCGACTCCGAGGGCCGCGTGAACGTGAGAGTTGTCGGTGGGTCCGGCGATCAGCCACAGGCCGATCGCGGCAACGATGATGCCGGCAACGTTCAGCAGCGACAGCGAGTCATCGAGCAGCGTTACGCCACCGATGGCGGCAAGCACCGCACCGGTGCCGCGCGCAATCGGATAACTGACGGAAAAGTCGCCGAGGTCGTATGCGCGGGCGAGTGACGACACGTAGGCGACATGCGTGAGGCCACTCAGTCCGGCCCATATCCATGCGGTTGCGGGAACACCGCCGAGCACGAACACGAGGACGGTGCAGCCGACACCCGCGACGAAGAATTGCCCCCACAGCGCGTGCCATCTGTCGCCGCTTTGTTTGATCGAGAGATTCCACCCGGCATGGACAAAAGCCGCTCCGATTGCGAGAAGAGTGGCCCCGAGCACGAACTAGAACGTACTCGCGACGGCGAGCCCATAGTCTGAGAGTCGATGGTGCAGCCGATCGGAATGTTCGACTCCGGCTTCGGGGGACTCACCGTGGCGCGCGCCGTCATCGACCTGCTGCCGGCGGAGGATCTTGTCTACATCGGCGACACGGGACGGTATCCCTACGGCAACAAACCGGCCACCGAGGTGCAGCGCTACGCACACGAAATTGCGACGAGTCTCGTCAACGACTTCGATGTGAAGTTGATCGTGGTGGCGTGCAATACGGCAGCGTCGGTGGCACTCGACCAATTGAAAGCGACGCTTCCGGTGCCGGTTGTCAGTGTGATTGAACCCGGTGCACGTGCACTCGTGCAGGCAACGCGCAACCGTCGTGCGGGTGTCATCGGCACGGTGGGCACCATCGACTCGGGTGCGTACGACAAGGCGGTTGCCGAGGTTGATCCCGCGGTCGGTCTCGTCTCTGCTGCGTGTCCGGGCCTCGTCGAGTTCGTCGAACGCGGTCAGACCACGGGAACCGAAGTCCGGGTGTTGACCGAGCGCCTTCTGGCCCCCGTGTCGTCGGCGGGCGTCGACACTTTGCTGCTGGGATGCACCCACTATCCGTATCTGGCGCGAGTCATCGGCGACGTGATGGGTCCCGATGTCGTGCTGGTCTCATCGGCCGACGAAACGGCCTTCGCCGTGCGGGCGTTGCTCGCCAAGAGTGGCCTCGCGGAATCATCGGATCGCGTGGGTGAACACCGCTTCTACTCCTCGGGCGACCCCGCATGGTTCGCGCACCTCGGAAGTCGCCTGTTCGGCCCGGAACTGACCGATGCGCAATCATGGTCGGCATGACACGACCCGACGGCCGCCAGCCAAACGAACTCCGCCCTCTTTCGTTCGAGCGCGACTACACCGAAATGTCGGCGGGTTCGGTGCTTGTGTCGTTCGGCAAGACACGTGTGCTCTGCACCGCGTCGATCGACGAAGACGTGCCGCGGTGGATGAAGGGCAGTGGCAAGGGTTGGGTCACCGCCGAGTACAGCATGTTGCCCGGGTCGTCGCCCGAGCGTGTCGACCGCGAAGCCGCCAAGGGAAAGCAAAGCGGCCGCACGGTCGAGATCCAGCGGCTCATCGGACGTTCGTTGCGTGCGGCATGCGATATGCAGCTGCTCGGCGAACGTCAAGTGGTCGTCGACTGCGACGTGTTGCAGGCCGACGGCGGAACACGCACCGCGAGTATCTGCGGCGGTTTCGTCGCGCTTCACGATGCGTTGACGCGTGTCATGCAGAACGGACTCATCAAGAAGCATCCGCTTCATTCGCAGTGCGCTGCGATCAGCGTCGGTATCCACAACGGCACGCCGATTCTCGACCTGCCCTACATCGAGGACAGCTCGGCCGAGGTCGACATGAACGTGGTGATGCTTCAGCCCGTCGTCGGTGGCGAGGCGCGGTTCGTCGAGGTGCAGGGCACCGCCGAAGGCCAGGCGTTTGCGCGTTCGGAACTCGACACGTTGCTCGAACTGGCCTCGCACGGTCTCGGGCGCATCTTCGACGCCCAGCGTTCGTTGCTCGCAACACCGCCGCCGCAACGTCCGCTCGGACGTTGATCAACCGGGCGTGATGTCGCGGCAAGAGATCGTCTGTGCGACCGCGAACCCCGGAAAGGTGGCCGAGATCGCGGAACTCTTGCCCGAGGGTTGGGTTCTCCTTCCACGACCCCTGACGGTTGGCGACATCGTCGAGGACGCGGGCACGTTGGTCGGCAACGCACGTCTGAAGGCGCGCGCAATTCTCACGGCGACGGGAAAGGCGGCGGTCGCCGACGACACCGGTCTGGAAGTCGTTGCGCTGGCGGGCGCACCGGGTGTTGATACCGCAACCTATGCGGGGCCGGGGTGCAGTGATTCCGACAACAGGTCAAAATTGTTGGCAGCGCTGAGCGGGGTCGACAATAGATCGGCGCGATTCGTCACGGTCGTGCTGGTCGCCTGGCCCGACGGATCGGAGACAATCGTCGAAGGAGTGTGCACCGGTCGCATCGCCGAAGCGGAACGAGGCTCGCGCGGTTTCGGTTTCGATCCGCTGTTCATTCCCGATGACGGCGACGGTCGCACGTTTGCGGAAATGACGGCCGCAGAAAAGAATGCCGTCTCGCATCGCGGTCGGGCATTTCGCGCGCTCGCGGCAGAACTGGCGGGCTCACCAACCGCGTAGGTCGATGGCCCACTCGTCGACGACGAGGCCGTCGCGGTGTACCCATGCGCGTTCGTGCTGCGACATCGTCGGATCGATGTGTGCAGGCACGACGAGTATCCGTTCGCCCACCTTCGGAAGAAACGTCGGCGCACCGTGTGAATTCGGATCACGCTTCACCGCGAAAGTGATGTGCTCGTCGGAGCAGAACCATACGTCGTAGCCGTCGACCTCGGGGTTGCCGTGATCCATTCCGAGCGCCTTCAGGCCGACATCCGCCACGGCCCAGCCTGCTGAACGCGAAATGACACTGCCCACCACGTGCACTGCCTGACGGAAGGGGAGACCGAGTGTCGCGTACTGCGTGTCCATCAACGCGTAACTGCCGGCCTGCAGTTCCGTGATTCCCGTGTCGAGGTGTTCGCGCCACGTGCCCGTGCCGCCCGCCGAGACGACATCGCCTCCGACTTTGTCGGCACAGGCCCGCAGCGTGTCCATCGCAACCATCACTTGCTCTCGTTTCGCCACCGGGTCGCCAACCATCATCAGGTGCCCCTCGTATCCCATGACTCCGCGCACGGTCATTCGAAGCGAACGCGCGAGGTCGGCAAGGCGGGCCGCGTCGTCGGGCTCGACACCGCAGCGTGGCAGGCCGACGAACACGTCGATGAGAACGTTGCGGATTCCGGCTCGCGCAGCGGCTTGCACCGTTTCGTCGGAGTCGACCGCGACCGTTGCGCCGGTGGCTGCGATGGCGCCGAGGCGCGCCGGGTCGACCGATTCATTGGCGAGAAGGAAGTCGGCTTCGATTCCTGCCTTCGCAAGACCCGAAATTTCGCGTGGGGTTGCGCACGTGAAACCCGTGTGGCCGTAACGCTGCTGGACCTTGGCAAGAGCACTGCACTTGTGGGCCTTGACGTGGGGTCGCAGGCGACTGCCGGGCCAGGCCTGCGCCATGGTGGCGAGGTTCGATTCGAGGGCACCGGCATCGATAATGAGGGCGGGCGTCGGCAGGTCGTCGATGAACACGTGCCGGCGGAGAGACTCGAACTCTCACTGTCGGCGTCCTAAGCGCCGTGCCTCTGCCATTGGGCTACGCCGGCGGCGTGACGAAGGCTAACTCTCGATGCGTCGGGAACGGGAGCGTTCTTTGACAGAATGTAAAGGTGACGACAAAAACGGCCCCGCCCGCCAGTCCCGTGTCGGGTCTGTCGAAAGAAGCCCTCACCGACCAACTCGGCCTTGCCGACTCGGTCGTCGACGCCGCGTCTCTCGCCAACAGCGTGAAGCGCTTTGCCGAACAAAAGATCGTCCTGCCGACCTTCGCGCAATTGGCCGACCCGTCGAAGATCCCTGCTGCCGTCACCTCGGGACTCTCCGGTCTCGACAAAAACGCCCCGGATGCACGCAACCTTTTCCGTGTCCACTGGTACAACAACATGGCGGGCGAGCGCGTGTCGGTACCCGACCACGTGGTGTTGCCTTCATCGCTCACCGGAGTCGAGAGCCCGATCATCGTGATGTTCGGCGACCGATTCCCCATGATCACCGCACACAAGGTTCTTGCCGCGTACTCGTGCTTCGCGCCGCGTGTCATCTCGGGTCAGTTCGACCCCACCAGGCATCGTGCGGTGTGGCCGTCGACTGGCAACTACGCGCGCGGGGGCGTGGCCATCAGCCGCATCATGGGAAGCCGAGGCGTCGCGGTGCTGCCCGCCGGCATGTCGAAGGAACGTTTCGACTGGCTCGACCGTTGGGTTGCCGATCCGGCCGACATCATCCGAACGCCGGGCACCGAAAGCAACGTGAAAGAGATCTACGACGCCTGCAACGAGATGGCCAAGGATCCGTCGAATTTCATCCTCAACCAGTTCTGTGAATTCGGAAACCACGTCGGCCACTACTACGTCACCGGCTCGGCGCTCGCGCACGTGTTCGAAACCGTCGCCAAGGCCAGCGGCAACCCCCGTCTGCGCTGCGCAGCCTTCACGTCGGCCACGGGAAGCGCGGGCACCATCGCCGCGGGCGACCGTCTCAAGGATCTGTACGGCACCAAGATCGTCGCGGTCGAAGCGCTCGAGTGCCCCACGATGCTCGAGAACGGTTTCGGCGAGCACAACATCCAGGGCATCGGCGACAAGCACATCCCGCTCATCCACAACGTGATGAACACCGACGTCGTGGTGGCCGTGTCCGATCGTGCGACCGACGAGCTCGATGTGCTGTTCAACACACCCGAGGGCAAGGCCTACCTGGCCGACCGGCTCGGTCTGTCGGCCGAGTTGCTCGAGCACCTCGAGCACTTCGGTTTCTCGGCCATCTGCAACGTTCTTGCGGCCATCAAGACGGCGAAGTTGCTTGGCCTCGGCGCCGACGATGCGCTCATCACCATCGCAACCGACGGATCGGCGCTGTACCCGAGTGAGCGAGTGAAGACGCTCGCACATCGCTTCGGCAACGACTTCACCCGCGCCGATGCGGCCGAGGTGTACGGCGAGCACCTCGCCAGTGTCAACACCGACGCAACGATCGACTGCACCGAACGCGACCGGAACCGCATCTTCAACCTGGGTTACTACACGTGGGTCGAACAGCAGGGCACACCACTCGACGTGTTCGAAGCGCGCCGCTCGCAGGATTTCTGGCGTGGCATCCGCACCTACATGCCGGTCTGGGACGAGATGATCGCCGACTTCAACGCGCGCGTCGCCGCGCACAAGTAGCCGATGCGCGCAGTCGTCGCCGGCCGCTTGCGATGCGCGTCGTGCGGCACGGTTGTTCCGGTTTCGACCCCTCTCTCGTGGCGCTGTCCCGGCGCCGCTGTCGGCGATCGGCGACACGTGCTGACAATCGAAAGTGACGACATCGGCACCGACTTCGTGCCCGACGACTCTGCCAACCCGTTCGTGGCGTTCCGCCGCATGTTGGCATGGGACGCATTCGCCGCGTCGACCGGCATGAGCGACGACGATCGCCGGTCGTTCATCGAGCGTGCCGACGATCTCGTTGCATCCGTCGCGGGCACCGGGTTCCGCTTCACCCCGGTTGCCCGCGAGGCACGGTTGTCCCACGAACTGGGCTTTTCCGGTGCGGCCGGCGTGTGGGTGAAGGACGAAACCCACAACGTCGCGGGTTCGCACAAGGCGCGCCATCTCTTCACCGAATTGCTGCACCTACTGCTCGCGGAATCCAGGGGTCTTGCGCCGTGGACGGCGTCGACGCGTCCCGAACTCGCGATCGCCTCGTGCGGTAATGCGGCGATCGCTGCGTCCACTCTCGCTGCGGCCGTCCGCTGGCCGATCCGCGTGTTCGTGCCCGAGTCGGCTGCGGGTGTCGTTGTCGAAACGCTGAACGCTCTCGACGCGACGATCGAACGGTGTCCGCGCCGCGACGACGATCCACCCGGCGACCCGTGCGTGTTGCGGTTCCGCGAGCGCGTCGCCGCCGGTGCGGTGCCCTTCGGCGTACAGGGAACCGAAAATGCATGGTGCCTCGATGGCGGCCGTGTCATCGGTTGGGAAATCGTTCACCAACTGGGCCGTGACCCCCTGACACACATGATCGTGCAGGTGGGCGGGGGAGCATTCGCCGCCGGTATCGGCGAGGCGTTCGTTCTGTCCGGTTGTTCGGCCGCGCTTGTCGCCGCGCAGACAGAAGGGTGTGCGCCACTCGAGCGCGCGTGGCGCATGGCTGCATC
>RGCG01000086.1 GCA_009919275.1 Actinomycetota bacterium
CGCCGAGGTGCGCGACCTTGCGGCCGAAGCGCGGCTCGCCGCCGAACACCTCGACGATGACCCCGCCCGGCTGGCGGCAATCGGCGAACGCCGCCGCGTCCTGCGGGACCTGTGCCGCAAATACGGCCCCGAATTGGCCGACGTCGTGCGGTTCGGGGAAGAGGCGAGCGGTCGCCTCGCCGAACTCGAGTCTCACGGCGACACGGTGGCAGAGCTTCACGAGCGCCGTGGCAACATTTTGGGTCGCCTTGCCGCTGCCCAAAAGTCCGTGCTGTCGGCGCGTCGAAAGGCGGCACCCAAACTGGCCAAAGCAGTCGAGACCCGGCTGCGTGCCTTGGCTCTTCCGCACGCTGAAATCCGTATCGACGTGCCCGAATCAGACACGGATCCTGCAGGTGACGGGGTCAATATCCTCATTTCGACCAACCCCGGTAATCCGCCGGCGCCACTCAGCAAGGTCGCATCTGGTGGAGAGTTGGCTCGCGTGATGTTGGCTCTCCGGCTGGTGCTCACCCAGGCGCCTGGTGTTCGATGAAGTCGACGCAGGCATCGGGGGAAGTGCCGCGGTCGCCGTGGGCGAAGCTCTTCGTCAAGTGTCACGCAACCACCAGGTCTTTGTGGTGACGCACCTACCGCAGGTCGCGGCCTGTGCCGACGTGCAGGTCGGAATTGCAAAAACGGTGCGGCAACAAGAAACCTTCGTGCGTGCCGAGATGTTGACCATCGACGACCGGATCGAAGAGATCGCCCGGATGCTCTCGGGTGGCCAGGCGAAGGCTTCGGCCCGGCAAACCGCCCGCGACATGCTGGGTGCGTGACCCGCCGGACGGATGCACCCGCCTGTTGGCGCCGGTGGTATTCTGATTTCCCGTCGTGCACTTGCATTGGCGCTGACGGGAGGTTTTCATGCCGAAGCATATTTTCGTGACCGGTGGGGTTGCGAGCTCGCTCGGCAAGGGTCTCACGGCCTCGGCCCTCGGTCGTCTGCTCAAGATGCGTGGTCTGCGCGTGACGATGCAGAAGCTCGACCCGTACATCAACGTCGATCCGGGGACGATGAATCCCTTCGAACATGGTGAAGTTTTTGTCACTGATGACGGTGGCGAGACCGACCTCGACCTCGGCCATTACGAACGATTCATCGACGAAAACCTGACGCGTGCGTCCAATGCCACGACGGGCTCGATTTATCAAGCCGTCCTGGCCGCCGAGCGCCGTGGCGACTACTTGGGCAAGACCGTCCAGGTGATTCCCCACATCACCGACGAGATCAAGCGGCGGATTCATCGCGTATCGACCGACGACGTCGATGTTGTCATCACCGAAGTGGGCGGAACGGTGGGTGACATCGAGATTCTTCCGTTCCTCGAGGCAATTCGGCAGTTCCGCAACCAGGCCGGTCGCGACAACGTCTGCTACATCCACGTCACCTTGGTGCCCTTCATCGGCCCGAGCGGCGAGCAGAAGACCAAACCCACCCAGCACAGCGTGACCGAGCTGCGCAGTCGCGGCATCCAGCCCGATGTCATCGTGGCGCGCAGCGAAGAACCGATCAGCCAGAGCCTGAAACGCAAGATCTCGAATCAGTGTGACGTACCGGAAGCGAACGTCATCAACGCCGCGGATGCCCGCAACATTTACGAGCTGCCGCTCATCATGAACGAAGAGGGGCTCGACACCGTGGTGTGCGAGACCTTGCGTCTCGACACCACCATCGATCTGTCGCCGTGGCAAGAGTTCGTTCGCCGGGTCGAGGATTCAACGATACCCGTGCGCATCGGCTTGATCGGAAAGTACGTCGACCTGCAGGATGCCTACCTTTCGGTGGTCGAAAGTCTGAAGCATGCCGGCTTCCACCACGGAGCAAAGATCGAACTGGATTGGATCCAGGCCGAAGAGGTTGAAGGCTTGTTGGCATCGGGGCGCCTGTCGCAGCTCGACGGCATCGTGATTCCGGGTGGCTTCGGGCCGCGTGGTATCGAAGGCAAGATTGCGGCCGCGGAATTCGCCCGGGTGAACAAGGTGCCGTGTTTGGGACTGTGTCTCGGTATGCAGGTGATGACCATCGAATACGCGCGGCACGTCCTTGGTTTGACGAACGCCAACTCGACGGAATTCGATCCGGCGACATCGCACCCGGTCATCGACTTGATGCACGACCAGCGCGACGTCAGCGACAAGGGTGGCACGATGCGTCTCGGTGCGTACTATGCCGTGCTGACGCCGGGATCCAAGGTTGCGCAGGTGTACGGCGAACCGGTCGTCAGCGAACGTCACCGCCACCGTTACGAGTTCAACTCCGCCTACAGGTCACGGTTCGAAGAGAACGGATTCCTCTGCAGCGGAACGTCTCCCGACCGACGACTGGTCGAATTCATCGAGGCTGTCGACCACCCCTACTGGGTGGGCACTCAGGCCCACCCCGAGTTCAAGAGCCGACCCGACCGGGCCCATCCACTCTTCGTCGGCCTCATCGGCGCAGCGCTCTCCAATCGGGCAACGGCTGGACGTCGTTCCTCGAACGTCTGACGCCGACAAGGCGCTCGCAATGTTTCAGTCGCGTCGTCGCCACAGGCTCCACGAGTGGGCCGTTTGGTCGTTGATCGAGGACCATCTTGAATCTCCTACGGGTGAGGAGTTCGTGCGAACCTACGTCGACTCACCGGGTGCCGTGGGTGTGGTCGTGGTCGATGCGGCATCGTTCGAGGACTTGTCGGGTCGCGATCCTTCGTCCGTGACGACCGTCCTTGTCAGTCAGTACCGGGCGCCGTTTGGCGAGGTGATGTGGGAGATACCGGCAGGTATGCGCGATGTTGCCGACGAGCCCGCGGAAACCACTGCGCGACGTGAACTGGCCGAAGAGGCGGGTCTCGAGGCCGACCATTGGCGGTACCTCGGCGTCATGGCATCGGCACCGGGAATCACGAACTCGACCGTCGAGATCTTCGCGTGTTGTGGGTTGCGTGAAGTCGACCATGAACGGCACGGACCCGAAGAAGACCACATGGAAGTGCGGCGACTCTCGATTGCCGACGCACTCGACGAGTGTCGTCGGGGCCACATCACCGATTCAAAGACGATCATCGGATTGCAGTGGGTTGTGCAGTGGGCCGCGGAATCGAAGTGACCGAAGAGTACGAGCCATCGACCGAGATCGGTGAATTTCTCGATTGGCTCGTGGTTGAACGCGGTCGTTCGTCGAACACAATCGATGCGTACCGTCGGGATCTCGAACAGTACGACGCATGGCTGCAGTCCCGCGGGTCCGGTCTCGACGACGTGTCGGTTTCCGACATCGAGCACTTTCTTGCCGAGCGAACCCGAGGTGGTGCGGCGAAATCGTCGATGGCGCGTCAGTTTTCGTCGATTCGCATGCTGCATCGGTTCATGGTCGAAGAGGGATTTCGCCGCGACGACCCCGCGGGGCTGGCCGAGGGGGTATCGAAACCGGCGGGCATTCCAAAGCCGTTGAGTGAGGACGAGGTGTCGAGCCTCATTGCCTCGGTGTCGGGTGATGAACCCCGAAACCTCCGAGATCGCGCACTACTCGAGTTTCTCTATGCGACCGGGGCGCGAGTGTCGGAAGTGTGCGGTCTCAACCTTGCCGACCTCGACATGGACGCCTCCCTCGTGCGTCTCTTTGGAAAGGGCGCAAAGGAGCGGGTCGTACCGTTCGGGTCGGTTGCCCATACGGCTCTCGAGAATTGGATCGTGAACGGCCGGCCGGTGATGGAGCCGACGCGGTGGCGGCGCCGGGACGACTCGCTCGCGGTGTTCCTTGGTGGACGCGGAACGAGACTCAGTCGACAGGTCGCATTCCAGGTTGTCCGCGACGCGGGGGAGCGCGCCGGGATCGACCGCGAGGTATCACCCCATGCGCTGCGCCACACGTGCGCTACACACCTCCTCGATCACGGTGCGGATCTGCGCATCGTTCAGGAGATGTTGGGTCATGCGTCGATCACGACGACACAGGTCTACACCCGGGTATCGCAGGAGCGTCTTTGGCAGGTGTATGCAGAGGCGCACCCCCGTGCGCGAAAGAGCAAGGGGCGTACATGAGTGGCCGCTTTCGGCATTTATTGGCAAGGTTCCGCGAGATGGGCCGGCCCGTCACGTCTCAAGAAGAAGATGCACGCTTCGCCAGGAGATTCTTGACGTCGACGGAGATGGATTTATGGCGGACGATGGACGACTTCGACAAAAGACATTCGATCGATGTGACACGTCGCTTTGTGGCCAAGCGATCAGACGCGACGCGCGACGAGACGGCGGCTGCGTTGTTGCACGACGTTGGAAAGTCCGTGATTCGACTGGGGCGATTTGGCCGCAGTGTCGCAACGTTGCTCCCGGTCACCGCGTCGATGCGTCGCTACCGCGACCACGAGCGCATCGGCGCCGACATGTTGCTTCAGGCGGGCGTGAGCAAGCGAACGGTTGACCTCGTGCGGGGTGCGACCGACGATGACGCGGCGCGGCAACTCCGAGCAGCCGATGACGGCGACTAGTAGGGAAGAAAACCGATCGCGTTCTTGGCGCGGTCGAGTGTCGCGGATGCGACGGTACGGGCCTTGTCGGCTCCCTTTCGCAGGAGGCGCTGGAGCTCGCCACGATCGGCCATGAGCTCGGCATAACGCTCCTGAATGGGGCGCACCATCTCGACGACAGCCTCACCAGTGTCGGCTTTCAGCGGGCCGTATTGGCTGTACCTGGTTGCCAGATCGGCGGGCTTCACCCCCGTCGCGGCAGAGAGAATGTCGAGAAGATTCGACACCCCCGGCTTCTTGTCGCGGTCGTAGAACACCTCGCTGTCGGAGTCGGTGACGGCGCGCTTGAATTTCTTCACGATCGCAGCCGGCTCGTCGAGGAGATAGACGCAACCCGCGTCGGAAGTGGCCGACTTCGACATCTTGTTCGTTGGCTCCTGAAGGTCCATGACCCGGGCCCCTTCTGCGGGGGTGACGGCCTTTGGAATGACGAACGTGTCGCCGAATCGATGGTTGAACCGAATGGCGATATCCCGTGTGATTTCGATGTGTTGGTGCTGGTCGGCGCCGACGGGAACCTCGTTCGCGTCGTACAACAAGATGTCCGCAGCCTGCAGCGCCGGATACGTGAAGAGTCCGGCCGATACGAAGTCGGCCTCGCGTTTGGCGGCTTTGTCCTTGAATTGGGTCATCCGGGAAAGTTCTCCGTACGACACCGTGCACTCCATGATCCAACCGAGAACGGAATGCTCGACAACGTGGCTCTGCACAAAGATGGTGGCGACATCGGGGTCGAGGCCGACCGCAAAGAGCATCGCTCCGAGATCGAGAGAGTTGGCCCCAAGGACACCGGGGGTCTCGGTGATCGTGAGTGCGTGGAGGTCGACGATCCCGTGAAAGACGTCGTTCGTGTGCTGACCCTTCACCCACTCCCGCAAAGCGCCCAGGTAGTTGCCGAGATGAACCGCCCCGGTTGGCTGGATGCAGGAGAGAACACGGGCCACGGGCGGATGGTACTCGTCGCTTCGGGGGTGGGGCGAGTAAGTTCGGAACGGTGCCGTACGCAGTTTCCACACCGGTGTTCGAGGGCCCCTTCGACCTCCTCCTGCACTTGATTCTGCGCGAGCAGGTCGATATTCATGAAGTCTCCCTGTCGCACATCGTCGATGCCTATCTCGCCGAGATCGAGCGAATGCAGGAGCTCGACCTCGAGATTGCCACCGAATTTCTGCTCATCGCGGCGACCCTCGTCGAATTGAAGGCTCGACGGCTTTTGCCGGGCCGGGAAGACGTCGATCTCGACGAAGAACTGGCTCTGTGGGAAGAGCGAGACTTGCTTTTGGCGCGGTTGCTCGAGTGCAAGACATTCAAGGACGTGTCGCGCGTCCTCCAGCAACTTGCCGATCTTGCAGATCGGGCCTTCCCCCGGACCGCCGGGCCCGACGAACGCTTTTCCGAACTGATGCCCGACCTCATGGAAGGTGTCACGCCCGAAAAGCTGCTCCGGGCGATGGTGCGTGCGATCACTCCGAAGCAAGAGCCAAGGATCGACCTGTATCACGTGGCGCCAATTCGGGCGAGTGTGGCCGACGCGGTGAGTGAGTTGGTGGCGAGTCTGCCGGGTTATCGCTCTGTGACCTTTCGAAAGTTGACCGAGAACCAGATCGAGCGCCTCGAAGTTGTGGTGAGGTTCTTGGCCCTTCTCGAGCTGTACAAACAGGGTCTCGTCGATCTCGAACAGGCCGATCGTTTCGGCGACATCCAAGTGCGTTGGATCGGCAACGAGGCGATGGCGTCCTCGGCGGCGATGGCGATCGACGACTACGAGGGATGACGATGTCCGACGATTTCCAGATTGCCGACACGACACGTGCCATCGAAGGGATCCTGATGGTCGCGATCGAACCGGTGCCGGTCGAGGTCATCGCGCAACTTCTCGAGACTCCCGTCGCGGCAGTCGAGGCAGTCGTCGAGTCGCTGCAGTCCTTCTACAACGAATCGAACCGCGGCTTTCAGTTGGTCCGCGTGGCGGGCGGATTGCGCTTCCAGAGCCACCCCGACGTGTCGGCGTACGTCGAGCGGTTCGTGCTTGATGGCCAGCGAGCCCGGTTGTCCGCGGCGGCGCTCGAAACGCTGGCGATCATCGCCTACAAGCAGCCCATCTCTCGTCTTCAGATTGCCTCGATCCGTGGCGTCGACCCCG
>RGCG01000087.1 GCA_009919275.1 Actinomycetota bacterium
TCGACCTCGAGAAGCGCACGTGGGACGAATTCAAGAGTCTCTACCCGCGTCTCATCATCGAAGACGAAGTTCTCTGGCGCAACCTTCGCGATCCGTTCGGTCCGTACGCCGAGTACTTCGAGGGTGGCACCGGTGCCGATGCCATCAAGTCACTCATCGACTCGATCGACTTCGACATCGAAGAGCAGCGGTTGCGCGAGGCCATCGAAGCCGGTGGCGGCCGCAAGCCACTGTCGGCTCAGCGTCGCCAGAAGGCGATCAAGCGTCTGAAGATCGTTGCGTCGTTCAACCAGCGCGACGAATACGGTCGTCGCCAGAACGACCCGAAGGCGATGATCCTCGACGTCGTGCCCGTCATTCCGCCGGAACTGCGTCCGATGGTGCAACTCGACGGTGGCCGCTTTGCCACCTCCGACCTGAACGACCTGTACCGCCGCGTCATCAACCGCAACAACCGTCTTCGTCGTTTGCTCGACCTCGGCGCGCCCGAAATCATCGTCAACAACGAAAAGCGCATGCTGCAAGAAGCGGTCGACGCACTGTTCGACAACGGTCGGCGTGGCCGCCCGGTCACCGGGCCCGGCAACCGTCCGCTCAAGTCGCTGTCCGACATGTTGAAGGGCAAGCAGGGTCGTTTCCGCCAGAACCTTCTCGGCAAGCGCGTCGACTACTCGGGTCGTTCGGTCATCGTGGCCGGTCCGACGCTGCGTCTGCACCAGTGCGGTCTGCCGAAGCTGATGGCACTCGAGCTGTTCAAGCCGTTCGTGATGAAGCGTCTCGTCGACCTCGAACTCGCACAGAACATCAAGTCGGCCAAGCGCATGGTCGAGCGCCGTCGTCCGCAGGTGTGGGACGTTCTCGAAGACGTCATCAAGGAACACCCGGTGCTGCTGAACCGCGCACCGACACTGCACCGCCTCGGCATTCAGGCCTTCGAGCCGGTTCTCGTCGAGGGCAAGGCAATCCAGATCCACCCGCTCGTGTGCACCGCATTCAACGCCGACTTCGACGGTGACCAGATGGCGGTTCACCTGCCGCTGTCAGCCGAGGCCCAGGCCGAGGCACGCGTTCTCATGTTGTCGGCGAACAACATCCTCTCGCCGGCGTCGGGTCGTCCGATCGTGACCCCGTCGCAGGACATGATCATCGGTGGCTTCTACCTCACCGAACTCGTCGCCGAGTCGGCGGGTGCGGGTCGCACGTTCCAGCACCGTTGGGAAGTGTTCCGCGCGCTCGACGAGAAGTCGATCTCGTTGCACACGCCGATCAAGTTCCGCGAAACCCTCTCCACGGGTGACCGTCGCACGATCGACACCACGGCCGGCCGTCTGCTCTTCGAAGAGGCGTTGCCCGCCGACTACACCGAGCGCTTCGGCCACATCAACGAGCCGCTGAAGAAGAAGGAAATGGGTCTGATCGTCGAGCGTCTCGCGGACAACTACCCGAAGGCCATCATCGCGCAGTCGCTCGACAACATCAAGAACGTCTGTTACCGCTACGCGGCTCAGTCGGGACTCACCATCTCCATCGAAGACGTGAAGACCCCCGCCACCAAGCGGGCCATTCTCGACGAGTTCGAAAAGCAGGCCGACAAGGTCGAGAACCAGTTCCGTCGAGGCATCATCACCGACGGCGAGCGCCGTCAGCAGGAAGTGCGCATCTGGACCGACGCCACCGCCGAAGTGCAGAACGCGATGGAGAAGGAATTCAAGGCGCAGCGCTTCAACCCGATCGAAATGATGGTCGGCTCGGGCGCACGCGGAAACATGACGCAGATGAAGCAGATCGCGGGTATGCGCGGCCTCGTGGCCAACCCCCGCGGTGACATGATTCCGCGTCCGATCAAGAGCAACTTCCGTGAAGGACTCGAAACCCTCGAGTACTTCATCGCAACGCCGGGCGCCCGCAAGGGTCTCGTCGACACCGCTCTGCGTACCGCCGACTCGGGTTACCTCACGCGTCGTCTCGTTGACGTCGCACAGGAACTCATCATCCGTGAGCACGATTGCGGTACCGCTCTCGGCGTGTGGGTCGAAAACGTGCAGCGTGACACCGCGAACATGCGCGCCTACCTCGAGACCAAACTGTTTGGCCGTGCGTTGCTCAGCGACGTCACGCTTGCCGACGGAACGGTGTTCGAAAAGAACCGCATCCTGTCCGATGACGACATCGTGAGTCTGCGCGACGACAACACCATCAATCGCGTTCGCGTTCGCTCGGTTCTCACGTGCGACGCCGAACTCGGCGTGTGTGCGTTGTGCTACGGCCGTTCATTGGCCACGGGTAAGCCGATCGAACTCGGCGAAGCCGTTGGCGTCATCGCAGCGCAGTCGATCGGTGAACCCGGTACGCAGCTGACGATGCGTACGTTCCACACCGGCGGTGTCGCGGGCAAGGACATCGCCGGCGGTCTGCCGCGCGTCGTTGAACTCTTCGAGGCACGCACACCTCGTGGCTCGGCACGTCTCGCCCGCGCGAGCGGTGTGATTCGTATCGGTGAAGACGAAGGCAAGGGCATCCCCGTCACCGTCGTCGACGACAAGGGCGAAGAACACCTCACGTTGCTGCCCACGGGTAGTCGCCTCATGCCGAACATTCGCGACGGTGCAGAGGCGCACGCCGGCGAGCCGTTGACCGACGGTCCGTTCGACCCGAAGGAACTCCTCGAGATCAAGGGCATCCGTGAAACGCAGGTGTATCTCGTCGAGGAAGTCCAAAAGGTCTACCGCGACCAAGGTGTGTCGATCCACGACAAGCACATCGAACTCATCGTGCGTCAGATGACGCGTCGCATCGGCGTTCAAGAGCCGGGCGACACGGGCTTCTTGCCGGGTGAGCGCACCGACGCCAAGACCTTCCGCGACACCAACCGTCGGATGGTCGAAGAAGGCAAGCGTCCTGCCGAGGGTCGCCCCGAGTTGATGGGTATCACCAAGGCCTCGCTCGCCACCGAGTCGTGGCTGTCGGCGGCATCGTTCCAAGAGACCACCCGCGTCCTCACCGAGGCCGCAATCGATGGTCGTTCCGACAACCTCGTCGGACTGAAGGAGAACATCATCATCGGCAAGCTGATCCCTGCCGGAACGGGCATGCAGCTGTACCGCCACTTCGGTATCGAGGCCCCGGACTACGAACCGATGGCCTTCTACTCGAGCGACGAGGAAGACCCCGCCGCCTTCCTGGCCGGCATTCAGGGCTCGTACGTCCACCCCGAGGGCGACGCCGAAAACGCCTGATGGAACGTATCGACCCGGCGTTCGGCAGGTTGTGGCCGGCGCCGGGTCGCTTATAGCGTTTCACGGGTCCCCGAGGGCGGTTTCTCCGTCCTCTTTCGTTCTCTGTAGCGAAGGCCCCGAGTGTCGGGGTCCCGCGAAATTCCATCAACAAAGAGGTTCACGCGTGCCCACAATCCAGCAGTTGATCCGCCAGGGTCGCAGCGTCAAGACAACCAAGACGAAGACTCCGGCGCTCAAGGGTTCCCCCCAACGTCGTGGCGTGTGCACCCGCGTGTTCACCACCACTCCGAAGAAGCCGAACTCTGCACTGCGCAAGGTCGCGCGTGTTCGCCTCACCAGTGGCGTCGAAGTCACCGCCTACATCCCCGGCGAAGGCCACAACCTGCAAGAGCACTCCATTGTTCTGGTTCGTGGTGGTCGTGTGCGCGACCTGCCCGGTGTGCGTTACAAGATCATCCGCGGCGCGCTCGACGCAGCCGGCGTGAAGAACCGCAAGCAGGCGCGCAGCCGTTACGGCGCAAAGCGCGACAAGTAAAGCACTCGAGATCACAGGAAAAGACAGGTAGCACATGCCCCGCAAAGGACCCGCACAGCGCCGCGAGATGACCCCCGACCCGGTCTACCGCTCGCTGCTCGTCACGCAACTCGTCAACAAGATCATGTTGCACGGCAAGAAGAGCATCGCCGAGAACATCGTGTACGACGCCATGAAGATGGTCGAGACAAAGACCGGCTCCGAGCCGCTGTCAACCGTCAAGCGCGCCATCGACAACGTGAAGCCGCCGCTCGAGGTTCGTAGCCGCCGCGTCGGTGGTGCCACGTACCAGGTCCCGGTCGAAGTTCGCCCGCGCCGCGCCAGCACGCTCGCAATTCGCTGGGTCGTCGACAACTCGCGCAACCGTCGTGAAAAGACAATGGCCGAATGTCTCGCCAATGAATTGCTCGATGCCGCGAACGGTCTCGGTGCGTCGATCAAGAAGCGCGACGACATGCAGAAGATGGCCGAGTCGAACAAGGCCTTTGACAAGGCAGACACTGAACATGGCAAAGCGTGAGTACCCCCTCGAGCGCACTCGCAACATCGGCATCATGGCGCACATCGACGCCGGCAAGACCACGACAACCGAGCGCATCCTCTACTACACGGGCAAGTCGTACAAGATCGGTGAAGTGCACGAAGGCGCCGCGACCATGGACCACATGGCCCAAGAACAAGAGCGCGGAATCACCATCACGTCGGCTGCGACCACCTGTATCTGGAACAACCACCGCATCAACATCATCGACACCCCGGGCCACGTCGACTTCACCATCGAAGTCGAGCGTTCGCTGCGCGTCCTCGACGGTGCAGTCACGGTGTTTGACTCGGTTGCAGGCGTCGAGCCGCAAACCGAAACCGTCTGGCGTCAGGCCAACAAGTACCGCGTGCCCCGCATGTGCTTCATCAACAAAATGGACCGCATCGGTGCCAACTTCTATCGCACCGTCGACATGGTGAAAGATCGCCTCCAGGCGGTGCCGGCCATCATCCAGTTGCCCATCGGTTCGGGTGGTCCCGAATCGAACAAGCCCTTCGTCGGTCTCATCGATCTGGTGAAGATGAAGGCCCTCATTTGGCGCGACGAGGAACTCGGCGCGAAGTGGGATGAAGTCGACATTCCGGCCGACCAAGTTGACGAAGCCAATTCGTACCGTGAGTTGTTGCTCGAAACAATCGCAACGTCCGACGACGTCTTCATGGAGAAGTACCTCGGCGGAGAAGACGTCAGCGAAGCAGAAATCAAGGCGGCCATCCGCAAGGGCACGCTCGCGTTCGACTTCGTTCCGATTCTCTGCGGTTCGGCCTTCAAGAACAAGGGTGTCCAGCCCATGCTCGACGCCGTCGTCGACTTCTTGCCGAGCCCGCTCGACATTCCGCCTGCGCAGGGAACCAACCTGAAGGGCGACCAGGTTGTCGAGCGCTCCGCCGACGAGAACGGCCCGTTTGCTGCCCTCGCGTTCAAGATCGTCGCCGACCCGTTCGGAAAGCTCACGTATTTCCGGGTGTACTCGGGAACGATCAACAAGGGTGACGAGGTCTACAACAGCACGAAAGAGCGCAAAGAGCGTCTCGGCCGCATCCTTCTCATGCACGCCAACCAGCGTGAAGATCTCGACGTCGCCATGGCCGGCGACATCGTCGCGGGTCTGGGTTTCAAGGAAACCACCACCGGCGACACGCTCTGCGACCGCGACAACGCGGTCATTCTCGAGCGCATGGAGTTCCCCGAGCCGGTCATCCACGTTGCCATCGAGCCAAAGACGAAGGACGACCAGGACAAGTTGGGCAAGGCGCTCAAGTCACTGTCCGACGAAGACCCCACGTTCCGTGTGCGCACCGACGAAGAGACCGGCCAGACCGTCATCTCCGGCATGGGCGAGTTGCACCTCGAAATCCTCGTCGACCGCATGCAGCGCGAGTTCAACGTCGAGGCAACCGTCGGCAAGCCGCAGGTCGCCTATCGCGAGACCATCACAAAGAAGGTCGAGTCGGTTGAGTACCGCCACATCAAGCAGTCGGGTGGTTCGGGTCAGTTCGCCGTCGTGAAGCTGACCGTCGAACCGACGGGTCCCGGCGGCGGATACGTGTTCGCCGACGAGATCACCGGCGGTCGCGTGCCCCGCGAGTACATCCAGCCGACCAACCAAGGCATCCAGGCCGCTCTCGAGTCGGGCGTCCTCGCCGGATATCCGACGGTCGACGTCAAGGTGAGCCTCGTTGACGGTCAGTACCACGACGTCGACTCCTCGGAAATGGCGTTCAAGATCGCCGGCCAGATGGGCTTCAAGAAAGCCGCCGAAATGGCCAAGCCGGTCCTGCTCGAGCCGATCATGGCCGTCGAAGTCGTCACCCCCGACGAGTACATGGGCGATGTGATGGGCGACTTGTCCAGCCGTCGCGGTCGCATCGAAGGCATGGAGGCCCGCGGCAACACGCAGGTCGTACGTGCCCAGGTGCCGCTCTCCGAGATGTTCGGATACAGTACCGACCTCCGGTCACGCACCCAAGGGCGCGCGACCTACACGATGCAATTCCACTCGTACCAAGAGGTGCCGGGGGCAATTGCAACCGAAATCGTCAAGCGAGTCCGCGGCGAATAGCCAAAGTCTCGCGAAACAACCACCGATCCTTGAAAACCCACCAGCAACAACAACGGAGATAAGAAATGTCGAAGGCAAAGTTTGAGCGTACGAAGCCTCACGTGAATATCGGAACGATGGGTCATATTGA
>RGCG01000088.1 GCA_009919275.1 Actinomycetota bacterium
TGCGGCCCATCAGGTACTTCGGCTGACCGTCGCGGTGTGATCATCCGACCACGGGCACGTTTGGTCAGTTGCGAAGTCCGGGAACGTCGAAGCAGGCCATGGCCGCGAGGAACGTGTTGGTATCCCCGACGATCGACAACGCATTGCCGGCCAGCGCCGCGGAAATCGTTGTCTTGCCGCCGAGGATTGCAGCCCAAGTGCTGAGATTGCAGGAAACGTCGACATCGGCGATTTCCCCGTCCGTCGGGCAGGCAATTCCGTTGCGCATGTGAAGTCCACGTCGTGAACCATCGTCGAAGGTCCACGTGATGCGTATTTCGGTTGTGCCGAGGCGGTCGGGGTCGAGAAGAACCCGGAGGATGTCGACCGCTGCGGCGGCTGGTCCCGCAGAGAGTGACGCGGCACTCAACCGATGTTGGTTGTGGCGTGACATGTCGAGTGTTCCCTCGTGTTGGCGCGCACGCGTGAGGCACCAGTTGCGTATGTTTGCCGCACTCGTGCGCCGGGCAACCGTGCGTAGGGTCGCGGCGAGAAGGTCGCGGTCTTCCTGTTCTGATTCGTCGGAGTGGGCGAGATACGAAGCCAGTTCAAGAGCCCATCGCGTGTCGCTGTCGACTGCATCACGCACCGTTGCCCGAACCGTTTCGCGCCCGCCCATGGCGCGGATCATCCTCGTCGCATGTTCGCGACGATCGAGGGGGAACAAATTCGACTCGTCGCCGTCGAAGAAACCAAAGAGACCGCTTCGCACCTGGCGCACATGGTGTTCGAGGACGCCGTACAACTCGGTGGTGATGTAGTCGTCGGCGTAGACGGCGGGTAGTTGGATTCGCGCGGCAAGTTCCGGACCCGTGAGGCCACGGTTCGTCCAGCGCACGGTCTGGTCCCAGATGAATTGGATCGAGTCGCGATACTTCGTTGCGCGGCGGCGGATTTCGGTTGCTCCCGATATCACCGGTCCGTGCGTTGGTACCAGGTGTTCGGCGTCAAGCGAGATGAGGTGATCGAGACTGGCGAGCAGGACACGGGGATCCCTGTATTCCTCGCCACGAATTGCAAAGACGTTGAAGAGAACGGGCCATAAGGCGTTGTGAACCGCGACCCCGAGATCGGGAAACCAGTAGGTCACTGAATCATCGGCATCGGATGGCGCGTGCCGGACTTCGCAACGAAGGCCCGCCATGTTGAGTGTTGCGCTTGAGCCGAACGTGTGGGTCGGTGTCACCCAGCCGGGGGTGTTCGGTGCGTGATTCGGATTCTTGAAAGACAGCCCGAGACCGACGTTGATGAGGCCATCCGGGCCATCTGCCGGTAGGGCGATTCCGAACTGCTCGACAAGGCCACGGTTGTACGCGGCGGATACCTCTGATGACGTTCGGGCACGGTTGGCAGCAACGCGCTCGTGGGCATACACGGGTAGGGAGTGTCCGGCAGCGTCGAAAACGGCAGTTGTTCCGCCGACGTAGTGAAAGTGCGTGTAGGCAACAGCAGCGAACGGGCGATCGGAAACCGTTCGCAGATGCGCGATCGCCGCGCGCATTTCTTCGACGCACTCACCGGTGTCGATTGCGACGATGCCGTCGGGAGCGTCAATGAACACCTGGTTCGACAGGCCGTTTGCCGTGACAACCCAGACGCCGGGGCGCACGGTGTGAATTGCTTCCGTGTAACGGGAACTGTTTGCAATGTGTTCCCGATGGCCAACCCGCCCCTTGGCGTCGGTGATCGTTTGACGCTCGTCGTTCTCGAATGCGGGCACTTGGCCACCCCCCGAGGGTGAAACTACTGCGCCCAGCGGCAGTCGACCGGCGCCACCGCGCCGAACCGTTCTTCAAGCGCATCGCCTGCGTCGAGGAGAACGTCCTCTCGCCATGCCCGAGAAAAGAGCTGCACCCCGATCGGAACGCCCCGAACATGGCCGGTGGGAAAGGCGAGTGCGGGCACGGCGACAGCCGACAAATTCATGCCCCAGCGGCCGACATGGATGAGCTCTTCCATCGCTCCGGGATGTGCCGTGTCGTAACCACGTTCGATGAATGGTCGCCCCATCAGGGGTGTCACCACGATCGGGTACTCGGCAAGGAATCGAGTCCAAGCGCGCATGACAAGGTCGCGATCGTTGAGAGCAATCATGAAACCCTGCGGCGTGGGCGACGGCATGCTCGACACCCAATCCGTCACCGCGAGATCGAGACCGCTGTCGTCGATGTCCTTCAACATCGATGCCAAGCCGAGAGCTATGTCAAAGGCGCCGAGTCTTTGCCACAGGGTGAAGAAGACCTCAAGCATGGGCGGTGTCACCTCGTCGACTTCGTAACCTGCGTCGGCCAGTGCCCTTCCGGTGCGGCGGACGGCGGTGAGAACCTCGGGGTCGATCACGTTGCCGTCATCGGTCACCAGTGCCACTCGGATTGGTCGCTTGTCGTGTTGGAATTCGTGCCCGGCGGGAACCCAGTTGGGATCGTTCCAGTTCTGGCGTGTCATCGCGTGGTACGCCGTGCGAATGTCGGCCATGGTGCGTGCGAGGGGGCCGTTCGTCGACATGTTTGTCGCGCTCCACCCGCGAGGCACGGTGGGATTCGTGCCACCACTCGGCACGCGCCCGATGGTCGGTCGCAGTCCGATGATGCCGTTCAACGTCGCCGGCCAACGAACGGACCCGGCAATGTCGTTACCCTGCGCCACCTGACACATTCCCGTTGCAACGGCGACTCCGGCACCCCCGCTAGAACCACCGCAGCTGACGTTGCGATCGAAAGGATTCAGTGTCTCGCCGTGCAGGTCGTTTGCGGTGTGGAACCGCATGGCGAACGCGGGTGAGTTCGTGCGACCCAGCATGATGAGGCCTTCGGAGAGAAGACCCTGAATGCAGGGATGTGTTTCGACGGGGCGGTGTTCGGCGAGCGCCTTGATTCCGTTGTCGGTGGGGAACGGAATGTGGTCGGTGTTGATCTTTGTCGTGAGCACTGCACCAGCGAGAGCACCCCGAGACTTACCGGCATCGACGTCACGCGCCTGTTGGCGGGCAGCGGTGTCGTCGCGCCGCACAATGGCGTTCAGTCGGGGATTCTGGCAATGAGCTGCGCGGTTGTTGTCGCGTCGAGTTGCCAAGGTTCCATAAGGTTCCGCCTGTTGGGTTCTGCAACACGACGCTACTCGTCGATGTTTTGTGGACGGGCAAACCGCTATCGAAATTTGTTTCATTTTGGCCGAATTGCAAGGGTCATCGATGCCGGACCCCACACGGGCAACTTCGCGTGCTTCCACGCGATTGGTGCCGCGAGCTCAACCGTCTGCCATCGGGCGAGCAGCACCGACAACGTCTCTTGCAATTCGGCACGGGCCAGTGCGGCTCCGAGGCAGTGATGAACCCCGAAGGAAAAGGCCATGTGATCGCGAGCATTGCCCCGCTCGGGGGCAAATGCATCGGGATCGGTGAAGTGGGCATCGTCGCGGCTGGCACCCGAAAGTCCGATGCCGATCAACGTTCCGGTGGGGAAGATGACACCGCGGTATTCGAATGTTTCGTGGACGAGACGCATTGCCATGCGGATGGGGTTCAACAGGCGCAGAGATTCCTCGACGGCTCCGACCACGAGTTCGCGATTCTCGCGCAAGTTCGCCCAGGCACCCGGTGTGTCGAGAATCAGTGCCATCATCGACCCGAGTTGGTTGCGCGTGGTGTCGATTCCCGCGGCGATGAAGCTGCGGATCAACGACACCAATTCTCCCGTCGACAAGCGATCCCCCGACTCTTCGGCGGTGATCAATTTGCTCAACAAATCGTTGGTGAGGTTTCGGCGGCGTTCGTTGATCAGTGTGACGCAGTAACGGTCGAACTCTTCGGCATCACGCGCGAGACGCGAATCGCGCTCGGTGTCTCCGACTGCCGATGACTTCAGAACCTGGAAGTGGGACTCGGCCCACTTGCTGTAGAGGGGAAAATCTTCGCGCCCGGTTCCCAGCATGTCGCCGATCACGGCAACGGGAAGTTCGTCGATCATTGTCTGAAAATCGAGAAGGACGCGACCGTCGGTGTCGCGCCGTGCACCCGACATCGCGTCGTCGACGAGGCGCCCGACGTGCGTGCGAATGGCGGGTCGTAGTCCGTCAACCGACTTCGGGGAGAATGCCTCAGCGACGAGTCGACGAAGACGGAGGTGTTTGTCTCCTTCGGCAAGAAGGATGTCGTCGGCGGGAAGGGAGCTGACGGGGTTCTCGATTCCGGCAAGAAGAGCCGGAACTTTGCCCGCCGCTTGGTGAAGGCGACGCTCGCGAAGAAGTGCGGAAACGTCTTCGTGGCCGAAGACGACGTAGCCACACAGCCACCGCTGTATCCAACCGTGGCTCTTTGCGGCGGCAACCTCGGCGTAGTACTCGTGGTGCGTCGGGTCGTCGAGCGACATGCGGTAGCGGGGGAGATCAAGATCGGCGACCCGGATAGCCATGATCAGTTTCTCCTCAACAGCGGTAGGACGTCGCGACCGAAGCGGTCGCACTCGTCGCGGTGCGGGTATCCCGACAGGATGAATGCGTCGATTCCCATGTCCCGGTATCGATTGATCTTGTCGGCAACTTGACGCGGTGATCCAACGATCGCAGCGCCACATCCGCTGCGAGCCCGACCGATACCCGTCCACAAGTGTGGCTCCGCAAAGCCGTCGTTGGCCGCTGACTCGCGCAGTTCGGCTTGGCGACGAACGCCGGTGCTGAGTGAGTCGAGGGACCGGGCGCGGATTCGCGCTCCCTCGGCATCGTCGACGGCCGCCACAAGATGTTCGGCGGCGTTCAGGGCATCGGCCTCGTTGTCGCGCACCACGACATGGCAGCGATACCCGAACCGAAGGGTGCGCCCGTGTCGTGCCGCGCGTGATCTCAGGTCGTCGATCGTTGCAGCGATCATGTCTTCGGTATCGGGCCACATGAGGTACACATCGGCTCCTGCGGCAGCAACCTCACGCGCCTCGTCACTGAGCCCACCGAAGTAGAACGATGGGTCGACGGGATTGTCAACCGTGATGCGCGGTGGATCGAGGTGGACCGAATAGAACTCGCCGTCGTGGTCGACACGTTGGCCCCGCATCAGTTCGCGCACGATCGTCATCACTTCGAGCGTGCGGCGGTAGCGCGCCGGGCCGTCGAGAGACTCGCCCGGCATCTCCGAGGAGATGATGTTGATGGTGAGTCGACCGCCGAGGGTCTGGTTCAACGTTGCCGATGGACGACGCGAACGAGACGGTGTCGATGCCGAGCGTGTAGCCCGAGGGAAGAAGGATGTTGTCGAACCCGTTTCGCTCGGCGGCCAGCACGATGTCGCGACAGTGTTCCCAACTGCTGCGCAGGTCGTTGCGCACAATCCCCAGTTGTTCGTAGTCGTCGTCACACAAAGCGCCAAACCAGGAGAATTCGGCCGGGGGCCGTGACGACGTCACGGCAACGGCACGCCGTCGCTCGCGACGACGATGCGGTAGACATCGGTCCGAGACAGTTGCACGCGTGTTGAAGCCACGAGTTCGGTAAGGCGTTCGGGGGTCTGGGTGCCGACAAGCGCCACCGCATCGGCCGGATGGGCGAGAACGAATGCAATGGCAATCGCAGCACGCGACACGCCTTCACGCTCGGCAAGTTCGTCGAGCACCGACAACAGGTCGGGGCGCAGGCCGTGCCCCGTCGCCAGACGACCTCCGGCAAGCGGGCTCCAGGCGAGGGGCGTGATGCCCTCTTCCATGCACAGGTCGAGGGTGCCATCGCGAAGGGGTGCAAGCGTTGCGCACGAGAACTCGGGTTGTGTCGAGACGAGCGGTTCTTCGACATACGCGGACAGAGCCATGGTTTGCGAAGGCGTGTAATTGGACACCCCGAACATCGACACCAAGCCGCGGTCGCGCAATGATGCGAACGCCACCGCGATCTCCTCGGGGTGGGTGAACATGTCCGGACGGTGGACTTGGTACAGATCGACATAGTCGACTCCGAGCCGACGCAACGACGCTTCACACGCCGCGATGAGGTACGCACCCGAGGAGTCGTAAGGAACACCGGGGATGATGCCGCCCTTGGTGGCCAGCACCATGCGCTCGCGAAGCGACGGCGTTCCGGCGAGTACGCGACCGAGCGCCTCTTCGCACGATCCGAAGCCACTGCCGCCCCAATCGAGGCCGTACACATCGGAGGTGTCGATGAGGTTCATGCCAAGGTCGAGTGCGGTCGAGATCAACGCCGTGTTGTGGGCATCTGATGAGCTCGTGAACCGCCAACAGCCGAAGCCGATTGGCCCGATTTCGACTTCGTCGCCGAGGCGCCGCATGGCATCGGACACGAGGTTGTCATCCATGGCTTCAGGTTAGTCACGTCCCCGGAAACGGGCTTAGGGTGACGGAGTCAATGGAGCAAATGTGAACGAGTCGTGTCCGAATCCCGTTCGTCGCGCGGTGATGGTGCAGCAGTGGAGGAATCTCGCCTACATCCACTGGCGCTACGACCCGGCAATGATTCAGGGTCT
>RGCG01000089.1 GCA_009919275.1 Actinomycetota bacterium
GTGTACCGATCGGAGCCCGACCAGACCTGGTCTATTACCTCGTCAACAAGCCCCGAGGCGTGATTTCGACGGCACACGACCCCCAGGGTCGTTCCACTGTTGTCGACATGGTGCCCCAGAGTCCCCGGGTGTTTCCGGTGGGGCGACTGGATTCCGAAACCGAGGGCCTGCTTCTCCTCACGAACGACGGCGACCTCACCCACTTCCTCACACATCCGAGCAAGGGCGTCGAAAAGGAGTACCTCGTTCAACTGCGGGGGAATCCGCGCCTCGCCGAGGGCCAGTTGAAGAAACTGCGCGAAGGGGTCGAACTTGATGACGGACCAACCGCACCGGCGAAGGTGAGCCAACGAAGCGACATGACCTTGTCGATCACCATTCATGAGGGTCGCAATCGTCAGGTTCGCCGGATGTGCGAAGCAGTTGGACACGAAGTCGAGCGATTGGTGCGCACGCGTATCGGTCCGATCAACGACTCGAAATTGCGCCCCGGCGCTTGGAGAGAATTGTCACTCGCCGAGCGCAAGGCGTTAATCGAGGCAATGTCGGCAGAAGCCCGTCGGTAGGGTGAAGGCGCATGGGTGAACGTTGCGCCAACGTGGTCGGGCTGGGCCTGATCGGTGGTTCGATCGCAGCACGTCTCGTCGAATCGGGTTGGACCGTTCACGGTTCGGATCCATTGTCGGGTCGCCCGCAGACGGCGGTCGAGCGAGGAATCATCTCTGCCGTCGGAGTGAACCCTGATGCCGAAATCACCTTCGTGGCCGTGCCGGTGCTTCAACTGCGTGACGAAGTGGCAAGAGCGCTCGACATGACTCGGGGTGTCGTCACCGACGTTGGCAGCGTGAAGGGGCCTCTGGTGGCAAGCATCACCGATCCGCGCTTCATCGGTGGTCATCCCATGGCGGGGTCGGAACTCGATGGTCTCGACGGAGCCGATGCGACCCTGTTCGACGGAGCGACGTGGATCCTCACGCCGACGTCGTACACCCCCGATTCGGTGTTCGCCCTCGCGGCAGGGGTTGCGCACCAGCTCGGCGCCAACGTGTTGGCATTGGGCGCCGACGACCACGACCGCCTGATTGCCGTCGTGAGTCACGTTCCTCATCTCACGGCCGCCACGCTCATGACGCTTGCCGACAGGCGCTCCGAAGAGCACGCGTCGCTTCTGCGTATGGCTGCGGGTGGCTTCCGCGACATGACCCGAATTGCATCGAGCAAACCAGGGATCTGGCTCGACATCTGCCGCGCC
Source organism: Actinomycetota bacterium (assembly GCA_009919275.1). Lineage (GTDB taxonomy): Bacteria > Actinomycetota > Acidimicrobiia > Acidimicrobiales > Ilumatobacteraceae > F1-20-MAGs119. The sequence continues at coordinate 1,253 of RGCG01000089.1, forward strand.
AATCGCGAGGCCATCGTCGCGACGCTCGATGACTTCATCGCCGGCCTCATCGATCTGCGGGGCACGGTCGACAACGAAGACTCGCAGGGCCTCGAACGTCTGCTGCTGCGCGCTCGCGAGGCCCGCAGCAACCTCCCGGCCCGGGTTCGCTCGTTGGAAGATGCCGTCGAAGTGCGGATTCCGATCCCTGACCGACCCGGTTCGGCTGCGGAGATCTTCACCCTTGCGGCCGAGCTCAACGTGAACCTTGCGAACTTCGAGGTCGTGCACTCCGCCGAAGGTGACCGCGGCGTCGCGGTGGTGCTCGTGGAAAAGGGGCAGGTCGAACTGTTCCGTGGTGGCCTGATCGCCCGCGGATTCAAGCCGGGTCGGTGAGCGTGGTGCCCGGATCGATACCGGTGGTCGGTGCGCCCCTTGATTGCACCGTGCTTGTTCCTGGTTCGAAGAGCATCGCAAATCGCGCGTTGGTGTGTGCGGCTCTCGCGGGCGGTGGTTCCACCGTCACCAACGTCCCCGACGGTGACGATTCGGTGGCGATGGTGCGCGGGCTGCGCGCGCTCGGTGTAACAATCGAGGCACCGGAGGCCGGATCATTTCGGTTCGACAGCGGTTTCGACCCGACGTCGGCGCGGTACGCCAGAATCGACGCTGAACTGGCTGGAACAACGTCGCGCTTCCTCACCGCAATCTGCGCACTGCGTGGAACTCCGTCGGTGATCGACGGCGGCGAGGCACTGCGGCGCCGTCCGATGGCCGACCTCCACGACGCGCTCGCTGGTTTGGGTGCGCACGTGAATCCGCTCGCCACACACGGTCACCTCCCGGTTGAAATTTCGGCTGGGGGCATTCGTGGAGGTGAAATCGAAATCCCAGGTGGCGTGTCCAGCCAGTTCTCGACGGCGCTCTTGCTTGTGGCGCCTTACTTGCGTGGGGGACTTCGTCTGGTGATCACCGGTGACCGTGTCTCGGACTCGTATCTCGAGATGACCGTCTCTGTCATGCGTGACTTTGGTGTCGATGCGTCGATCAGCGACGAAGATGGTCGCCGGGTCCTCGCGGTGCCCGAGGGCCGTTACACGCCGCGATGGTACGAGGTCGAACCCGATGCATCATCGGCGTCGTATCCACTGGCTTTGGCGGCGGTGTGCGGAGGGGCGGTCACGATTCCCAACCTGACGTCCAGGTCGTCGCAGGGCGACGTGGGATTTGCGGGCCTCCTGGCACAAATGGGTTGCGAGGTCGAGTGGGGTGACACCTCGATCACCGTTCGGCGAGACCTAGCTCAACCTCTGCGTGGAATCGACATCGACATGGTCGACATGTCCGACTTGGTTCCCACGGTGGCAGTGGTTGCCTTGTTCGCCGCGGAGCCGTCGCGTATTCGCGGTGTTGGATTCATCCGGGCAAAAGAGAGTGACCGGCTGGGGGATTTGGCCCGCGAGCTGGCGAAGTGTGGCGCGAGCGTGGTGGAGACCACCGACGGACTGATGATCCAGCCCGGACCGCTGCGGGGCGCGCATCTCGCGACCCACCACGACCACCGCTTGGCCATGTGCTTTGCCGTCCTGGCCGGACGTGTGGCGGACATCAGCATCGATGACCCGGGGGTGGTGTCGAAGAGTTGGCCCGGTTTCTGGGCGACGCGTGAGGCGATGGTTGCATCGAGTCGCTGACCGGGTTCAGAAGCGACGTATGTCGATGTTGCGTCGACGGGGCCCAAATTTCGGAGCGGAGATGCCCGCAAGGGCAAGCCACGCGAGGACGCGTCCTCGGTTGCCGGCGTAAGGCGCGAGCAAGGCGAGCATCTCGTCGTCGGTGCCTCGTGGGCGGCCACCGAGGGCGTGGGCGACGACGTTTTTCAAGTGGAAGTCGCCAACAGCGACCGCATCGGGGTCACCGAGGGCTTCGGCTTCGACCAAGGCTCGCGTCCAGGGTCCGAAGCGAGGAACCTCAACGGAAAGACGCCGAAGAGCGAGTGAAACGTCGACCTGATGGGCGCCATCGCGCCGGAAGACCCTCGCTATCGAGATGAGTGTGCGAGCACGCGCTTCTTCGATGCCGAGCGAGTGGAGCTGCCATGGCGCGAGAGCGCCAAGGGCGCCGGGGTCGGGTGGCGCAAGGAGCTGTCCGATCGGCGTATCAACGGGATTGGGGAGCGCGTGACACAGACGGGCCCACTGCGTGACAGCTTCGGCGGCGGTGATGCGCTGCCCGAGGGTGGCGGTGAGTGCCGCCTTGTAAACGTCGCCCGACGCTCCGATACGTAGGTCTCCGAACTCGCGCTGGAGGCGCGCGACGAGAGGGTGGGCCGGAGAGAGCGACCGAAACGTGTCACGGTGGCCGTGGGGGTCGGGGCGGCGTTGCCGTATGTGGTTGGTCGCCCGGCCACCGAATTCGACCTGCGATTCGACCTGCGCCTCGGGGTTGGGTGCGGCCATGGTGGCAAAGAGCCATCCCGGACCGTCTGGCGACGTGGACGTCATCGTGAGCGTGTCGCCGGTGATGCGGACACAGGGGTCGGATGACCCGAATCGAAACGCACCAAAAGTGTGGCGAAGCAGGCGCGATGGATCGACGGTGTCGCGCTCGACGGAAAGTTCGACCGGAGGCATCGCAGCGATGTTAGGCGTGGGGTGTCGTTCAGTAGGTTGATCGACGTGATCGAGCGCTACGCACCACTTCGTTCCGATCACGTGGATTCTCCCTTGTCGCAGCGTCTGCCGAGGGACCCTGAAGTCGTGCGAAAAATTCTCGCCGCACATCGCTCGGCCGTCGAGAAGGGTGACCCCGTCTACGTCGATCCGCTGACACGCCGCAGTGTGATGACGTCCGTCTTCCTCGCCTCACGCGGTCGATGCTGCTCGAGTGGGTGCCGGCATTGTCCCTACGAACCGTGAGCGACTAGTTTCTCTTCCGAGCGAGGGAGAAGGTGTGTCGGCACAGCGCGAGATTTTGACCTGGGACGGTTTTGGCGAGGCGTCGCGGGACATTGCGCGTGACATTGCACAGTCGGGGTACGACCCCGACATGATCCTTGCCATCGCACGCGGGGGCTTGTTTCTCGCCGGAGCGCTGGGGTACGCACTGTCGGTGAAGAACACCTACACGATGAACGTCGAGTTCTACACCGACGTCGACGAGCGACTCGACATGCCGATGATCCTGCCGCCCGTTCCCGATTTCGTCGACGTGCGCGACGCGAGAATCCTCATCGTCGACGACGTCGCCGACACCGGTCATACCCTCAAGCTCGTCAAAGAGTTCTGCAAAGGGCGTGTTGCGGAATCCCGCATCGCCGCACTGTACGAAAAGCCCCAGTCGGTCATCCACTGTGACTACGTGTGGAAGCGCACCGACATGTGGATCAACTTTCCCTGGAGCGACAAGGAACCGATTGTCAAGCGTGCAGGATCGGCCCGCGACGCCTGAGTCGGCCTACCAACGCCCGCGCGCCTGAAGGACGTCGCGGAGCAGGGCCGGCTTGTCGGTCATGATGCCGTCGGCACCCCTGTCGACGAGTTCGTTCATTTGGTCCGGGTCGTCGATGGTCCAGTAGTGGACGTGGAGTCCCGACGCGTGGGCGATGTCGATGAATCGCTCGGAGTGCAGCGGGATGGGCCCCTGCTTTGGTGGAATCTGCACCGCATACACGCCGTCGGGGAATCTGATCGCTCTGCCAAGCGATACCGCGAGGCGGAGTCGGGCGACGCCTTTCGGGCCGAGCGATGTGGCCAGATTCGGACCGAGTTCTGCTCGCAGTGTGCGGAGGCGTTTGTCGCTGAACGAACCGAGACAGACGCGGTCGAGGATGTCGTGGCGTCGGAGCGCATCAACGAGGTGTGGCAAGGCGTTGTCGGCCTTGCAGTCGATGTTCCACCGCAGGTCGGACCAGGTGGTGATGAGCTCATCGAACGTGGGGATTGGTTCGCGCCCGTCGACGCGTGCCCGCCGCACGTCGTCGTATGTCATCTCGGAGATGCGTCCTGCGACGCCGCACGTTCTGTTGAGGTCATCGTCATGGAAAGCGAGGAGAACGCCGTCGATCGTCGCGTGGACGTCGGTTTCCATGTACGTGTACCCGAGGTCGACGGCGTGTTGGAACGCAGCGAGGGTGTTTTCCGCGGCGTCGCTGGCGCCACCACGGTGAGCAAAAGCGTGGATGCCCTCCCAATCGAAGAACGGGTGCTGTCGCAACGACATGGGCTCGGCGCTCAGATCGAGCGTCCGGCTGCCTTCCAGTACTCGTCTTTCAGAAGCCGCTTGTAGAGCTTGCCGGTTGGGTGACGGGGAAGGTCGGGCCGAAAGTCGACGGAACGAGGACACTTCAAGTCGGCCAGCTGTGACCGGCAGAACGCGATGAGCTCGCGTTCAAGGGTTCGCGCCTCGTCGTCGGATGCCGGCATCGTGACCGGTTGAACGACTGCTTTGACCTCTTCGCCGAATTCGTCGTTGGGCACGCCGAAGACGGCGACATCGACCACCTTGGGATGGTTGATAAGAACGTTTTCGGACTCTTGTGGGTAGATGTTCACACCACCCGAGATGATCATGAACGCCTTGCGGTCGGTGAGATACAGGAAACCGTCGGCGTCGAGATAACCGACGTCGCCCAGGGTCGACCAGCCGCGTCCCTTCGGGTCGCGCGAACTCTTCGTCTTTTCCGGGTCGTTGTGGTATTCGAAGACGGTCCCACTATCGAAGAAAACGGTGCCGGATTCGCCGCTCGGCACTTCATCGCCGTTCTCGTCGCAGATGTGAACCACACCCTGAATCGCCTTGCCGACCGTTCCGGGGTGCGAGAGCCACATCTCGGAGTTGCAGTAGACGAAACCGTTGCCTTCGGTTCCCGCGTAGTACTCGTGGATGACGGGCCCCCACCATTCGATCATTTGGCGTTTCACTTCGACAGGGCACGGTGCGGCAGCATGGATTGCGCATTGCAGCGATGATGTGTCGTAGCGCTTGCGGACGTCGGCGGGGAGCTTCAGCATTCGAACGAACATCGTCGGAACCAGCTGCGAGTGGGTCACCTTGTAACGCTCGATGAGTTTGAGGTATTCCTCGGCATCGAAGTGTTCCATGATCACCGAGGTGGCCCCGATGAAGTGAACCGCGAGGTTGAAGCGCAGTGGAGCGGCGTGATACAGCGGTGCGGGCGACAGATACACCGTGTCCGCTGTGACGCCGAAGAGCATCGATGACAGCGCCGCGACGCCGTTCGGTTGGCC
>RGCG01000090.1 GCA_009919275.1 Actinomycetota bacterium
TTACGAGCTGCGCAAGTTCATGCGCTCGAATGCGGGTACGTGCTTTAATCAGAAACCTATCGTCCGCGAGGGCCAGAAGGTGAAGGCGGGTCAGATCATCGCTGACGGTCCCTCCACGGATCGCGGAGAGATGGCTCTCGGCCGGAACGTGCTTGTGGCATTCATGCCGTGGAACGGTTATAACTTCGAAGATGCGATCCTCATCTCCGAAAAGGTTCTGCGGGAGGACATCTTCACCTCGATCCATATCCAGGAATTCGAGGTAACGGCGAGAGATACCAAGCTTGGGCCGGAAGAAATCACCCGTGACATTCCAAATGTCGGTGAAGAGGCACTCAAGAATCTCGACCACAACGGCGTGATCCGCGTCGGAGCCGAGGTTAAACCCGGCGACATCCTCGTCGGTAAGATCACCCCGAAGTCGGAAACCGAACTCGCGCCCGAGGAGAAGCTTCTGCGCGCAATCTTCGGCGAGAAGGCGGCCGACGTTAAGGACACCTCCCTCATCGTCCCCTCAGGTGTGGCTGGCATAATCATGGACGTTAAGGTCTCATCCCGGGTCGATAACCAGGAGGAGAAGCTTTCCCCGTCCGATCGTCGCCGTCAGGCGAAGCAGATCCAGGAGGAGTTCAAGACCCAGATGGACAAGCTGCGCGAGGCTCTCACCGAGGCGCTTTCCAACATTCTCTTGGGTGAGAAAATTCCCCTCGACGTGATCAACGGAGAGTCCGGCGAAATCATCATCCCGGCCAACCGTAAGATCACCAAGACGCTCCTGCGCAAGCTGGCAGCGGTCTCCAAGCACGTTCAGATCGATCCGTCACCCGTGCGGATAAAGATCATGGAGATCATCGGCTCCTACCAGACCAAGTTTGACGAGTTGGAGAGCGATCGCGAACGCAAGATCACGTCCATCGAGGCGGGAGAAGGTTCCGCGGACGGAGCCATCAAGCAGGTTAAGGTTTACGTCGCGACGAAGCAGAAGCTCGAGGTCGGCGATAAGATGGCCGGCCGTCACGGTAACAAGGGTGTGGTCGCCAAGATCGTGCCCGAGGAGGACATGCCCTTCCTTCCGGACGGCACCCCGGTTGAGATTTGTCTTAACCCCCTCGGCGTGCCTTCGCGCATGAACGTGGGGCAGGTCCTTGAGACCCACTTGGGCTGGGCGTGCAAACGCCTCGGTATCAAGGTCGCGACCCCCGTCTTCGACGGAATTCCAGAGAAGAAGGTACGCGAGTACCTCAAGGAGGCGAAGTTACCTTCCTCCGGCAAGAGCCCGTTGTTCGACGGCCGAACCGGCGACAAGATCGATCAGGAGGTGGTTGTCGGCTACATCTATATGATGAAGCTGAATCACTTGGTCTCCCACAAGATCCACGCCCGTGCCGTGGGTCCGTACTCCCTTGTCACGCAGCAGCCGCTGGGCGGCAAGGCGCAGTATGGTGGTCAGCGTTTCGGCGAAATGGAGGTGTGGGCGCTCGAGGCTTATGGCGCGGCCCACACGTTGCAGGAACTCCTCACCGTCAAATCCGACGACGTGCAGGGTCGAACGAAGATCTACGAATCGCTCGTCAAGGGCGACAACACGTTGCAAGCCGGCACGCCTGAATCCTTCAACGTGCTCATCAAGGAAATCCAGTCCCTCGGCCTGGACATCAAACTGCAGAAGCGGGACGCACTGAGCTTCGGCTCCTGAAAACGCTCGTCCAAAACAACTGATTCCAGGGAGACACCACCATGATCCAACCCAACGACGCCGCCGGCAATAATCGCGATCAGGCCCGGGAAGCACTCGGTCTTGAGGAGAGCGCGTTCGACTGCGTGTCGATCACCGTCGCCTCGCCGGAGACAATCCGCAAATGGTCGAAGGGCGAGGTAAAGAATCCCGAGACGATCAACTACCGCACCTTCAAGCCCGAGCCAGGCGGTCTCTTCTGCCAGAAGATTTTCGGCCCGGTGCGCGACTACGAATGCGCCTGCGGAAAGTATAAGCGCATCAAGTATAAGGACGTGGTCTGCGATCGTTGCGGTGTCGAGGTCACGATTGCTCGAGTGCGTCGTGAGCGCATGGGCCACATCGAACTCGCGGTTCCGGTTGCCCACATCTGGTTCCTGAAATCGATGCCCAGCCGACTGGGCCTCCTGCTCGACATGACGGCCCGTTCGTTGGAGCGGGTCATCTACTACGAGAACTACATGGTGATCGATCCGGGCAAGACTCCGCTCGAGCCCCGCCAGTTGCTCACCGACACTGAGTATCGCCAAGCCTTGGACGAGTACGGCGACGATTCCTTCGTGGCCAAGATGGGAGCGGAGGCTGTTCGCGACGCGCTCGTGAAAACCGATCTGGAGGCGACCGTCGCTGAGCTGCAGGAGCAGATGCGCGCCACCAAATCCAAGCAGATCAAGAAGAAGCTATCCAAGCGCCTGAAGGTGGTGCAGGGCTTCATTCACTCCAAGAGCCGTCCCGAGTGGATGGTGCTTGAGGTGCTGCCGGTTATCCCGCCCGACCTTCGTCCGCTCGTCCCGTTGGAAGGCGGTCGCTTTGCGACCTCCGATCTCAACGACCTTTATCGCCGCGTCATCAACCGCAACAACCGCCTGCGGAATCTGATGCAGCTGAAGACGCCTGACGTCATCATCCACAACGAGAAGCGCATGCTCCAGGAGGCGGTTGATGCGCTGTTTGACAATGGTCGTCACGGCCGCCCGGTGACCGGAGCGGGTAATCGCCCGCTGAAATCGTTGTCGGATATGCTAAAGGGCAAGCAGGGCCGGTTCCGGCAAAACCTGCTCGGTAAGCGCGTCGATTACTCCGGACGCTCTGTCATCGTCATCGGTCCAGAGTTGAAACTGCATCAGTGCGGTTTGCCCAAGAAGATGGCGCTCGTGCTTTTCGAGCCGTTCATCATCCGGCGTCTGAAGGAACTCGGTTTCGTGCACACCGTGCGCGGAGCCCGAAAGATGATCGAGAAGAAGTCACCCGAGGTTTGGGATATTCTCGAGGAAGTCACCAAGGGACATCCGGTTCTCTTGAATCGTGCTCCCACGCTTCACCGTCTCTCGATCCAAGCGTTTGAGCCGGTGTTGATCGAAGGAGAGGCCATCCGCATCCACCCTCTCGTTTGCACTGCTTACAACGCGGATTTCGACGGAGACCAGATGGCGGTGCACGTGCCGCTGTCTCTGGAGGCGATCATGGAGTGCAAACTCCTGATGATGGCCACCTCCAACATCTTCTCGCCGTCCTCGGGCAAGCCGATCCTCACCCCCTCGCAGGACATCGTGCTGGGCGCGTATTATCTTACCATCGAACCCCGCCGTAAACCGTCCAAGAACGAGCGAGTGCCGTTGCTTAGCGGCCTGCAAGAGGTCCTCTACGTGAAGGCCGACGGCGCCCTTCGCATGCACGACTGGGTGGAAATTCCGAATCCGGATCACGGCCGCGAGACGATTTTCGGCGACGCCAAGCGCAAAACCCTACGAACCACCGTTGGCCGTGTCATCTTCAATGACATCTGGCCCAAAGAGCTGGGTTTCGTGAACTTCCCTGTTCCCAAGGCCAAGCTCGGTGACCTGATCCTAAATACCTACAAGCTGGCCGGTAACCAGATCACCGTCGAGACCCTCGACCGCCTCAAGGAACTCGGCTTCCAGACCGCTTTCCAGGCCGGCATTTCTATCGGTATCGACGACATGATCATTCCCGACTCGAAGCGGGAAATCGTGTCCGACTCCCGCAAGAAGATCGCCGAGGTGGAGGCCCAGTTCCACAAGGGAATCATCACGGATGGCGAGCGCTACAACAAGGTGGTCGACATCTGGACCAGCGCTACCGACCAGATTGCCAAGCAGGTGTTCTCCAAGCTTGAGAACAACGATGGTCGCACTGAGGTAAACCCGGTCTACATCATGATGGACTCGGGTGCGCGCGGTAACAAACAGCAGGTTCGTCAGCTGTGTGGCACCCGCGGCCTTATGGCCAAGCCTTCCGGCGAGATCATCGAGCGTCCCATTCTTTCCTCGTTCCGCGAGGGGTTGACGGTACTCGAGTACTTCATCTCGACCCACGGCGCCCGCAAGGGTCTTGCCGACACCGCCCTCAAGACTGCCGACGCCGGCTACCTGACCCGCAAACTTTGCGACGTCGCGATGGACGTCATCATCGCCGAGGAGGACTGCGGTTCCCGCGACGGTGTTTGGAAGAAGGCCATCTTCGAGGGCGACGACGAAATCGTTGGCCTGAAGGAGCGCATCATTGGCCGCTTCTCCAGCGACGACGTGATGAACCCGATCAGCCCCTCCGAGGTGCTTGTCGGTTCCGGCGAGCTCATCACAGAGGAAATCGCGGCACGGATCGACGAGCTCGGTATCGAGCGCGTCAAGGTCATGTCACCTCTTACGTCCATCACCAAGGGCGGCATCGACGCGAAGTCGTACGGTATCAATCCCGCCACCAACAAGGTCGCCAAGATCGGCGATTCGGTTGGTATCATCGCCGCCCAGTCGATCGGTGAGCCTGGTACGCAGCTGACCATGCGTACCTTCCACATCGGCGGCGTCGCCTCCGGTGGATTCAAGACCCCCGAGATTCGCGTCCGCTCCAGCGGACGTGTGAAGTACCGTGGCCTCCGCCTCGTTGAGACGGCCGACGGAGGTTCAATCGTGCTGAACAAGACCGGTACCATCCAGATTCTCGATGCCGAGGAGAAGGAGTTGGAAGTCTACAACATCGTGGTTGGCTCGTACCTCCACGTGGCCGACGGCGGCAAGATCGACAAGGGCGCCGTGCTTGCCCAGTGGGACCCGTACAACATTCCCGTTCTTTCCGAGAAGGGTGGCTCGCTGCACTTCAAGGACATGATCCCGGGTGTTACCGTTAAGCGGGAGCTCGACGAATCTTCGGGCCGTATCGCCACCGTCGTCATCGAGCACAAGGAGGACCTCAATCCGCAGATCGAGGTTCGTGACTCGAAGAACAAGCCGCTTGCCGCCTATTCGATTCCGGTCGGCGCGCAGATCGCGGTCAACGAGGGAGATACCATCGCACCGGGTGCGTTGCTCGCCAAGACGCCCCGTCAGGCCTCCAAGACCAAGGACATCACCGGCGGTCTGCCGCGCGTTGCTGAACTGTTCGAGGCCCGTCGTCCCAAGGACGCCGCGGAAATGTCTCGGATCGACGGTATCGTTTCGTTCGAGGGCACCGTGCGCGGTAAGCGCAAGCTGGTGGTCAAGAACGAGGAGACCGGACAAGAGGAGGAACATCTGATCGCCACCGGCAAGCACATCATCGTGCAACCCGGTGATGTGGTTCACAAGGGGCAGCACCTCACCGAAGGCGCGGCCGATCCGCACGAGATCCTAGAGATTCTCGGGCCGTCGGCGCTGTACGACTTCCTCATCTCCCAAGTGCAGGAGGTGTACCGGCTGCAGGGCGTGACGATCAACGATAAGCACATCGAGATCATCATTCGCCAAATGCTCCGGAAAGTTCGCATCACCGATCCCGGTGACTCCGAGTACTTCTGGGGGGAGCAGGTGGACCGCTCCGCGTTTCTCTCCAACAACAAGCGGATTGAGGAAGCCGGTGGTAAGCCCGCCGAGGCCGAGCCGATCCTGCTGGGTATCACCAAAGCCTCCCTTGAGACGGAGAGTTTCATCTCGGCCGCCTCATTCCAAGAGACGACGCGCGTCCTCACGGATGCCTCCACGCTGGGCAAGGTCGACTTGCTTCGCGGCTTCAAGGAGAACGTCATCATGGGCCACCTCATCCCGGCTGGTACAGGCCTGCCTCGTTACAAGCAGCTCAAGATCACCCTACCGTTCGGGGGCGAATTGCCCCTCGATGAGGACAAGCCTGCCGAAGCTTCGGCTGGTTGATAGGTTGCGGGGCTTTTAATCGGTTCCTATCGACGCTCCGGGCGCGCAGGGTTAAAGCCCTCGTGCCTCCGGAGAGTCGCTGTTCTTCATTTTTCGGATCGTCACGCAGGACTCCGCCTTAACCCAAGGTCGTCAGTTTTCGGCTGGTGGTGCTAATCAGCGACTCGTGCTGTCATGCACCGTTTTTAGGCACTACCTTGGGGATGACTCGGGCCCCCGCGGGCAGTCGCAGGCGCAGGTGGGAAAGCAAATGGCAGGTTTCGGGTTCGGGCGTGGAGATACCCCGTATAGAGAGCCCTCGCGTCGGCGTACCGCGGGGGGCTTGCGGTG
>RGCG01000010.1 GCA_009919275.1 Actinomycetota bacterium
TTCGCATCGAAGGTTGGCGGTACGAGACGGTGTTGTACGGAGCCGATGCGTGGCGCGTACGCGACCGCATGCAGGGTGAGTCGGTGTTGATGTCGGCGACGCGTGAAGCGTGGAACGCATCGGTGTCGCGCTACAAGTTGGTGCGCCACATCGCAGGTCGACTCGACAACGTGGTGTTGGGCGGGGACTGGACGCAGGGCTCCGCGCTGACACGTGCAACCAACAGGGTGCGGCGGCTCATCGTTCACGGCGCATCGTCGCTGCCACCGGCCGAGGCGTCGTTGCTGACAGGTCTTGTCATCGGCGACGACCGCTCTCAACCACGACAGATGCGAACGGCGTTCCGGGATTCGGGGCTTTCGCATCTCACCGCAGTGTCGGGTCAGAACATCGTGTTCGTGCTCGCTGTCTTCGCACCGTTGATCACCCGATTGCGCCCGCGAGGACGGCTGGTCGCGACCCTGAGCGTGCTTGGTGCGTTCACCATGATGACGAGGGCAGAGCCGTCGGTTCTACGAGCGGCAGCGATGGCGGGATTCGCTGCCATCGTGTTCACCCGCGGCGGGTCGATCCCGGCCGGTCGAACGCTCGCGGTGTCGTCGTCGGTTCTTCTTCTCGCCGATCCATTCCTTGCGTGGTCGGTGGGGTTCTGGCTGTCGGTCTCGGCAACCGCGGGACTCATCGCCATTGGCCCGCGCTGCGAGGCGCGTCTTCGTCGCCTCGGATGTCCGGGAATCGTCGCCGTGCCGTTGGCGGCTTCGCTCGCTGCGCAAGTGGCCACGCTTCCCGTGCTGGTTGTGGTGTTCGGACGGGTTGCGCCGTGGGGCCTGCTTGCAAACCTGTTCGCGGTGCCCGTCGCGGGGGCGGTGATGTTGTGCGGGCTGCCCGTGTGCATCGCGTCGGGTCTGGTTGGCGGTGCCGTGGCCGAAATTCTCACGGCACCGCTGCTGCTCGGTGTTCGGTGGGTGTGGTGGTGTGCGGCCGTGGCGGCGCGGTTGCCCGGCTAGCGGTTTCACCCGTGTGCGACACTTGGGTGTGTCCGTGTTGTTGATCACCGGTGACGACGAGTCCCTGCTCGTCGAAGAACTGGGTACGCGCATCCACGAGGCGCTCGGTGGCGCCGACCGATCCCTCGTGCTCGACGATTTCGACCTCGACCGACCCACCGTCGACGAGCGTGAACAGGTGGTTCGCGCCATCGTCGATGCCGCATCGACCGTGGCCCTCTTTTCCGACTACCGGGTCGTCGTTGCGCGGAACATCGGCAAGGCAACCGTCGAAACGGTGCAGCCGCTGGTTCACTACCTCGAAAATCCGCTCGACAGCACCCGCCTCATTCTCACTTCATCGGGAAAGTTGGCGAAGAGCGTCTCCGACGCAATCAAGAAAGCGGGCGGAACCACCGTCTCCACCTCGGTCGGTACCGATGCCAAACAGCGCGAGATGTGGTTCCGCGAGCAGTTGGAGACGGCCGGACTGCGACTCGACCCCGCAGCGATCGCCGCCATCGGAGAACGGCTCGGCGCCGACGTCGGACGGTTCCCGGGGATCATCGACACGCTCGTGTCGACATTCGGCACGTCGAAGAAGCTCAGCCGCGACGACGTGGTGCCGTTTCTCGGCGAGGCCGGTTCGGTATCGATGTTCAAGCTCAGCGATGCAATCGACACGGGCAACGTCGCGGTGGCGCTCGAGGTTTTGCATCGCCTTGTCGGGGCGGGCGAGATGCATGCGATGCAGCTTCTCAAGTTTCTGCACACCCACTATTCGAAGATGCTGCGCCTCGACGGCGCCGACGTCTCATCGCACTTCGACGCGATGGAAATCCTCGGTGCGAAGAGCGAGTATCCCGCGAAGAAGGCAATGGAGCAGTTGAGCCGATTGGGCTCCGAGGGCGTCCGCGACGCTCTTCAGCTGCTTGCCGATGCCGACATTCACCTGCGCGGCGGACGCGACTGGCCCGACATTCTGGTGATGGAAGTTCTCGTCGCCCGACTGGCCAAACTCTCGGCGCGGAGGAGTCGACCTAGGCCTTCGAGGCGTTGATCTTCTTCATCAGGCGGCTCTTGCGACGGGCGGCCTGGTTGGGGTGAATGATGCCCTTGGAGGCGGCCTTGTCGAGGCGCTTCATTGCGAGACGGACATCTTCGCCGTTGGCATCGGAACCGACGCTGGCTGTCGCGGTCTTCACGCGGGTGCGGAGTTCGCTCTTGACGGCCTTGTTGCGCTCTTGGCGCTTGGCGTTGGTGAGGATGCGCTTCTTTTGGCTCTTGATGTTTGCCACGTTGAGCGAGGCTAACAGCGGCTCTTCACGGCCCCAACCCCGCCGCACCCCTAGAATTTCGGCACCCCCCATGGAACTCTCCCGCATCCGGAATTTTTCGATCATCGCCCATATCGACCATGGGAAGTCCACGCTGTCCGACCGCATCCTGGAATTGACCAAGGCGGTCGATGCCCGCGACATGCGGGCCCAGTACCTCGACTCAATGGACCTCGAGCGTGAGCGCGGGATCACAATCAAGGCCCAGAACGTGCGGGTCGACTGGAAAGGGTCGGTGCTGCACCTCATCGACACGCCCGGGCACGTCGACTTTGGCTACGAGGTCAGCCGTTCGCTCGCCGCCTGCGAGGGTGTCGTGTTGGTGGTCGACGCGGCACAGGGCATCGAGGCCCAGACACTTGCCAACTGTTATCTCGCTCTCGAGAACGACCTTGAGATCGTGGCGGCGCTCAACAAGATCGACCTGCCCGCAGCCAACCCCGACTATTACGCCGACGAGATCGAGCGGGTGCTTGGTATACCCGCCGACCAGATTCTGCGAATTTCGGCCAAGACGGGTGAGGGTGTGCCCGACCTGCTCGATGCGATCGTCGAGCGCATTCCCGCCCCGCAGGGTGACCCCGACCAGCCGTTGCAGGCGCTCATCTTCGACAGTCAGTTCGACCAGTACCGCGGGGTCGTCAGCTCGGTGCGTGTGATGAACGGTGTGCTCGACTCCCGCAGCAAGTTGATGTTCATGCAGGCGGGCGCCACGCATGAAGCAATCGAGATCGGCGTGCGTCGACCGGTCAACACTCCGGTCGACTCACTGGGGCCCGGGGAAGTGGGCTACCTGATCGCGGGCATCAAAGACGTCGCCGAAGCGCGAAGCGGTGAAACCGTCACCAAAGCCGACCGGCCCGCTGCCGACCCGTTGCCCGGTTACCGAGACCCGAAGCCGATGGTCTTTTGTGGTTTGTATCCGATCGACGGCGACGACTTCGAGAACCTGCGTGACAGCCTGCAAAAACTGAAGCTGAACGATGCATCGGTCACCTACGAACCCGAAAGTTCCGGGGCGCTCGGTTTCGGATTTCGCTGCGGTTTCCTCGGGCTTCTCCACATGGAGATCGTGAAAGAACGTCTCGAGCGCGAATTCAACCTTGCTCTCATCGCTACTGCACCGTCGGTCGAGTACCGCGTACACAGGACGAACGGCGAGGTCCAGTTGGTCGATACGCCCATGTCGCTGCCGGCCACCCAGCAAATCGCGTTCATCGAAGAGCCCTACTTCAAGGTCGGAATCGTCACGCCGAAGGACTACACGGGCACGCTCATGGATCTGTGCCAGACACGCCGCGGTGAATTGCAGAAGATCGAGTACCTGTCGCCGGAACGTGTCGAGTTGATCTACTCCATCCCACTCGCCGAGGTGGTGGTCGACTTCTTCGATCAAATGAAGAGCCGTTCACAGGGTTACGCCAGTCTCGACTACGAACTCGAGGGATACCGCGAGTCGAATCTCGTGCGAGTCGACCTGCTGCTGAACGGCCAGGCGGCCGACGCATTCAGCACCATCGTCCATCGCGACCGTGCCTTCGATTACGGCCGCAAGATGTGCGAGAAACTGAAAGAACTGATTCCGCGGCAGATGTTCGACATTCCGATTCAGGCCGCGATCGGCGGCAAGGTTCTCGCGCGTGAAACGGTCAAGGCCAAGCGCAAGGACGTTCTTGCCAAGTGCTACGGCGGCGACATCACTCGAAAGCGCAAACTGCTCGAGAAGCAGAAAGAGGGCAAGAAGAAAATGAAGTCGATCGGCCGCGTCGAAGTGCCGGGAGACGTCTTCATCTCGGCCCTGAAACTCGACGACTGACTCGACATGCCCTCAGCCTTCCGGTCGCTGCGGAACCGTAATGCGAAGTACTTCTTCGCGGGCGTGCTTGTCAGCAACGTGGGCACGTGGATGCAGTTCACTGCGTCTGCATTTCTGCTCTACCGACTCACGGGGAAAGCCACCGACCTCGGCCTGAACGTCATGTTCCAGTTCCTGCCGATGTTGCTCCTCGGGGCGTGGGCAGGGGCAATCGCCGACCGTCACAACCGTCGTCGGATGACACTGATCACGCAGACCGCCCTCGCATTGCAGTCGCTCGCCGCTTGCGGCAGCGCTGGTCGGCCCGCTCGGCACCGGCTGGCTCTTCGTCATCAACGGTCTGTCGTTCGCTGCAATTCTCCTCAGCATTGTCGTCATGGACACGTCGTCGCTGCGAGTGGCCCCACCGGCTCGACGTGGTGGCAAACCCGTGCGCGAGGCAATGGCGTTCATCCGTGACGACCACGTTTTGCGGCCGCTTTTCATCGTGTTGGTCATCGTCAGTACCTTCGCGTTCAACTACAGCGTCGTTCTTCCGAAGCTCGCCGACTCGCGGTGGGGAAACGAGAACTCCTTCGGTTGGTTGCTGGCCGTCGTCAGCGTGGGCAGCCTCATCGGCAGTCTGCTCACGGCCGGGCGCGAGACGGTGTCGTTGCAGTGGTTCAACTCGAGCGTGTTCGTGTTGGCGATCAGCAACATCGCCCTTGCCTGGGCCCCGAACCTTGCCTTGGCGTTCGTCTTTTCGGTTCCTCTTGGTATCGGTGGAGCCGGATTCATCGCAAGTGTGAATTCCATCTCGCAGGTGATGTCGCCACCCGACATGCGCGGTCGCCTTCTCGCGCTCGGTGCGGTCGCATTCCTCGGCTCGACGCCGGTTGGCGGGCCCGTCACGGGTTGGATAGCCGACCATGTCAGTCCCGAATGGTCCCTGGGATACGGCGGAGTGATCGCACTTCTTTGTTGCGCTTGGATGGCGTCGGTCATGAAGCGTCAGCCACAATCGGTCGCATGACGAGTGTCATGTGGTTTCGCCGCGACCTGCGCGGCCACGACAACGAGGCGTTGGCTGCCGCGTGTGCCGAAGGGCAGTGCGTACCGTTGTTCGTCCTCGACCCGAAGTTTCTCTCACGTGCCGGTGACGCGCGGCTGTGGTTCTTGTTCGGTGCGCTCGAATCGTTGAACGAAACCCTCGGAGGTTCGCTCGTCATTCGCACGGGTGATCCCGTCGACGTTGTGCCCCGTGTTGCGCGCGAAGCGTCAGCCGAGACGGTTTTCGTCGCGAAGGATTTCGCTCCGTACGGGCGTCAGCGCGACATGGCTGTCGCTGCCGCGCTGAAGACGGCGGGCGCCCGTCTGCGTGGTGTCGGCAGCCCCTACGCAGTCGAGCCCGGCACGGTGACGAAGGATGACGGCACGCCCTACGCGGTGTTCACGCCGTTCTACAAACGTTGGTCGCCCGTGCTCACGCCGTTGCAAGAGAGTGACCCGGTGCACAGCCTTCTCGTTGCGCCCGGTGCCGTGGGTGGGGAAGAGATTCCCGCGCGGCCGCGCATCGACGCGGCGCTGCCGACGCCCAGCGAAGGTGCAGCCCACGAGCGGTGGGAGTGGTTCCACGACAATGCGTTGAACGGCTATTACGACGACCGCAACGCACCCGGTGTCGACGGCACCTCGAAGTTGTCGACGTACCTCCGTTTCGGTCTTTTGCATCCGAAGCAGTTGATTGCCGACCTTGTGCTCGACGGTACGAAGAACACGAAGGGTCACGAGCATTTCCGGTCCGAGCTGTGCTGGCGCGAGTTCTACGCCGACGTTCTCTTTCACCAGCCGCACAGTGCATGGCAAAACCTTCAGAAGAAGATGGAAGCGATGCGTCTCGACACCGACAAGCGAGCCGAGTCACGCTTCGAGAAATGGTGCGCAGGGGAAACCGGCTATCCGATCGTCGATGCTGGTATGAGGCAGTTGTTGCGCACGGGTTGGATGCACAACCGCGTGCGAATGATCACCGCCAGTTTTCTCGTGAAGGACTTGCACCTGCCCTGGCAGTGGGGCGCGCGTCATTTCATGCGCCATTTGGTCGACGGTGACATTGCATCGAACAATCACGGGTGGCAATGGACCGCGGGCACGGGAACCGATGCGGCCCCGTATTTCCGTATCTTCAATCCACAGAGCCAATCCGAGAAATTCGATCCTGACGGCAGTTACATCCGTGAGTTCGTACCCGAACTCGCGCAGTGTCCAACCTCGCAGATTCACCAGCCCGGGGCGGGTGGATTCGCGGGGTATTCGGCGCCAATGGTTGACCACTCGGTCGAGCGCGAAGAAAGCCTCGCGCGCTACAAGGCGGTGTCAGGGAAGTAACCTGAGTCGCGAAATGCTGGACGAGCGCAAGACCGCAATTCTCCGTGCAGTCGTGCAGGAGTACATCGCAACGGGGCAACCCGTCGGTTCGGCCCACGTTGCCGCATTCGCAGGTGTCAAGGTGTCGCCGGCCACCGTGCGCAACGACATGGCCATGCTCGAACAAGAGGGTTACCTCGTCCAGCCCCACACGTCGGCCGGGCGCATTCCCACCGACAAGGGCTACCGGTTTTTCGTCGATGCTCTCGAACCGGCGGGCCAGCCGAACAAAGTGACCGCCGAACGGGTCGGATCGTTTTTCAATCACGCCACGGGCCGGTTGGAGGAACTGTTGCAGCGCACGTCGGGCTTGCTCACCGACATGACCAACTACGCAGCCCTCGTCATGGGACCAAGCGCCGAGGTGGCGACGGTACGCAGTGTCCAGGTCGTGCGCTTGTCGCCCCGCATCGCCACGGTCGTCGCGGTGCTGTCGAACGGGGTGGTGCAAAGCGAGTCCGTCGACATCGACGAGGCCGTCTCCGATGCGCAGGTTGCCGCAGCCAGCGCCCATCTCAACGCCGCCGCGTACGGCCACGTTTTCAGTCAGGTGCACCTTGCGCCTACCGGCGACGGGGGAGTCGACAAGGTTTGCGTCGACGCTCTCGCATCACTTCGTCCGCACCAAACCGATGCCAACGTGATTGTCGGTGGTGCCGCGGCGATGGCCCAGGCCTTCGATGCGGTCGACGTTGTGCGCTCGGTGCTCACCGCGCTCGAACAGCAGTACGTCGTCGTGTCTCTGGTCAAAGACGTCGTCGATAGGGGCCTCACGGTTGCCATCGGCAGCGAACACGGCATCGAACCGCTGTCAGCGTGTTCGGTCGTCGTGGCGCCCGTCATCGCAGAGGGTGAAAAACTCGGCACGGTGGGCGTTCTCGGCCCGACCCGCATGAACTACCCACAGGCGCTCGCCACCGTCGAGGCGGTGAGCACGCAACTCGGCCGTCGCCTGAGCGAGGGCGGGCAGGGCTGACCCTCGGGGTCGATGCGTATGGCCGACTTCTACGACATCCTTGGCGTTCCGCGCGGTGCATCCGCCGATGAAGTGAAGCGCGCGTATCGCAAGCGCGCGCGTGAATTGCACCCCGACGCCAACCCCGACGACCCCGCAGCCGAGGACAAGTTCAAGGAACTGAGTCGCGCTTACGAGGTTTTGTCCGATCCGCAGCAACGGGCCAACTACGACCGATTCGGTGAGGCGGGTGTTGGTGGTGCAGCGTCAGGCGACCCGTTCTCGGGTGGTGGCCTCGGCGACATTTTCGATGCGTTCTTCGGCGGCAACTCGCCCTTCGGCGGTGGCTTCGGCGGACGCACGCAGACAGGGCCCCCACGCGGCCAAGACATCGAAACCGTCGCTGACATCTCGTTCGAAAACGCCGTCTTTGGCGGCACGGTGCCGGTCACCGTCAAGACCGCGCTGCGCTGCGACGATTGCGGCGGAACCGGTGCGGGTGCGGGTACGAAGCCCGTCATGTGCGTCGACTGCGACGGTTCGGGCCAGGTCCGCCGTGTGCGGCAGAGCTTGCTCGGTCAAATGGTCACGTCCAGCCCGTGTCAACGTTGCGGCGGTATCGGTCAGGTCGTGGCCACGCCGTGCGGAACGTGCCGCGGCGACGGGCGACTCATCGACAACACCACCTATCAGATCGATGTGCCGGCCGGCGTCGACACCGGTGCGACGTTGCGCTTGACGGGTCGTGGTGCCGTTGGTCCGCGTGGTGGCTCACAGGGCGACCTCTACGTTCATGTTCGCGTCGCGCCGCACCCCACGTTGCAGCGCGACGACTACGACCTCGTCTACGTACTCGGTCTCGGTATCGCGCAGGCGGCGCTGGGTACAACGGCGACAATCGACACGCTCGATGGATCCGAAGAACTGGTGGTTCCCGCGGGAACTCAACACGGACAAGAGTTCACGTTGCGTGGCAGGGGGGTTCCCCACCTGAACGGCGGTGGTCGTCGACGCGGAGACCTGCGGGTCATCGCCCGTGTTGATGTGCCCACAAAGCTCACCGACGACGAGGCCAAACTGCTGCGCCAGTTTGCCGAACTGCGAGGCGACGCGGTGTCATCAGCCGACAAGGGCCTGAAGTCGCGCATCAAGTCGGCTTTCTCGTGAATCCGGTGCTGCGGCATTCGGCGGCTCACGTGGTGGTCGACAACCTTGAAGCACCACAGCTTGATGAAACTGATCAACACCATCTCTTTCGTGTCCTGCGACTTCGAAGTGGAGCCGTGGTCACCGCAACCGATGGCCGAGGTGCATGGCGTGAGTGTCGGGTAGATGCATCGAACACGCTCGTCGTCAACGGTGCGACGACCAACGAACCGGTGCGATCATCGACTTTCGGTGTCGCATTCGTGCCCGTGAAGGCCGAGAAACCCGAAACGACAATTCGTCAGTTGGTCGAGGTTGGCGTCGACGAAATCATCGTCATAGCTCCCACCAGGCGGGCGGTCGCGGGTGCCCGTGATCGTTTGGTTGACCGTGCCGAGCGCATCGTTCGCGAGGCGTGCATGCAGAGCCGACGTGTGTTTCTTCCCGCGGTTCATCTCGGTCTCTCGCTCAACGACGTCTGTGCGCGTTCGGGCGCCGCACTTGCCGACCCCGAAGGAGCCCCTCTCGGTCACGCCCATCGACTCCTCATCGTCGGGCCCGAAGGAGGGTTCGATGACGGAGAGGTGCCCGGCTCGGTTCCGCGGGTTGGCATCGGCCCGGCGGTTCTTCGGGCCGAAACCGCTGCCTTGGTAGCGGGTGCGCGACTCGCCGCTCTCCACGCATGAGAATGGGCTCGATGGCGAACGACGATTCCTTCGACGAATCTCCTTATTCGCGTTTGGTGGGTGAGCGCCTGCGCGCAATCCGCAAACAAAAGAAGCTGTCGTTGAACGAAGTCGAGGCCCAGACGAACGATGAGTTCCGCGCGTCGGTGTTGGGTGCATACGAACGTGGAGAACGGGTCATTTCGGTTCCCCGACTCGAGCGGCTTGCTCGCTTCTACGGCGTATCGATCGACCAGCTGTTGCCGCGCGATCCGCTGGCCGTCGAGCGCAACCAGCCCGGAGCCGCCGGTCCCACCAAGATCCGCATCGACGTTGCAAAGTTGTCGACATTTCCGGAGGAAAAGTTCCGCATGCTCGAACGATTCCTTCGCATGATCCAGGTGCAGCGCCAGGACTTCAACGGCAAGGTCATCACCGTCCGGGCACACGACACCCGCGCGATTGCGGTCATGCTCGACGTTCCGGTCGACGAAGTCGCGGGGCAGCTCACACAACTCGGTCTCATCTTCGTTCCGCCCACCACATGACGGCGTGGCAACCCGAATTCGGGGTCTACATTCACGTACCGTTCTGTTCGCGACGCTGCGACTATTGCGCGTTTGCCACGTGGGACGACAAGGCATCGATCATCGATGAATACATGGATGCGCTCGCGCTCGAAATTCGCCGGGCCGTCGACTCCGGGCTGAGGAATGCGGTGTCGGTGTTTGTGGGCGGCGGAACTCCCTCGCTCGTGCCGGCGGAAGCGCTCGCGCGGGCGGTTTCTCTCGTGCCGATCGTTGATGGAGCGGAGATCACGGTGGAGTGCAATCCCGACAACGTCACCGATTCATTGCTTCGCACCTACCGCGACGCCGGCGTCAACCGCATCAGCCTGGGTGTGCAGTCGATGGTGCCGCACGTCCTTGCGTCTCTCGGCCGTGAACACAACCCCGACAACGTCACGAATGCCGTCGAGACAATTCGTGCGGTCGGAATCCCCACGTTCAATCTCGATCTCATTTACGGCGCTCATGGCGAGAGCATCGCGGACTGGGAAGAAACCGTGCATGCCGCGCTCGCGCTCGACCCGCCGCACGTGTCGGCCTATGCCCTCACTGTCGAGGCCGGCACGCCACTCTCTGGCGATCGTGCGCGCCACCCCGACGACGACGACCAAGCCGACAAGTACCCGATCGTCGATGCGATCCTCGAGAGTGGGGGACGTGCCAACTACGAGATTTCGAACTGGGCCCGCCCGGGTCACGAAAGTCGCCACAACGGTCTCTACTGGGCACAATCCGACTACAGGGGATTCGGCTGTGCCGCACACTCCCATGCCGCGGGCCGCCGCTGGTGGAACGTGCGGACTCCCGAGCGTTACGTCGAGCTCGTGCGGCACGACGACAGCACCGAAGCCGCATTCGAACAACTGACCGCCGAACAGGTGGCAGCCGAACGAGTGCAACTTGCGATTCGACGCCGCGAAGGAGTCGCTCGAGGCGACATTTCGTCCGCCAAGCAGGAAGAAATCGACGTGTTCGTGAACGAGGGATTGCTTGTGGTCGAAAGCGACCGCGTGATGCTCACGCAGCGGGGGAGGCTTCTTGCCAATGCGATTACGATTCGCCTCACATGACGGAAGCAATCTTTCTCGTTCGTCACGCCAAAGCCGGCAGTCGTGCGGCGTGGGTCGATGACGACGCGATGCGGCCACTCATCGAGGAGGGTCGCGAACAAGCCCGCATCATTGCGGCGCGCCTCGCGCCACTGCATCCCGTTCGTCTCGTGAGCAGCCCGTACCTGCGCTGTCGTCAGACGCTCGAGCCGCTCGGCGAACTTTTGTCCGTCCCGGTTGAGCCGACGGAGGCGCTGCGCGAGGGGGTCGATACCGACGTTGCACTCGTGTTCCTCGAGGGGCTCGCCGACGGCACCGTGGCGTGCAGTCATGGCGACGTCATTCCCGCGGTCCTGAAGCGTCTCGAGTGGCACGGCCTCGACATCGTCGACTGGCCCGACACACGCAAGGGCTCGGTGTGCCGACTCGAACGCCACGCGGGCCGTTTCGTCCGCGCCCATTTTTCGCCACCGCCCCGCTGAACTTTCTCTCCCTCCGCTATGCTTCACGGTGCCTTTTAGGGCGCGTAGCTCAGTTGGTTAGAGCGCTACCATGACACGGTAGAGGTCCCGGGTTCGAGTCCCGTCGTGCCCACAAAATCGCAATTGGGGAATTGCGAGTGGGGGGAAACACCATGGCTACTGTTCCGGTTTCACTGTCAAAAGAGCGCTTGGGGCTCGATCTTCACATGTATGAAGGAGCCGGCCCCGTTGTCAGCGACACGTGGTCGTTCGGCGGTTGGAAGCTTTACTTCGTCCGTCTCGACGGTGGCCAGAAGGTGGATCTCAACCACGACGGCACCGTGTACGTCAAGGTCGTCACGGGTGCACTCACCTCACCGGCACGCGTTCCATATATCGCGGCGCGATCTCTTGCCGACACGCGTGTCACCGAAAAGGAACTCGTCGCGGGCGCCGCAGGTGCGCTTGTCACCGTCCTTGTGAAGACCGCGGGGGCTCCCGAGAAGGTGACCTCGATGAACGACATTGCGCTCGTCGGTCCGCACGATGACCGCCTCGGATGGACCTCGTTCGGCGAACGCTTCGCTGCCTATACCGACTACTTCAACGGTCTCGATGCCGGTCTCACGCCGGGGTTCCACCTACTCGACGCCAAGGGCGAGGAGATCTGCTATCTCTACCTGTGGACGGCGGGCAAGGGAGTCGATCTGTCAACGCACAACCACGGTCGCCCGCCCGGCCCCACCAGTCCCGCCTTTGCCGAGGTGCACTGGGTCGTTTCGAACGGAACCGGCAAGGGCGGCATGTACGAAACCGCGGAACCGGGTGCAGTCCATCGCGATCGCCTGCCGGTACCCGAGGGTTTCGAACACGGACCGTTCTTCGAATTCGATGCGACAGGTGCGCCGATCCTTCGTGAGAACGGCGCCGTTACGTACCCGTGGCACGGTTGGCAGGGCGGCGACGACGGCCAGCCAGGTGTCGTCGGCTCCGTAGGTCTTGATCTCAAGAACGTTGCCACTCGGGTCGACAAGAAATGCAGCCCTCTTCGAACTGAACTCTTCGGCGTCGTAAGTCGTCGGGGGAGACAACCACTTAACACCACGCGTCTCGAGGTCGCTCACGAACGCTTCGAAATCGTCCGTCGGCAGCGTGACGCCGAAGTGCCTCATCCCACTGTTGTCGCAAACGGTTGCGGTATCCGCCGCAAGTTGTAGGGAGAGCTGCATTCCAAAGAACCAGACGTCGAACCACGACTCGCGGACGCGGCCACGCTCGAGGCCCAGGGTCCCCACGTAGAACTCGTGCGTCGCGTCGAGGTCGACCACGGGAATCGAGAGGTGCAGGATCGGGCCGCCCATCACAGCACCTGCCCGCGCAGTGCGAGCGCCTCGACAACGCGTCTCACGGCAACGATGAAGGCACCCGTTCGCAAATCGCAGTTGTAGTGCGCGGTCTCGGCGCTCACGGCCCGATACGCCGCAGCGAGGCGTTTGTCCAATTCGCTTCGGAACGTCTCGAGCGGCCACTTGAATTCCTGGATGTTCTGGGTCCATTCGAAGTAGCTCCCCAGAACACCGCCACTGTTCGCAAGGATGTCGGGGATGACGGTCACACCGCCGTCGCCAAAGATTCGGTCGGCTTCGCCGTCGACCGGCTGGTTTGCCGCCTCGACGATCACTCGCGCGCGCACGTTCCGTGCGTTGGCTGCCGTGATGACGCCGCCCAGTGCCGCGGGAATGAGGACGTCGACGGCGGCGAACAGCGTCTGATCGGGATCGGATTCTTCGCCGGCTTCGATCTCGCTCACCTGGCGAAACCCAGCCAGATCGTCGATCGAGGCGCCCTGAGCGAATCGACGCGCACCCGTGACATCGGATATCTCGACGACCCGCATGCCCGCAGCGATGGCTTCGAGCGCGGCGAATCGACCCACGTTGCCGAAGCCCTGAATTGCCACGGTCTTGTTGCGGGGGCCTCCGGCGAGATCGGTGAGAGCGGCTGACGTGACGGCGATGACTCCTCGGCCGGTGGCCTCTTCACGACCCTCGGCGCCGAAGAGTGCGGTGGGTTTTCCCGTGACGCAAGCTGGTTGGAAACCTTCGATCCGATGGAACTCGTCCATCAGCCACGCCATCGTTCGTGCGTCGGTTCCCATGTCGGGGGCCGGAATGTCGCGATGCGGTCCGAGCACGTGAACCATCACGCGGGTCCAGCGTCGAATGAGTTCTTCTGCTTCGCGGTCCGAGAGCGATCGGGGTTCAATGCGTACTCCGCCCTTGGCACCACCGAAGGGAACGTCGATCAACGACGTCTTCCACGTCATCAAACTCGCAAGTGCCCTTACTTCGTTCAGGTCGACCGACGGGTGGAAACGGATGCCCCCTTTTCGTGGGCCCCGTGCACTCGAGTGTTGGACCCGGTATCCGGTCAGGATGTCCCTGTCACCGTCGTCGCGACTGAGAGGGATCGAAACCGTCACCTCGCGCTCGCACGAACACAGAATTTGGCGGGTGGACTCCGGCACGTCGAGGAAGTCGGACGCGCCGAGGACACGGGAGTTGACCTCGGCGAATGCGTCTTCCTCGGTGCCGTGGACGTTGGCCGACGCGCCGTTGTTGGCAGCGGTCGAGGCGAGTGAATTTGTCATGTCTCACTCGTAGTCCAGATGTCCGCGAGGGGGAACTGGCCCGGTCTCTTGTTCATCGAAACGGAGTTGTACCGTTACTCGTTCGTCACCGAAAGAGCCGTTCAAAGCCACTTGTTCCGGCGGAACAGTCGAAACAGTAGACCGCAGGCGGATGCCATGATTGCGACCACCACGTAGTAGCCCCAGCGAGTTTGCAATTCGGGCATGTTCTCGAAGTTCATGCCGTAGACGCCCGCGAGCATGGTGGGTACGGCTGCGATGCCGACCCAAGCTGAGATCCGTCTCATGTCGGCGTTCTGTTGCACGGAAACGAGCGCAATGCTCGCCTGGAGTGTCGCGTCGACGATGCGCTCGGTTGAGTCGAGCAGATCGATGACCTTCAGAAGATGGTCGCGAACGTCGGAGAATTGGAACCTCTGTTGTTTGTCGATGAATCTGGCCGAGCCACTCGCGAGATGTGTGATGGGGTCGAGCAACGGAAGAACGGCGCGGCGGAATTCGACCACTTCGCGCTTCACGGTGTAGAGCAGTCGGGGCGGAGCGGAAGTCGATGCGCTGAAGACGACATCCTCGAGGTCGTCGACGTCGGCGCAGATCCGACTGGACACTTCGACGTATTGGTCGACGAGCCTGTCGAGTATCTCGTGAATTACCGCTGTCGTGCCCAATTTGAGTTTTTCCGGATGGGCCTCGAGGTCGGCACGTATCGTCTTCAGAGGCATTGCCTCACCATGTCGCACAGTCACGACCGTGCGCTCGGAATAGAAAATGCACACGTCGCCGATCGAAATTTCACGGGAATTCGAGTCGTACGAAACCGTCTTCGTTACCAGGAAGTCGTGGTCTTCGAAGCTGTCCAGTTTCGGGCGCTGCTGCCGTGCGACTGCGTCCTCGAGAGCGAGGTCGTTGAAGTGAAAATGGTGCTGGTAATCGACGAGTTCATCCGCGGTCGGGTCGAGAATGCCGACCCAAGAGAATCCGGTGGTGCCGTCGGGGTCATGCCCCTCGTGTCTTATTCCCTCGATGTACACCGCTTCGTCAACGAGCATGTACTCACCATATTCCCCAACGTTGGA
Organism: Actinomycetota bacterium; assembly: GCA_009919275.1. GTDB lineage: Bacteria > Actinomycetota > Acidimicrobiia > Acidimicrobiales > Ilumatobacteraceae > F1-20-MAGs119. Next base: position 15,117 of record RGCG01000010.1, read on the forward strand.
TCGGTGTGCCTATGGTGAGGAAGTGGCACGAGTCGTCATCGCACAGTTGTCTGACGTTCACATTCCGGGTGCACCCGCGGAGCAATTGGCGGGTAGTAACCCGTCGGACCGATTGAAATCTGTACTCGCGGTTGCCTCGCGCCGGTCTTCTGCGGTGCTTCTCACGGGTGACCTCGCCGCGACACGCGGCACGGATGACGAGTATCGGGCCCTGCGCGCACTCGTTGCCGATGTGCCCGTGCCCGTGTGGCCCGTTGCGGGAAACCATGACGAGGCCAACCGGCTCGCCGCACTCTTCGGCATCAGCGGCAGAAACGGCAGATGTGACTATTTCGTCGATCACTCGGGTGTTCGTGTCGTCGTTCTCGATTCGAGCAGGGACAAACTCGTCGGCGGTCGACTCGACGCCGAACAAGTCGACTGGCTCGACACCGTGTTGGGAGGCGCGTCGGCGTCGTTGGTCGCGATCCACCATCCGTGTCTGGCGCACGACGTCGTCTCGTCGCCGTCGATGCGGCTCGACGACCCCTCACTCGAGGCCTTGGGCTCGGTGATTTCGTGTCACGAGGTTCACGCCGTGATCGGTGGTCACGCGCACGTTCCGCTCGTCGGGTCGTTCGCCGGTACCACCGCGATCGTGGCACCCTCGACTGCCTACGAATTCGGCGACCGCGTCGACGGTCGGCCGACGTACCGCGAGGGGCCGCTTCAGTATTTCGAGCATTCGTGGAACGATGATGGTTCGGGTTTTCTCAGCCGACTCGTCACCGTGTCGGATGAAGTGTGGCGTCCGCTGACGTGAGTCAACCGCCCAAGAGGGGGCGTAGCTCGACCTTGCGATTGCATGCGCGCGAGCCGCGTCGCGCGAGTTCGTGCGCCGATGCAGCGTCGGGTGCTTCGATCAACCAAAAGCCGCTGACGTATTCGTGATTCGCATTCGTGGTGGGGTCGTGAAGCGGGCCGTCGATCGTGAGGCCGGCGCCGTCGCGGTTGTCGAACCGTGTTGCTGTTGATGGTGCGCCGAGCCCACCGGCGAAGATCCAATGGCCGTTTGCCATGAGAGAGTCATTGAACTCGTCGATGGCTTCGATCTCGTCCCTGCTTCCCGTGTTGGTCGCGGTGTCGATCACCGATATCAGGAACTTCATCGGGCCGAGTCGCCGAAGCGGTACTCGCGGGTGAGTACGTCGAGGCGCTTGGTGAGTTCGGCATCGAGCGGGGTCGACAGGGCGGTGACGGCGTCGGCGAGTTGTTCGGGCTTGCTGGCGCCGATGATGGGCGAGGTGATTGCAGGTCGGGTGAACTGCCAGGCGACGGCGAGTTGCGCCATCGTCATTCCTGCTTCCTTTGCGATCCCGCGGAGGGTCTCGACGGTTTCGAACATACGGTCCTGCCAGTAACGCTCTTGGTAGCGGCCGGCGGTGCCGTCGCCTTCGAGTGCAAAACGTGTGCCCTCGGTCGGTGTACCGGGATTGTGTTTTCCCGTGAGGAACCCGCCGGCGAGCGGGTTGTAGGGAATGATCGCGATGTTTTCCTGCTCGCAGAGCGGTAGCAGTTCGCGCTCGTTTTCACGGAAGAGCATGTTGTAGCGGGGCTGGATACTCGCGAATCGTGTCCAATGGTTCACGTCGCTACGCCCGAGGGCCGTGGCGAGTTGATACGCGAGATAGTTCGAGCAACCGATGTAGCGGACCTTGCCCGACTTCACCAGGTCATCGAGCGCCGACAGCGATTCGTCGTGTGAGACACGCGGGTCGTAGAAGTGCAGTTGGTAGAGGTCGATGTAGTCGGTCTGCAAGCGGCGCAGTGATGCGTCGACGGCGCGGACGATGTTCTTGCGGCTGTTGCCCTGGTCCCACGGGTTCGGGCCGGTGGGGGCGAAGCACTTCGTGGCGACGATGAAGTTGTCGCGTTGGCCCTTCATCCAGCGGCCGATGATGCTTTCGGTTGCGCCGTATGCGCCGGTCATGTTGCCGATGGGATAGACGTCGGCGGTATCGATGAACGTGAAGCCGTGATCCTTCGCCTTGTTCAGGATCGCGACCGACTGTTCTTCGCTGCACTGATGACCGAATGTCATCGTGCCCAGGCACAGTTTCGAAACCATCATGCCGGTGCGGCCGAATCTCACGTGTTCCATGGCGCTGACCGTAGTCTGAAGCCCCGTGGCCGTTGTATTCGCACTTCTCACGGCCGTCGTCTACGGCATCGCCGATTACTCCGGCGGCCGTGGAAGCCGACTGGCTTCGTCGTTCACGGTGACGTTTGTCGGGCAATGCGCGGGGTTCATCGGAGCGTTGTCGTTGGCGTTGTTCCTCGGTGATCCCGTCCCGTCGGGCCACGACCTATTGATCAGCGCGGCGGCGGGTGTTGCGGGCTCACTCGGGCTGTTGGGTTTCTACCGAGCGATGGCCTCGGGTTCGATGACGATTGTCGCGCCGATCACGGCGTTGGTGGGCACGACCATTCCGGTTGTGTGGGGCCTCGTCGAAGGCGAGAGGCCGGGTTTCATCGCATATGTCGGCATGGTGATTGCCGTGTTTGCCGTTGTCCTTGTCACCGACGCACTCGGGGTGCAGGACAAGCGCACTCCGGCAAACATCGTCGTGCTTGCCGTGATTGCAGGTACGTGCTTCGCCACCATCTTCATCGCCTTCGATCATGTTTCGTCCGATGCTGGGTTATGGCCGTTGGTGGCACTTCGTTCGGTCAGTCTCCCGATCGTCTTCGCAGTGGTTCTGGCGACCCGTCATCCGCTGCGCACGAAGGGTGAGGCAACCCGCTGGGCGTTGACCAGCGGCATCCTCGACTCGGCTGCGAACGGTTTTTATCTTGTTGCTGCGCGACATGGCCTGTTGTCGGTGGTTGCCGTCATCGCGTCGTTGTATCCGGTCAGCACGCTGGTGTTGGCAACGTCGCTCGACAAAGAGAAACTGCATCCCGCCCAATGGGTGGGAGTTGGCTTGGCGCTGGTTGCGCTGGTGTTGGTCAGCGCCGGTTGATGCGCTGCGATTCTTTCGACGCCGCAGCGAAAATCCCCTTGGCCATCAACGACAGTTCGGCTTTGCGTCGACGTTCGTAGATCTCGGCCCGAATGCCGTGGACGTCGGGATCATCGGGTGCAGCCCAGCCCGCAAAGTCGGCAAGGTGACATGCGAGTCGGACGTCGCCCTGTTCGGCCAGCTTCTGCGCACGACGTACGAGAACGTCGGCACCGCCGGCCAGCGCCGCGACTTCTGCACCAACGGCGGCGTCGGGTGCGGGCTTCAGGCGCGACGCGGCGCCGTCCCACCAGCCACCGAACTGGCGCCACACGTTGTGGACGATGAACTCGGGCTCGTCGTACATCGGGCGCAGGTACGGCTTGCCGAGCGTTGCATCGGGAACCTTCACGGCGTGGATGATCGTGTCGAGGGTTTCGCCCTGGTTCATCATCTGCAGCACCTCGCGCACAAGGTTCTCGAGCGCCGTTGCAATCTCGTCGAGAACGCGCGCGATGCGAGCCTTGCCTTCGATCGGCAGTCCGTGCGCGGGCAAGAGAAGCTCGGGTTCCTGCGCGATCATTCGCCGAAGTGCAGCCGCCCATTCGATGGGCCAGCGCTGCACCTTCTGCGGATTGCCGGCGTTGGGGAAGTTCCAGATGATGAAGTCACCGGTGGCGATCCACCTGCGGTCGGGGAAAAATGCCCATAGGTGGTCGTCGGTTTCGCCGCGTGCATGGTGAAATTCGACGGTGTCGTCGCCGATCTTCATCGAGGTGAAGTCGCCCAGGCTCTCGTTCACCTCGAGAACGCTTTCGTGCAGGAACGTCGGGTGCTTCTTGCCGACCTGGGACGTGTTGGAAACGAGTCCGTAACCGTGTTCCTCGCGGACGCCCCCGAACTGGCGTGCATTGATGATGCGGTTCCAGTCGCTGGTGTCGCGGTAGCGCGTGAAACGTCGTTCGACGTTTTCGTGGCCGATGACGCGGACTCTTTTGCCGGGCGCGGCGAGGGTGGCGGCAATCGGGCCGCTGCCGCCAACGTGGTCGACATGGCCGTGGGTGTAGACGATGGCATGCAGTGGTGCATTGGTCCACGTACGAATCTGGTCGGCGACCTTCTGACCGTTGTCGTAGGTGCCCGTGTCGAAGATGACGAGACCCTCGGGGCTGTTCCACGTGACCGCGTGGCTGAACGACTCGACGATGGCCAGGTCGGATGTCAATTCGGAGATCTCGTTGATGATCCGGTTCACCGGCTGATCGACGATGCCGGAGTCGATGATCTTCGTGGAAAGTGAAAGCAGGTCGGCCATGTGCCGACCCTAGTTCGCGATTACTTACCCGGTTCTTTCGGCAGGCCGAGGACGCGCTCGCCGAGGATGTTGCGCATCACGTTCGAGGTACCGCCCATGATGGTGTAGCCAGGCCCGTACATCAGGCCAGCGGTCACGTCGTCCCACAGCGTCGCTTCAAGGCCAAAGGTCTTCGCGACGAAATGTGCAACTCGCTGTTCGTGTTCGGTGCAGAAGCACTTCGTGGCGGCGGAGAAGCCGGCTGGCGCCTGACGCAGGACTTCACGAATGACGAGGATGCGGCCGATGCGGTAGCCCGTCTCGAGCCGTGCAACTTCTTGTCGCACACGTGGGTCGGTCAGGTCGGCGCGTTCGAGAGCCATTGCATAAAGCGCGTAGTTCGAGACCAGTCGGTCGATGCCGCCTCGTTCATGCTCGAGTTGGCGCATCGTTTGTTTGAACGCGCCACCTTGCAGTCCGACCAGGTTGTCCTTGGGAACACGCGCGTCGGTGAAAAACACCTCGCAGAAGTGACGGTTCGTCGTCATGTCCTGAATCTCGCGGGCCTCGATGCCCGGGGTGTTCATCGGTACGACGATTTCGCTGATGCCGGCGTGGGGTGGCCCGTCGGTTGACGTGCGGCAGATCAAGTAGCAGTAGTCGGCAACCGCACCGAACGACGTCCAGATCTTCTGGCCGTTGATGACCCACTCGTCGCCATCGAGAACGGCACTTGTCTTCAGCGAGGCAAGGTCGCTTCCCGCGTTCGGCTCGGACATCCCAATGCACCATGTGTCGGCACCCGAAAGAATTCCGGGCAGGAACTTGGCTTGCTGTTCGGGAGTTCCGTAGGTCATGAGGGTCGGACCCATCTGTCGATCGCCGAACCACGATGCAGCAATCGGAGCGCCCGCCTTGATCATTTCTTCGCCGACGATGAGTCGATCGATCGGAGGGCGACCGCCACCGCCAAACTCTTTCGGCCAGGTCATTCCGATGAAGCCGTGCTCGCCGAGTTCTCGTGAGAACTCCTTCGAGTAGCCGTTCATCCATGCGTCGTTGTGGCGGCCGTAGCGGGCAACGGCATCTTCGGCGATCTTTCGGGCATGCTCGCGGAGGTCGATCTGATCGGGCGTCCAGGCGAAGTCCATGGCGCAGATCGTACGTTCATCGTCGGCGCCGGGAAGACACCAGCACCCCATTCCGGCGGCGGTTCGCTCGACGTCACGTTTACAAGTAACGTACAAGTTGAAATCCAATCGAAAGGGCCGAAACATGGCAAAGATCAAGGTCGACAATCCGGTCGTCGAACTCGACGGCGACGAAATGACGCGCATCATCTGGCAGTTCATCAAGGACCGTCTCATCCTCCCGTACCTCGACATTCAGCTCGAGTACTACGACCTCGGCATCGAGTACCGCGACAAGACCGATGACCAGGTGACCATCGACTCGGCCAACGCGATTCTCAAGCACGGTGTCGGCGTGAAGTGCGCCACCATCACCCCCGACGAGGCCCGCGTCGAAGAGTTCAAACTGAAGAAGATGTGGAAGTCGCCCAATGGCACCATCCGCAACATCCTCGGCGGCGTGGTCTTCCGCGAGCCCATCATTTGCAGCAACATCCCGCGTCTCGTGCCGGGTTGGACCAAGCCGATCGTCATCGGCCGTCACGCCCACGGCGACCAGTACAAGGCGACCGACTTCAAGGTGCCGGGTGCCGGCACGGTCACCATCACCTACACGCCCGCCGACGGCAGCAAGCCCGTCGAGATGGAAGTCGCCAAGTTCGGCAAGGACGGCGGCGTCACAATGGGTATGTACAACTTCAATGACTCGATCCGCGACTTCGCCCGCGCCTCGCTGCGCTACGGCCTGCAGCGCAATTACCCCGTCTACATGTCGACGAAGAACACGATCCTGAAGGCCTATGACGGCCAGTTCAAGGACATCTTCGAGGACATCTACGAAAAAGAGTTCAAGGCCGACTTCGAAAAGGCCGGGCTCACCTACGAGCACCGTCTCATCGACGACATGGTCGCCTGCGCCATGAAGTGGGAGGGCGGCTACGTGTGGGCCTGCAAGAACTACGACGGCGACGTACAGTCCGACACCGTTGCGCAGGGCTTCGGCTCGCTCGGCCTCATGACCTCGGTTCTCATGACTCCCGACGGCCGGACGGTTGAAGCCGAGGCCGCGCACGGCACGGTGACACGTCACTACCGCGAACACCAGAAGGGCAACAAGACCTCGACGAACCCGGTTGCTTCGATCTTCGCCTGGACGCGCGGTCTCGAGCACCGTGGCAAGCTCGACAACAATCCCAAGCTCGTCGAGTTCGCAACGACCCTCGAGAAGGTGTGCGTCGAGGCAATCGAGGCCGGTGAGATGACGAAGGACCTTTCGATCCTCATCTCGAAAGATCAGCCGTGGCTCACGACCGAGGGCTTCCTCGAAGCACTCGACGTGCGTCTGCAAAAGAAGATGGCGTAACCGCCGTGCGCGCAGTCGTGCTCACCGAATTCGGCGGGCCCGAAGTTCTGCGCATCGCCGAAGTTCCCGCACCGACCCCCGGACCGGAAGAGGTTCTGGTGTCGGTGCGGGCCACGGCCCTCAACCGCGCGGACTTGCTCGAGCGCATGGGGATGTACCCCAACCCTTTCCCGTCGCAACACCAGATTCCGGGACTCGAATTCTCGGGTGTCGTCGAGTCGGTGGGCGAGCGGGTGCGTGACTGGAAGCCCGGCGACGCGGTCATGGGCATCGTCAGTGGTGGTGGATACGCCGAGAAGTTGGTGATCCACGAACGCCAGGCAATTCGCGTGCCCCATGGCATCGACGTCGCCGAAGCCGCGGCGATTCCCGAGGTGTTCATTACCGCGTGGGACGCACTCGTCGTTCAGGGTGGGCTCACCAGTGGTCGTACTGCCCTCGTGCACGCCGGTGCCTCGGGCGTCGGCACCGCAGCCATCCAGATCTGCCGCGCCATCGGTGCGTGCGTGATTGTCACGTGTTCGACGTCGAAGATGGCCGCATGTCGTCACCTCGGTGCAGATCTCATCATCGATTACAGCCAGACCGACTTCGTGGACGCGGTGAAAACCTTCACGAAGAACAGGGGAGTCGACGTGGTTCTCGACGTCGTCGGCGGCGACTACGTCGACCGCAACATCGCGTGTCTGGCGACCAAGGGTGCGATTGTCCAGGTCGGCACCATGGCGGGGCCGCCACCGGCGGTCAACGTCGGCGCACTTATGTTCAAACGCGCCCGCATCATCGGAACCGTCCTGCGTGCACGACCCGTCGATGAAAAGATTGCAATCAGCCGACGATTCGCCGATGAGATGTTGCCGCTGTTCGATTCCGGTGCGCTGAAGCCCGTGATCGATTCTCGCTACGGCATCGACGACATCGCAAAGGCGCACGAATGATTGTTGACCACCGAAATGAGCAGCGCGGCTGCCTTCTCCCATATGTTCGGATACGCATCCAAACCTCCGACGCTTGTCTGTGGCCGAGCCAGCGCCGAGCCCAAGAGACCGACGTCCCTCAAAGGGGCGGGTGCGCCGAACAGTTTTTCGGCGATCGTCAGCGCGTCGTCAAGGTCGAGGTATTCGAACTTCGCAGCGGTTGGCCGGGATCGGCGCGCGGTCACTGTCCGAGACGTTCGATTGCATCGGCGTGTACGGAAAGAATGAGGTCGGCGGCATTCGAGACTCGCTCCCGGTGTTCCGATCGGATCAGATACTCGCGGATCGCCTGCCTTGCCGCATCCTGCATCGACACGCCCGATCGGCTGGCGCGATCACGCAGGGCTTCGAGTTCGCTTTCAGAAAGTCGCAGTGTCATCGCCATGGCGGAATGGTATCAAATTGATACCGTTCCGAATCAGTCGACGCGGGCGATGAAGTTGGCGTCGTCGGTGAGCGTGTAGAGCAGGCCCGAGCCGCTTGATTCGGACACCGCGATCAGCGCGCGGGCCACGTCGTGGGGTGGCCTGAAGGTGGTTGCAGGCATCGATGAGCGCAACGGGTCGGGCACGATGTTTGTATCGATCCCGCCGGGGCACAACGCGTTGATGCGCTGGCCGCGCGCGGCGAACACCGCGCCGAGGCTCTTTACGTAGCCCGCGACGGCGTGCTTGGTGGCCGCGTAGTAGGGGTCGAAGGGAAGCGCGCCGAGGGCGGCCGTGGAAGCCGTGACGGTGATGGATCCGCTCGCTGCAAGTAGCGGGGCAAGGGCGGTGGCGCCGAAGATGACACCGTCGACGTTGACGGCAAAGACCTTGCGGTAGCCGTCGTCGGTCGCGAGTGCGACGGGATCATCGTCGATGGGCTGCGATGGGCTTCTCGTCATGACCCCGGCGTTCAGGAAGACAATGTCGATCGAGTCGAGCAGGCTCGACGCCGAGCGTGCGGCTGTGTGCCAGTTCTCGATGCTGGTGACGTCGCAGGCGACGAAACTCGCACCGGTCGATTCCACCTTTGCTTGGCGATCGGCGCCCGCGAGGTCGATTCCGACGACACTGTCACCACGGTCGACAAGCAACTTCGCAAGGGCGTTCCCCAGCCCCGAGGCGGCACCGGTGACGATTGCTCCGCGTGCCATGTCGATTGTTCGAGGTCAGCGAGCAGCGATGGGCACGTAGTCGCGGGCGTCGGGGCCCTTGTACCACTGGCGCGGACGACTGATCTTTTGCTCTTTGTCACCGAGCAGTTCGGCGAAGTGCGCAAGCCAACCGGCGGTGCGCGGAATGGCGAAGAGCACCGTGAACATGTCGACCGGGAAACCGAGCGCTTGGTAGATGAGGCCCGAGTAGAAATCGACGTTCGGATACAACTTGCGCTGCACGAAGTAGTCGTCCTTCAGGGCCGTTTCCTCGAGCTTCAATGCGATGTCGAGGAGCGGGTTCTTACCGGTGACGGCAAACACGTCGTACGCGGTCTTCTTGATGATGGTCGCACGCGGGTCGTAGTTCTTGTAGACGCGGTGACCGAAACCCATGAGGCGACCCTTGCCTTCCTTCACCGATTGGATGAAGGCGGGAACGTTCTCGAGGGATCCGATCTCTTCGAGCATGCGGACGACCGCCTCGTTGGCACCGCCATGAAGCGGGCCGTAGAGGGCAGCCGAAGCACCGGCCGCAGCCGAGTACGGGTCGGCGTTGGACGAAGCGATGACGCGCATCGCGGTGGTGCCGCAATTCTGTTCGTGGTCGGCGTGGAGAATAAAGAGGATGTCCATCGCGCGGGCGAGAACCGGGTCGACGGTGTCGTCGTTGCCGATCTTGAACATCATGTTGAGGAAGTTCGCCGAGTACGACAGCGAGTTTTCCGGCTGAACGAAGGGGAGACCCTTGCTGAAGCGGTAGGCCATCGCTGCCAAAGTGGGAACCTTGGCGATGAGTCGCAGGGTCTGGCGATCGAGCGCCGGCTTGTTGAAGATGTCCTTGGCGTCGTCATAAAAGGTGCCGAGAGCGGCGACCGACGAGATGAACATGCCCATCGGGTGGGCGTCGTAGTGGAATCCATCGACAAACCTCTTGCGCATGTTCTCGTGGATCATCGTGTGGTGTGTCACGTCGTAGGTCCACTTGGCGAGCTCGTCGGACGTGGGAAGGTTGCCGTTCAAGAGGAGATAGGCGACTTCGAGGAACGTGCTCTTCTCAGCAAGTTGCTCGATCGGGTATCCCCGGTAGCGCAGGATGCCGGCGTCGCCATCGAGGTACGTGATTGCCGATGAGCACGCTGCGGTGCTGAGGTAGGCCGGGTCGTACACCCGCAGGTCGGGGTCGAGCTCGCGGAGTGCGGAGGAAGGGAACACACCATCTGTGATGGGAACCGTGACCTTCTTGCCAGTGCGGTCGTCAATGATCGTGATGGTTTCGGCCATCGCTGTATCCCTTCAGTTTTCCAAGGGGGCTTCCTCCCCGTCGGCAAGGATAGGCGAGACGGTGCCGTTGGCTACAACGGAGTGTTGTCGTGCTTGCGGGCCTGCAGTCGTTCACGTTTGTGCTCGAGTGCACGAAGTGCCGAGGCGATCTCGCGGCGCGTGTCAGCCGGCTCGACGACCCCGTCCACCAAGCCGCGGTCGGCGGCAACGTAAGGGTTGAGGAGACGTTCGGTGTAGTCGGCCTCGAAGGCTGCTCGTTCTTCGGGGCTTGCCCGGCGTTGAAGAATCGCCGCAGCCTGCCCCGCGCCCATGACGGCCAGCTCCGACCAAGGCCAGGCGAGGCACAGGTCGTTACCCATCGTCTTCGAGTCCATCACGATGTACGCCCCGCCGTACGACTTGCGAAGGATGACGCAAATGCGTGGTACCGAGGCCCGTGCGTATGCGAACACCAACTGGGCACCGTGGCGGATCATGCCGCGCCACTCGAGGTCTTTCCCGGGATAGAAGCCCGGGGTATCGACGAGGGTGAGGATGGGAACATTGAAGGCATCGCAGAATGCGACGAAACGAGCGGCTTTCTGCGAGGCGGGAATGTCGAGCGTGCCGGCCAGGACCATTGGCTGGTTCGCGACAATTCCGATGACGCGTCCATCGATTCGGGCGAGTGCCGTCACGACGTTGCCCGCCCACCTCGCGCGAAGTTCGAGGAAGTCGCCGTCGTCGACGAGTGACGCGATGACCTTGCGCACGTCGTACGAACCGGTTGAGGACGCGGGGATGCATTCACCCGCTTCCGGCGTGGCGCGATCCGCGGGATCGTCGGTCTCGAGGAGCGGAGAAAGTTCGTCGACGTTGTCGGGAAGATATGCGAGAAGTTGCTCGGCTGCCGCAACGGCAGCATCGAGATCGGGCACGATGATCGACGCAACGCCGCTCGCGCGGGCATGCGTGGTGGCACCACCGAGTTCGTCGTTGCTCACCACTTCGCCCGTGAACTCGGCAACCATTGTCGGCCCTGAAACGAATGCGTACGCCTCGTCGGTCATGATGACGAAGTCCGCCAACCCAATGAGAAGCGCGGGTCCGGAAACGGCGGGACCCTTCACGATGTGGATCGTCGGCACGACTCCCGAGCAACGTGCGAGCGCCTTGGCGGCCGAACCCCAGCCGTGCAGTGCCGCAATACCTTCGACGATGTCGGCACCCGACGAGCCGACGACCATCACGAGTGGGATCTTCTTTTCGACCGCGGCACGTGCGCCGGTTTCGATGACAAGCGAGGCATCAGCCGACAGTGCGCCACGGCGGACCGTCTCTTCGATCTCGATCCACATCACCCGACGCGGCGCATCGGGGTCGAGGGTGTCGAAGGTGCGCACCTCCGCGCGGGCGGCGCCCTTGACGGCCCTCACCAACTGAACGGCCGACTTCGGCGCGAGCATCGACATGACGCTCCGAGATTAGGCGCGAGCGAAGGGGAACGCCCCCTTCCCGACATGAACACCCGGTTGGCGCGGCCCGCTTCGGCTCACCACCTCGAGGGCGACCTCGAGCGCCGCGAGCGTGGCGCGGTTCGGCTGCGGGCGGTAGCGCTGCGCCCAGCCCACCACGCGACGGGGAAGTTCGGGTACTTGCACGCGGGTGAAGTCACCCTTCAGCCATCCGGGGATGGCGCTTGCGGGAACGATTGCGGCACCGAAACCCTCGAATGCCATCGACGCGAGGAGTCGAACGCCGTCGATTTCGGCCTGTGACTGCAACACAACGCCTTTGTTGGCCGCGGCACGATCGACGATGCGTCGAAACGCCGTGCTGCGCGGAGGCAAAAGAATTGGGACACGGGCAAGTTCTTGCAACGTGATCGATTCGTATGACGAAAGTTCGTGTTTGTTCGGCGCGATCAACAACATGTCCTCGGCAAAGAGTGGCTCGACGCGGAATTCGGCGTCCTCAACGGGGAGGTGAACGATCGCGGCATCGATGTTGCCGTTCTGCAGGCGCGGCGTCAGCGACGAGGTGCTGCCTTCGTGGATGACTGCGCGCACGTCGGGGTGCGCTTTGGCGAGTGCCACCAGCATTCGCGGCATCAACCACCGGGCGGTGGTGCCGAGCACGCCGATACGCGTGTCGCCTGTGATGTGGTTGTCGCGGGACTTGATGTCCGTCTCGATGTCGTCGAGTTCGTGAAGAATCCGGCGGGCCCGCTCGGCCACGATCTCGCCGTCGTCGGTGAGCCGTCCCGAGAGGCGATCGACGAGGACCACCCCGAGGTCCTTTTCCAGCCGTCCAATGTGGGCCGAGACGTTGGACTGGACGGTCCCGAGGGCCCGAGCCGCCCCGGAAAACGATCCCTGTTCGGAAATCGCGACAAGGCTGGCCAATTGGCGCAGTTCCATAGGGGAGGTTTACCACAATCGGTGACTCTCATCACAAAATATGATGACAAGTATCACGCCGTTCGCCTTGAGTGTTCACGCACTCACGTGTCAAGATAGAAGCACATCAGCAAAGCCCTTCCCCCCCAAGGGCAATGCGAGAACCCATATCGGTCCCCCACCGAGGGTTCGAAGGTTGAGAGGCCCCGCGTCCCCCACGCGGGGCCTTTCCCGTTCTCGGGGCGGCCGCTCGTCGGGTCGGGGTCCTACAGTTCGCCCATGGCCGGCGCCGCCTTTTTCGACCTCGACCGCACCCTCCTCGGCGAGGCGTCGGGCCCCGTTCTGTCGCGTGCGCTTCGTGGCGCCGGTATCGGGGGCTCGGAGTTTCCTCTCGAGCCCCTTCTCTACAAAGTGTTCAACACGGTTGGTGAAACCCTGCCGAGCATGGTGCTCGCGCGTCAGGGTGCGGCGATCCTCGCCGGAACACGCCAGGCCGATGTGTGCGCTGCAGCGACTAATGCGGTGCACGGTTTGCGTTCGCTACTGCAGCCGTACGCGTCGCAAGTGATGGAGTCGCATCGTGCGGCGGGTGAGCGAATCGTCATGGCCACGACGACGCCGTACGACTTCATCTTTCCGTTCGCGCACGACCTCGGATTCGACGATGTCATTGCGACGAAGTTTGCTGTCGATGCCGAAGGCAGGTACACGGGCGAGCTTGATGGGCCATTTGTGTGGTCGCAAGGAAAATTGAATGCGGTCAAAGCGTGGGCCGCCGCAAACGGTGTCTCGCTCGCCGAGAGTACGGCATACTCCGACAGTTTCTACGATGCGCCGCTGCTGTCGGCCGTCGGCACTCCCTTTGCGGTCAACCCTGATCCACGTTTGTCCTTGCTGGCGGCTGCGCGCCGTTGGCGGGTGAAGAACTTCGACGTTGCCGACGGCATCAGCAAGGTCCCTGTTGTCGGGCTTGAGGTGCAGCGCCTTGCTTTGGCACTGACACGACCGTCAACGTTTCCGTTCGCCCGATTCAGTATCAAAGGGGTCGAAAACATTCCGCGAACCGGCCCCGCGATCCTTGTCGGCAACCATCGCAGTTATTTCGACGTCGCTGCCGTGGCAATGGTTGTTGCACGATCGGGTCGGACGGTGCGTTTTCTCGGCAAGAAGGAAGTCTTCGATGCGCCGATCATCGGCCAAATCGCAACAGCGATGGGCGGTATTCGCGTCGATCGTGGAACCGGGAGCGACGAACCATTGTTGGCAGCCGCCGACGCGTTGTCGGTGGGTGAGATGGTGGCGATCATGCCGCAGGGAACGATTCCGCGCGGACGGGCCTTTTTCGATCCGGTACTGAAAGGAAAGTGGGGTGCGGCCCGTCTGGCCGCCCATGCTCGCGTCCCGGTCGTGCCGATCGGGTTGTGGGGAACGGAAGAAGTGTGGCCACGATGTTCGCGACTGCCGAACGTGCTCAACATTGCCAAGCCGCCACTCGTGCGCATCACGGTCGGCTCGCCCGTGGCGTTGGCCTACGACGACGTCGATGCAGATACCACCCGCATCATGAACGCGATCATGAACCTACTGCCCGACGAATCGAGGTGGCATGTCGAGCCGACCGACGAGCAGATCCGTCGGGCGTCTCCGCCTGCGAAGAAGTAACTACTTCTTCGCGACCTTTTGGCGCACGATGTTGAGGGCGGAGCCCGCCTTGAACCACTCGACTTGTTCGGGGCTGAAGGTGTGTTTCGCCTCGAACTCGATCTTCGTGCCGTCGGGCTTGGTGATGACGCACTTCACGTTCTTGTCGGGAACGGGTGGCAGATTCAGGACACTGATGCGGTCGTCTTCACCGATCTTGTTGTAGGTATCGGGGTCGGCGAAGGTGAGGGGCACCATGCCCTGCTTTTTCAGGTTGGTCTCGTGAATGCGCGCGAATGAGCGGGCGAAGATGACGACTCCGCCACGGAACCGCGGCTCCATCGCGGCGTGTTCGCGCGATGATCCTTCGCCGTAGTTCTGGTCGCCGATCGCACACCACTTGATGCCGGCCTGCGAATAGCGCTTGGCAATGTCGGGGTATGAACGTGTCCCGCCGTCGGTGATGTCCTTGCCTTCGCCCACCGCGTCGTTGTACGCGTTGACGGCACCGATGAACAGGTTGCCGGAGATGTTCTCGAGGTGTCCGCGGTAGGTGAGCCACTTGCCGGCCGCCGAGATGTGGTCGGTCGTGCACTTGCCCTTGGCCTTCATCAACACGGGAAGGTCGAGGTAGTCCTTGCCGTCCCAGGCGGGGAATGGATCGAGCAACTGCAGGCGATCGGAGCTGGGTGACACCTCGACTTTGATGTTGCTGCGCTCGGCAGGTGGGGCGGTGAAGGTGTTGCTGCCCGGGTCGTAACCCTGCGAGGGAAGAACCTCGCCGACCGGCGGATCAAGCTTCACCTGCGTGCCATCGGGTGCGGTGATGGTGTCGACCGTTGGGTCGAAATCGAGGCGGCCGGACAGTGCGATCGCGATGACCGTGTCGGGGCTGGTGACGAACGAAAGCGTGTTTGCCGAGCCATCGGCGCGCTTCGGAAAGTTGCGGTTGAACGAGTTGACGATGCTGTTTGGCTTGGCCGTCTTGTCGGCGGCGCGCTCCCACTGGCCGATGCACGGCCCGCAGGCGTTGGCGAGCACGGTGGCGCCGATCGCCTCGAGATCGGCCATCAATCCATCGCGCTCGATGGTTGCGCGGATCTGTTCGGAACCGGGCGAGATGAGCAGTTCGACTTTTGCCTTCAGCCCTTTCGCGGCGGCCTGACGGGCAACCGAAGCCGCACGCGTGATGTCTTCGTACGACGAGTTCGTGCAGCTGCCGATGAGCGCGGCCGACACTTCGAGCGGCCAATCGTTCTCGCGTGCAGCCTTGCCGACTCCGTCCTTGCCCACCTTGTGGGCGCGGTCGGGGGAGTGCGGACCGTTGATGAGCGGCTTCAACGAGGAGAGGTCGATCGTGATGGTTTGGTCGTACTGCGCACCTTCGTCGGGACGCAGATCGACGGCCACCTTGTCGGCCGCGTCGGCAATTGCCTCACGGCCGGTTGCCTTCAGGTACATCGCCATGTTGTGGTCGTAACCAAACACCGAACATGTCGCTCCGATCTCGGCGCCCATGTTGCAGATCGTCGCCTTGCCGGTTGCCGAGATGCTGTCGGCGCCCGGGCCGAAGTACTCGACGATTGCGCCCGTGCCGCCTTCGACGGTGAGTTGGCGTGCGACTTCGAGGATGACGTCCTTCGGGCTCGACCAGCCCGAGAGCTCGCCGGTCAACTTCACGCCGATGACCTTTGGCCAGCGAACGTTGAAGGGGAAGCCGGTCATTACGTCGACGGCGTCGGCGCCGCCGACACCGATGGCGACCATTCCGAGACCACCGGCGTTCGGCGTGTGGCTGTCGGTGCCGATCATCATGCCGCCCGGAAACGCGTAGTTCTCGAGCACGACCTGGTGAATGATGCCGCTGCCAGGGCCCCAGAAACCGATTCCGTACTTCGCCGAGACCGACCGAAGGAAGTCGTAGACCTCTTTGTTCGTGTCGATGGCAACACCCATGTCGATCTTCGCGCCCACCTTGGCGGTGATGAGGTGGTCGCAGTGCACCGTTGACGGAACTGCTGCCTCGGGGAGCCCCGCGGTCATGAACTGCAACAGCGCCATCTGCGCCGTGGCGTCTTGCATTGCAACGCGGTCGGGATTGAAGTCGGCGTAGCTGCGTCCACGTTCCATCTCCTGGTTCGCGGGATCGACGAGATGGTTGATGAGAATCTTCTCGGCAAGCGACAAAGGACGACCAAGGCGCTTGCGCCCAAGGGCAACGCGCTCGCCGAGGGTGCCGTACACCTTGTTCACGAGTTCGATGGGGGTACCTGCAGAAACGGCCACGGCGGCTCCTTCACTTTCGAGCGTTCACTCTGGGGGTTGCAATTTGTCGACTTGTAGACAACTCTAATACAAGTGCGTTCGATCCGCTATCAGCAAATCGCCGAGGAACTGCGCGGCCGCGTGCTTGCCGGTGACTTTGCGGCCGGACGCATGTTGCCGAGCGAGTCGGAGCTTTCCGCCGAATTCTCTGCGAGTCGCGTCACCGTTCGACGTGCGCTCGAGGTGTTGCGTGACGAAGGTCTTGTCGACGCGCGGCAGGGATTCGGATGGTTCGTTGCGGGTGACCCACTGCGTCAACCGCTCGGGCGTCTCGCCACGATCGAAGAGCAGATGGCCGAAAGCGGCGTCGTATCCGAACGGCGCATCCTCGAGTTCGCGTTCGAGCGTGCGCCGAAGTTCGTGACGCGGGTGTTGAACACACCGCAGGTGCTGCGCGTGAAGCGTCTCAACATGGCTGACGGCGAGCCGTTTGCCATCGTCACCGTGTGGTGTCCTGCCGACCTCGGTCAACACCTCTCCCGTCGAGATGTCGAACAGTCGCCGTTCTACGAACTGCTCGACATCCCGTTACAAGGAGCGACGCAGACGATCGCCGCTGATGCGGCAACCGATGATGACGCGAAGTTGTTGCAGGTGCCCGTCGGTTCACCCGTCTTGCGATGCGAGCGGGTGACATCCGATGCGACGGGTCGCGCGGTGTTGCTGTCGCGACATGTCTTCCCGGGGCATCGCACCGAGTTCGTGGTGGACCTGCCGCAGGCTGCGCCGTCGATCGCGCCGACGGGCCTGCGCCTCGTCGACTAAAACCCAAAGGGTTCTCGGTGTGTAATTACCCGATTTTCGGGTAATTACACACCGAGAACCGTGGAGAGAGAGCGTTAGCGGGAGCCCCAGGTGTCCCAGTGCATCACCGTGTCGAGAGGCAGGCGCTTGGCCACCTTGAAGTCTGTTCCTTGTGTGTACGCGATGGGGAAGAGGCCGGCCTGTGAAACGGTGTCGTACGGGATGCCGAGAACTTCGGCGGCTTGCTTTTCGCCTTCGCCAATGAGGTGAATCGTTGTCCACGCCGAGCCGATGCCGCGCTCGCGCAACGCGAGCATGAACGACCACACCGCGGGAAGAATCGATCCCCATGCAGACGCACCCATGAAAACGGAGGCATTGTCGAGACGTCCGGTGATGCAGGGCACCAACATCAATGGCACACGGTGGAAGTTCTCCGTGAGATAGGTCGCGGACTCGGTGATCTTGTCGCGCTGTTCGGCGCGCAGGTCGCCGTCCTCGTACTGGGCGCTGCGCGGGTTCTTTGCGTAGATCGAGAAGTTCGCCTTGTATATGTCGGCGAGAGCCTTCTTCTTCGCTGCATCCTCGACGATGACGAATTGCCAGCCTTGGCTGTTCGAGCCGGTCGGAGCCTGGAGTGCGATGTGGAGGCACTCTTCAACGACCGAACGCTCGACCGGTTTGTCGAAGTCGAGGCGTTTGCGAACGCTGCGGGTGGTTGTGAGGACTTCGTCTGCGGTGAGGTTCAACTTCATTGGGGCAGTGTGTCACGGTTCCGAGCCACGTGACACACTGGGGCCATGACCTTCGAGCAGAGAGTGACCGTGAACGTCAGCGGGGGAATTGCCGACGTCCGAATGAACCGTCCGGACAAGCGAAACGCCCTCGACGGGGCGATGTTCGCCGCATTGGTCGAGGCGGGCGAGGAATTGAAGTCACGCAAGGACGTACGAGTCGTGGTCTTGTCGGGTGAGGGCTCGTCATTCTGCGCCGGGCTCGACTTCGGTTCGTTCCAGCAGATGGCGGGTGGCGCAAAGTCCGACGCCGGGCGCGAGCCAGCCGCCTCCGACATGGCGCCGGGTCGCATCACTCACCTGGGCCAGCAGTCGGCGTGGGTGTGGCAGGAAATTCCGGTGCCCGTCATCGCGGCGGTCCATGGGCATGCTCTCGGCGGCGGCATCCAGGTTGCGCTCGGAGCCGACATCCGCATCGTGCATCCCGACACGCAGATGTCGGTGCGCGAAGTGCACTGGGGTCTCGTGCCCGACATGACCGGCACGTTGGTGCTTTCGCGCCTGGCGCGACCCGATCTCGTCAAGGACATCGTTTTCACCGCGCGGGTGTTCAGCGGTCTCGAGGCCTACGAAATGGGGTTGGCAACCCGGATCTCAGACAAGCCCCTCGACGATGCGTTGGCGATGGCGGCGGAAATTGCCGACCGCAGCCCCGATGCGGTGCGCGGTGCCAAGGCCCTCATCAATCGACTTTTCACCCAGCAGGCGGCCGAGCAGTTTGCCGAGGAACGCCGCATCATCGGAGCCCTGATCGGCAAGCCGAACCAGGTCGAGGCCGTCATGGCCAACTTCGAAAAGCGCAAAACGGCTTTCTCCGACCCCGCCTAGGGCGGTAGCCTGATCCAACCGCTCGGGCCAGCGTCGTCCCCTGTGGCTACATAGACCGGACCAGTCCGGTCACCAGCCCCTCTCGGGCGAAAAGTTCTCGGTGCACCATGTAGCAAAAACCGAGTCTTTTCACACCGAGAACCCTCGAATGAGAGGTCAGTTGTGACGACGCAAACCGATTCCCCCTTTTACCGTCCCGCGACGGGTCTCTATGACCCGCGGTTCGAACACGACGCATGTGGCGTCTCGTTCGTGGCAAACATGAAGGGAGTCGCGAGCCGCGAGATCGTCTCGCTCGGCATCGGCGCACTCTGCAACATGGAACACCGCGGCGCAACGGGCGCCGAGGCTGACACCGGCGACGGCGCGGGCATCCTCATTCAAGTTCCCGACAAGTTCCTGCGCGCTGTTGCGGGTTTCGAGCTTCCCGAATCCGGCGCGTACGCCTGCGGCATGGCGTTCCTTCCCGCAAACGCCAACGACGCCGAAAAGGCAGTCGAGGCAATCGAGCGGATTCTCGGCGAAGAGGGCCTGCGCCCGCTTGGTTGGCGCAACGTACCGATCAACCCCGAGTGCCTCGGTAAGACCGCGCGTGACGTCATGCCGTCGTTCCGCCATCTCTTCGTCACCGATGCCGACACGAACACAACCGGTATCGCTCTCGACCGCAAACTGTTCGTCGCACGCAAGCGCATCGAACACGAACTGCCCGGCGAGCAGCGCACCTACTTCCCGTCGCTTTCGTCACGCACGCTCGTCTACAAGGGCATGTTCACCACGCCCGAACTCGGCGCGTTCTATCCCGATCTGTCCGATGAACGAATGGAGTCGGCGCTCGCCCTCGTTCACAGTCGCTTCAGTACCAACACGTTTCCTTCATGGCCGCTCGCACACCCGTACCGATTCATTGCACACAACGGTGAGATCAACACGGTGCAGGGAAACCGCAACTGGATGCGCACACGCGAGTCGCTGATGCAAAGTGACCACCTGCCCGGTCTCGACCGTGCGTACCCCATCTGCACCGCGGGCGGATCCGACTCGATGTCCTTCGACGAGGTGCTCGAAGTCATCCACCTCGGTGGTCGTTCGTTGCCGCACGCCGTGTTGATGATGATTCCCGAAGCGTGGGAAAACAACGACCGCATGGACCCGAAGAAGCGCGCCTTCTACGCCTACCACAGCGCATTGATGGAACCGTGGGACGGCCCGGCGAGCGTCGCGTTCACCGACGGCACGGTCATCGGTGCGGTGCTCGACCGCAACGGGCTGCGCCCCAGCCGTTACTGGGTCACCGACGACGATCTGGTTGTGATGGCGAGCGAGGTCGGCGTGCTCGACATCGACCCGTCGAAGATCGTGAAGAAGGGCCGCCTGCAGCCGGGCCGCATGTTCCTCATCGACACTGCGCAGGGGCGCATCATCGACGACGAGGAAGTGAAGGCCGACCTCGCTGCAGCTGCCCCGTACGAGGAGTGGTTGGCCGAGGGCATGGTGGCTCTCGACGACCTGCCCGAGCGCGAGCACGTCATCTACAGCCACGACAGCGTCCTGCGCCGCCAGCAGGTGTTCGGCTACACGCACGAAGAGTTGAAGATCATCGTCGCACCGATGGCAAAGGCCGGCGCCGAACCCATCGGCTCGATGGGAACCGACACCCCGATTGCGGTGCTGTCGAAGCGTCCGCGCCTGTTGTTCGATTATTTCCAGCAACTCTTCGCCCAGGTCACGAACCCGCCGCTCGACGCGATCCGCGAGGAAGTCGTCACGGCGGTCAGCCGCACCGTTGGGCCCGAAGCCAACCTTCTCGCCGAAGGACCCGATGCGTGTCGCCAACTGGAACTGCCGTTTCCGATCATCGACAACCACGACCTCGCGAAGATCATTCACATCAACGATGACGGCACGATGCCGCACCTCGCCTCCGCGGTGATCAGCGGCCTCTACCGTGTTGCGGGTGGCGGTGCCGCGTTGCGCGAAGCGCTCGACCGCGTGCGTGCGGAAACCGTCGAGGCCATCGATGATGGTGCCCGCATCATCATCTTGTCCGACCGCAACAGCGACGCGGCGAACGCGCCCATCCCTTCGTTGTTGCTCACCAGCGCAGTGCACCACCATCTCATCCGACAGAAGAAGCGCACGCTCGTCGGCCTCATCGCCGAATGCGGCGATGCCCGGGAAGTGCACCACATGGCACTGCTCATCGGCTACGGCGCGGCAGCGATCAACCCATATCTTGCGTTCGAGTCGATCGACGACATGATCCTGAACGAGGACGGTCTTGGTCTGCACGGCCTTGGTGGTATGGATCCGGCAAAGGCCCGCAAGAACTACATCAAGGCGGCGGGCAAGGGCGTTTTGAAGGTGATGTCGAAGATGGGGGTTTCGACGGTTGCCTCGTACACGGGCGCCCAGATTTTCGAAGCGATCGGCTTGTCGAATGATCTCGTCGATGAATTCTTCACGGGAACGGTCTCGCGGCTCGGCGGCATTGGTCTCGACGATGTTGCGGCCGAAGTTGCGGCACGCCACGCCACCGCCCACCCGTCGCGTCCCGCCGAGCGGGCACATCGCAAGCTCGAACTCGGCGGTGAGTATCAATGGCGCCGCGAAGGCGAGTTCCATCTCTTCAACCCCGAGACCGTCTATCGCCTACAGCACAGCACGCGCTCGGGTCGCTACGACATCTTCAAGCAGTACACCGCGGCGGTCGACGACCAGTCGCGCGAGCTTGCAACGTTGCGCGGTCTCTTCAAGCTGAAGACCGGAATGCGGCCGGCCGTCCCGATCGACGAAGTCGAACCGGTGAGCGAGATCGTCAAGCGATTCTCGACGGGCGCAATGAGCTATGGATCGATCTCGGCCGAGGCACACGAAACCTTGGCGATCGCGATGAACCGTCTCGGCGGCAAAAGCAACACGGGCGAGGGCGGTGAGGATGCCGAGCGGTTCATTCCGCTACCGAACGGTGATTCGAAGCGGTCGGCCATCAAGCAGGTGGCTTCCGGGCGCTTCGGCGTGACGAGCGAGTACCTGGTCAACGCCGACGATCTGCAGATCAAGATGGCCCAGGGCGCAAAGCCGGGTGAGGGTGGTCAGTTGCCGGGACACAAGGTCTATCCATGGATCGCAAAGACACGCCACAGCACGCCGGGTGTCGGTTTGATCTCGCCACCGCCGCACCACGACATTTATTCCATCGAAGACCTGAAGCAGCTCATCCATGACCTGAAGAACTCGAACCCCGCAGCGCGTGTGCACGTGAAGCTCGTCGCCGAAGTTGGTGTCGGGACGGTCGCCGCAGGCGTCAGCAAGGCAAAAGCGGACGTCGTTCTTATCTCCGGCCACGACGGCGGAACGGGCGCATCCCCGCTGACGTCACTGAAGCATGCAGGGGCGCCGTGGGAACTCGGTCTCGCCGAGGCGCAGCAGACCCTCATGTTGAACGGCTTGCGCGACCGCATCGTCGTTCAGGCCGACGGCCAAATGAAGACCGGTCGCGACGTCGTGATTGCCGCACTGCTTGGTGCAGAGGAGTTCGGCTTCGCCACCGCACCGCTGGTGGTGAGTGGTTGCATCATGATGCGTGTTTGTCACCTCGACACGTGCCCGGTGGGTGTTGCGACACAGAACCCGGAGCTGCGCAAGCGTTTCACGGGCAAGCCCGAATTCGTTGTCAACTTCTTCGAATACATCGCCGAAGAAGTTCGCGAGTATCTCGCTGCGCTCGGATTCAAGTCGATCAAGGAAGCCGTCGGTCATGTCGAAGTGATCGATGCCGTCGAAGCGATCGACCACTGGAAGGCGAGCGGTCTCGACATTTCGCCGTTGCTCGCCGTGCCGCAGAACCCGTACGACCAGACGTTGCACCACAGCGTCGGTCAGAACCACGAACTTGACCAAGCGCTCGACAACCAGCTCATCGCCGAGTGTCAGCCCGCGATCATGGATGGCAAGTCGGTCGACATCGCGGTACGCATCAACAACGTCAACCGCACGGTGGGCACGATGCTCGGCAGCGAGGTCACGAAGAAGTGGGGCGGTGCGGGACTTCCCGACGGCACCATCAAGATCCACTTCACCGGCTCGGCGGGGCAGTCGTTCGGCGCGTTCGTGCCGAAGGGAATCGAGATACGCCTCGAGGGTGATGCGAACGACTACGTCGGCAAGGGTTTGTCGGGTGGTCGGCTCATCGTCCATCCCAACGCCAAGTCGAAGTTCGTGGCCGAAGAGAACGTGATTGCCGGCAACGTCATCGCCTACGGCGCCACGGGAGGCGAGATTTTCCTGCGCGGAGTCGTTGGTGAACGGTTCTGTGTCCGTAACTCGGGCGCCACGGCAGTGGTTGAAGGTGTTGGTGACCACGGATGTGAATACATGACCGGTGGTCGCGTCGTGGTGCTCGGCCCGACGGGACGCAACTTCGCGGCCGGTATGTCGGGCGGTATCGCATATGTGTACGACCGTGACGGAGAATTTGCGTCTCGAGTCAACTACGAGCTCGTGGAAATCGAGCCGCTCGACGACGACGATCTTGCCTGGCTGAAAAAGACAGTGGAAGACCACAAGCGTCACACCGGATCGGCGGTTGCCGAGCGCCTTCTGAACGGTTGGAACGTCGAGATCTCAAAGATCCGAAAGGTCATGCCGCGTGACTACCGCAGTGTGCTCAACGTCATCGCAAAGGCGAAGGCCGAGGGCCTGAACGAAGACCAAACCAACGAACGAGTGATGGAGGCCGCCCGTGGGTGAGGCAACAGGTTTTCTGAAGTGGGGACGCCAGGGCCCGCAAAGGCGCGAGGTGCCGGTTCGTCTGCGCGATTGGAAAGAGGTCTACAACCCGTTCGACCGCGACGAGTTGAATCGTCAGGCCGGCCGTTGCATGGACTGCGGCATTCCGTTCTGCAACAACGGCTGTCCGCTCGGCAACCTCATTCCCGACTGGAACGATCTCGTCTACCGCGGTGCGTGGCGTGACGCGATCGACCGTCTCCACGCAACGAACAATTTCCCCGAGTTCACGGGTCGCCTGTGCCCGGCGCCATGTGAGTCGGCGTGCGTTCTTGGCATCAGTCAGGACCCGGTTGCCATCAAGCAGGTCGAGGTCGAAATCATCGACCACGCGTGGAACAACGGCTGGGTCGTTCCCGAAAAGCCGACCGTCAAAACCGGCAAGCGCGTCGCGGTCATCGGCAGCGGCCCCGCAGGCCTTGCCGCTGCGCAGCAGCTCACACGAGCCGGCCACGACGTTGTCGTGCTTGAACGCGCCGATCGCATCGGCGGCCTTCTGCGCTACGGCATTCCCGAGTTCAAGATGGAAAAGCGACACATCGACCGACGTCTCGACCAGATGAAGGAAGAAGGAACCGAGTTCCGGACGAACGCCATCGTCGGCGAGAACATCGACATCGACGTACTGCGCGCCAGTAACGACGCGGTCGTTCTCGCTTGTGGCGCCACGGCGTGGCGCGATCTCAACGTGCCCGGACGCGAACTGAAGGGCATTCATCAGGCGATGGAGTACCTGCCGATCGCCAACAAGGTGCAAGAGGGCGACCTCGACAACCATCCGATCGATGCAAGCGGCAAGCACGTCGTCATCATCGGCGGAGGTGACACAGGTGCGGACTGTCTCGGCACCGCACTGCGTCAGGGTGCCGAGTCGGTGACGTCGCTTGAGATCATGCCGAGGCCGCCTCAGGAACGTGGTGGCAACAATCCGTGGCCGCAGTACGCGATGGTTTATCGCGTTGCCAGTGCCCACGAAGAGGGAGGCGAGCGCGTCTACAGCGTCAACACCGAACGCTTCGTCGATGACGGGAGCGGCAACGTGCGCGCGCTGCTCATCCACGAAGTGACAATGGTCGACGGCAAGTTCCAGAAGGTTGAAGGATCCGACCGTGAACTGCCCGCCGACCTCGTCTTTCTTGCCCTCGGATTTCTGGGACCCGAGAAGGGCAGTTGGCTCGAGCAGCTCGGGGTTGTCCTCGATGAACGCGGCAACGTAAAGCGCAACGACGACTACGCCACCAACGTCGACGGTGTTTTCGTTGCAGGCGACATGGGCCGTGGCCAGAGCCTCATCGTGTGGGCAATCGCCGAGGGTCGTGCCGCCGCGGCCGGTGTGGATCGTTACCTCATGGGTGAGACCATCCTGCCGAAACCCATTCCACCGACGGCCCGACCGTTGGTGTGACGCGGTGAGGTACGTGTCGGCACCTACGCTGACCTGGCAATGAGGTTTGGCCCCCGATTCACCACGATCGCCCTTGGCGTCGTCACCGCTCCGCTGTTGGTGCTCGGCATTTCTGCATGCGGAGGCGATGTCGGAGGTACCGCGACGACCATTGTGCCGATCGCTCCAACAGACTTTGCGACGATTCCACCCGTCATCACCACGGCTCCGGTTTCGAATACGACCTTGCCACCGGGGTCGGTGGGTGTCGAGCAGAGTTATGTGGTCGAACTCGGAGACTCGCCGATCAAGTTGGCAACGATGTATGGAATCAGCGTGGAGGAATTGCTGATGTACAACGGTTGGGTCTCCGTAACGCAGTTTCCTTATCCGGGCCAGACTCTTCGCATTCCGCCCACGGCCAAGGCGACCACCGACCAAGCGATGTCGCAGACCACACTGACGCCACAAGGGCCGGCGGGCCAGGGATGCGGCGCACGTCCAGCGGGAACGTACGAAATTCAGCCAGGTGATTCTTTGTCGCTGATCGGTTCGAAGTTCTGTGTGAAGATCGCTGCCCTGATGGCAGCGAACGGATGGTTCGACGCGAACTCCGTGCAACTCTTCGCAGGTCAGGCGATTGTCATTCCCGCCGTGGGTGGCTGATTTGCGAGAACTCCGTCAGCCGAGGTCCGGCCAGCGGCGCTTCTGGCGTCGGCGCTGACCAGCGACGCCTGTCTTGCGGTGGTCGTACAGCGCCCACTGACGGCGCCAACCCGTGTAGTCCGGGCCGGTGAGCGGTGTCGAGTTCCCACTTGCTGCACGGCGGCGTGCTGTCCAGAAATCAGTCGATGATTCGTCGCCGAGAAGCGTGACCGCACGTTCGATACGTTCGCTGTAGCGGCGGCTGTTCTCGTTCTCGTCGGGCCACAGCGGGGCGCCGAAGACCACGCGCGTGTGACCGCGCTTCGGGCGCTTCATTCCCTTGCCGAAGATCGCACCGGTTCCGTCGATGAAGACCGGAACCACGGGGGCACCGGTCTTCGCGCTGAGGTACGCCGCACCGGCCTTGAACTCTTGGCCCCAACCGTCGGGAGAGCGACCGCCCTCGGGGTAGATGACGAGGCTCCAGTCGCGGGCGAGGAGGCGGCGCAGTTCGTCGGATGACTTGCGACTCGTCGTCTCCCGGTCGATGGGGATCGCATTCAGCGCGATGGCGGCGACTGTGCCCTTCACGCGCTTGTCGAAGAAATAGTCGGCAGCCGCGGCGACAACGAGACGGTCACGCCACGGTTTGGGAACCGCGGTGACCATGAGTGGGGTGTCGAGATGCGAGTGGTGGTTGGGGGCGAAGATGACGCCACTGATTGACTCGTTGTTGGCGAGGTCGGCCAGGCGATCGACGCCCTCGACCTTTGGTCGTGCGAGGAATTGCACCATGCCCGTCACCGGGCCGGCAACGAGCAGCCGACGCAGGAAGCGCGCACCGGGACCGCGAGCGAAGTCGGTGTCGAAGTTTGCACCGAGCGTCGACTCTTTTGCGGGTACTGCGACGCCGCGCGGGACGCTGGGTGCACGGTACGGGAATCCTTTCGTGCGCCAGATCTTCACCGGTTTGCGGGCGAGGGTCTCGAGGCCCTCGGCAACACCCGCGGCACGTTGCAACACGCGACGCGACGCGGCGCTGCGAACGTTCTGCTTCGGGTAGTCGCGGGCCATGATCGGTGGGTTCCTATTTCACGTCCGCGACCATGATCGGCGGGGTATGGAGGTGGGTGATGGTTGGGCTGCGACCGACGACATCGCTGGCGATCTCGAGCGCATCGTTCAGCGTGGATGCCGGGGTGAATCCCAGTCGGCGAACCGTGGGCGCGTCTCCTCCGACGATGATGACCTTTCCGCAATGCTGCAGTCCGTGACTGCCCCAGTACCACATGTAGAACGGATGCACGCCGTGGTACGCGTAGCTGGTGCGATAGAGGTGGCGATACCAGTCGTCCTCGGCGAACTGCTTTTCGAACCGTGCCTCCAATTCGTGCGGCACGGTGGTTTCGGTCAGTACCTGTTCGAAGAAGTCGATGTAGCTGGGGTGGTGAACGGGGTGGAACTCGTTCGTCGTCGGATGCGTCATGATGACGACGCCGCCCTCGCGCACGAGTGGCTTGCCGCGGTACAGGTTGAAGAAGTACCCGAGGCCCGTGCACATGACCAGAATCGGGTTCATGATCGAGTTGACGTTGTAGGGACAGATGAAGGGGATACCCATCGTGAGGATGTCGGTTTGACCCTGCACTTCGACGAGTTGCTGTTTCCACACGTTTTCGGTGGTGATCTTGTGCACCGCTTCGACCTCACCGCACTGGATGCTCGTCATGTTGTGCGGGGCCTCGATGCCGTGGAAGATGTTGCGCGCCATGCGGGCCGGCGTACGGTTGAGCCCGGCCTGCGCGGCGATGAACTTGGCCCGGTCACGGCCGTTCCACTCCCACTCGCGCTTGGCGAGGAAGTCGAAGGGCTTCGGGAAGGTGTCGTTGTTGACGGTGGTCTCGATCTGGAAGATCTTCGGGCCGTGTTTGCGCATCACCTCGCCCATGCGCCAGTTGCTCTTGTGCAGCTCACTCTTGTGGGCATCCATGAACGAGCGGCTGTTCTGCATGGTGTGGGTGTTGTGGTGGTGGCGCAGCGAGCGGTACGAGGCCAGGCCGGTCGCCGTGCTCTTCCAGCCGCCGTCCATCGCAACGAGGTTGATGTTCACGTACACCAAAAGGTCGCTCTCGGCCGCCCGCTTGTTGATTTCGACTTCTTCGCCGTGCGGTGTCTCGCCGAGCAGCACGAGGTTGTCGGGGTCTTCGGCGTCGTGCTGGTACAGCATCCCGCGGGGTGCAAAGGCGTCGTAGATGCGGTCGCCGAGTTGATGGCGCAGTTCGTCTTCGGTCATGCGGCGATGCAGGGCGAGTGCGGCGATGATGTGCACGTCGTCGACGCCAGCTTCGGCCGCCATGTCGAGAACGGCTTCGATGATTCGCTGGCGGATGTCGGGCCTCGTCATCTTCGGCAGTGGCAGGCTGATGTCGTCGAACGCAATCGTCAATTTCATGCCGGCAAACAAGAGAGTCGGCAGCGGATCCATGTCGATGGGGTTCAGCAAGGAGTGGCGGATCGCCCCGTCGATGTCGTCGATCACCTTGTGGGGCTCGGGGGCGTAGATCACTCGCGAGCGGTCGGCGGGCAGCTTTTCGAGCGAGAAGTTCTCGCCCCGCCAGAAGAGAATCGGGGGCGTCGAACGGTCGACTTCGAGGACGAAACCGGGACGTG
>RGCG01000091.1 GCA_009919275.1 Actinomycetota bacterium
GGCGTAGACACCAGCCTTGAGTTCGTCAGGTATTTCCATTCGAACTTGTGCTTGTTGTGGCGTGTTCGCGTCGCTCATTCGGGCATCGTAACCTTTCGCACCTTTCCCGCCTTAGAGTGTGCGCCTATGCCAAACGACCGCCCTCGCCGTCCCAGTGCGCCGCGGGGTGGTTCTGCTCCGCGCGGTTCCGGTGCTCGTGGTGGCACACCGCGCGCAGGAGGACAACGTTCCGGCGGTGCGCCGCGTTCCGGTGGCGCTCCACGCGCGGGCGGACCGCGCTCCGGCGGTGCAGAGCGTTCCGGAGGCCCGCGTCGTGAAGGCGGTGCCGGGCGTCCGCCTCGCGAAGGTGGCGCTCGAACCAGTTTTACGAAGTACGGCGATCGTCCGTCGGGTCCTCGCTCGGGTGGGCCGCGTCGTGACGGTGATGCGCCTCGCAGTCGCAGTCCGCGCAGCGATGATTCCCCGCCGCGTCGCGAGCGGAGCGAGCGCAAACCATACGGTGAGCGGAGCGAGCGCAAACCATACGGTGAGCGGACCGAGCGCAAACCATACGGTGAGCGCAGCGAGCGCAAACCATACGGTGAGCGGAGCGAGCGCAAGCCTTACGGTGAGCGCAGCGAGCGCAAGCCATACGGTGAGCGGAGTGAGCGCAAGCCATACGGTGAGCGTGGGAGTCGTCCGTCGGGTCCTCGTTCGGGCGGGCCGCGTCGCGATGGTGATGCGCCTCGCGGTCGCAGTCCACGCAACGATGATCGCCCTCGTCGTGACGATCGACCGCGTCGCGAAGAAATTGTCGAACGTCCATTAACGGCGGCTGAGAAGAAAGCCCGCGAGGTCCGCGCGCGAACCGGTGGTCGAAGGACGCAAGGCCACGGCGAGCCAACAACTCCTCCGAAGCGCGAACGCGTCGAGTGGGTCGATGAAGGCTCCGTGCGAGGTACCGCGCGCAGTGCGGCACGACGTGCTGCCAGTGGTGACAGCGCGCCGGCGCGAATCCAGGGCATTCCGCGATCCGACCGGCCGTTGCCCGGAACGGTGGCGCGCGAGGTCGAGCGCGGAGTTGGGGCGCGACAGTCAAAGTCAGCCTCCGAGCGTTTGCAGAAGGCCATCGATGCGTTCGAACGCGAGCGTTACGGCGAAGCGTCGAAGTTGCTTGCCGCGTTGAGCCGCCAGTTGCCGAGCATGGCGTTGGTGCACGAGCTCGCGGGGCTGTCGGCTTATCGCCAATCGAAATGGCGCATGGTGATCAACGAACTGGAAACAGTTCGCGTGCTCGATGCCTCGCGTACCTCCGTGTTGCCGGTTCTCGCCGATGCGTATCGCGCCGTGAAGCGCTGGGCCAAAGTGAACGACCTATGGGAAGAGTTGAAGGGCTTGTCACCCCATCCGGCAATCCTGGCCGAAGGACGCATCGTCGCGGCAGGTGCCTTGTCGGACCAAGGCAAGATGGCCGAAGCAATTGACATGTTCAAGTCTGTGCTGTCGGTGCCAAAGCGAGTCCAGGAGTATCACTTGCGGGAGTGGTACGTGGCGGCAGACCTGAACGACCGAGTCGGCAATGTCGCCGATGCGCGGCGCCTTTTTGATCGCATCATGAAGTACGACCGCGAGTTTGCCGACGTGGTTGATCGGGCGCGCCAGCTCGGCTCACCGCGTTAGCGCACACCCTCCCTGTACCTTCTCCCCATCGGTCGTGGCGACCCGTTTCTCCGCAGGAAATGCCGTGCGGACACGTTTCAGCATTCTCGTGTCGGGGGTTCCCATGAACGTTGCAATCATCGCCGGGCAGGTTCTGTCCAAGCCCAACGAACGTCGTCTCGAGTCGGGCGACTACGCGACCGCGTTCGACGTTGTCACAGAGGGCGAAGAAGGCCGTCTGACGGTTCCGGTCAATTGGATCACCACTGTTCGGGCACTCGTTTCCGAAGGCGACGAGATCTTGGTCGTCGGCAAGGTGCGTCGACGGTTCTTTCAGGCCGCAGGCCACGTACAGAGCCGAACCGAACTCTTGGCCGAAACCGTTGTCGCCATGCGGCGGCGGGTTGCCGTTCGCAAGGCGATTGAAGCCGCGATCCGCACGATTCACGCCGAACAGGGCTGATCTCGTCGCCATTCAGGGGGCATGACTAAGGTTTGGCGCGTCGGATTCCGAACAAGAAAGGTCGACAAGACGTGAGCCCCTCCATCAACCAGGAACAACTGAAGCGCATGCGGGAAGGGAAGGGCTTTATCGCCGCCCTCGACCAAAGTGGTGGCAGTACTCCTAAGGCTCTGCGTCTGTACGGAATCGAAGAGGCTGAGTACTCGGGTGACGCCCAAATGTTCGATCTCATCCACGCCATGCGCACACGAATGATCAAGAGTCCGGCGTTCGATGGTCGACGAGTCCTTGGTGCGATTCTTTTTGAGGGCACGATGGACCGCGAAATCGACGGCATTGGTGCAGCCGAGTTCCTGTGGTCCAAAAAGCAAGTCATTCCATTTCTGAAGGTCGACAAGGGTCTGGCCGACGAGGTCGACGGCGTCCAGGTGATGAAACCGATGCCCGACCTCGATGCGCTTCTGGCACGTGGTGTTGCCAAGGGTGTGTTCGGTACGAAGATGCGTTCGGTCATCAAAGAGGCGAATCCTGCAGGCATCAAGGCTGTGGTGGCACAGCAGTTCGAAGTCGGTCGCCAGATTCTGCGGGCTGGCCTCGTGCCGATCATCGAGCCCGAGGTCGACATCAACAGCTCAACCAAGGCCGAGGCCGAGGCAATCCTGAAGACCGAAATTCTCGCCGAACTCAACAAGCTGACCGAGGGTCAAGAGGTCATGCTGAAGCTCACGCTTCCCAACACCGACAACTTCTACGCCGAGCTTGTCGCTCATCCGCGTGTGGTGCGGGTCGTCGCTCTGTCGGGTGGTTACTCCCGCGAAGATTCGAATGCGAAGCTCGCACAGAACAAGGGCGTGATTGCCAGCTTCTCGCGTGCGTTGACCGAGGGACTCTCGGCAAAGCAGAGCGAAGCCGAGTTCAACAAGATGCTCGACGACACGATCGAAGGCATCTACCGCGCTTCGATCACCTGATCGTCAGCCGGCAAGCGGCCGAATCACCAGGCCCGTACGAAGTTTTGGTGTGAAGAACGTCGACTTGGGCGGCATCAACAGACCTTCGTCTGCCGTGCGCCGAATCTCGGCGAGAGAAACCGGACGAATGAGAACCGCGCACCTTGCTTCTTTGTTTGACAAGGCGTGCAGCACTTCTTCTACGCCATGCTGATAAGCGATTCCTGCGTCGTCGAGGTTTGAGCCCCCGGTCGTGATGGCGTGTTCGAGGCGGGCGGAGTCGAGCGCGCGAATTCCCGCAACCGCAGGGGCGCGTTCCCGAAACAGCGTGCCCGATCCGTCGGGGCGAACCAAACAGATGGCGCCTTCCGCATCCATTCGCGTGAGGGTCTCGGGGGATACCGAAACTTCCGTAACGACGTCGTAGCAAGACGACAGAATGCGCGACATCGCCTCGGCGTCCTTGTTCTTCACCAAACGGTGAATGGCTGCGATGCTGAGTTGCTCGGCCACCAGTTCGGCGACATACGTCAGGGTGGTTTGCGCAGCCGGTGCCACGGGCGAGCCGGCAGCGCGTGTTTCGTCGCGATAGGTGCGCGAGATTGCGTACCGATGGTGACCGTCGGCGATGACGACGGGCTGCGAGCCGACCGCGGCTGCGATGGCCGAAATTCGGTCCGGATCAGAGACCCGCTCGACACGGTGCTCGACTCCGAGTTCATCGGTGAACGCTCCGACTGCCTCGCCCGGTTCACGCAACAGATCGGACAGGCCGGCGCACAATGACAGGCCCCACACGGGCGAGAGATTCGCGAGTGTGGCGCGGGTGAGGTCGAGGCGATCGGTTTTCGCCTTCGGTGTGGTGCGTTCGTGAGGCAAGACCCCACCGGCACCCTCGTCGACAACCTCAAGCGCGCCGAGCACTCCAACGGTGCTGCGTTGCCGGCCCGCATCGTCGGTGAAGGTCATGCGGTAGAGGGTGAATGTCGGCGCCGGGTCGAGGGCGAGTGATCCCTCGGCTCGCCACGCGGCGAGGTCCGTGGCTGCCTTGTCGTAGCGACCCGGTCCATCCTCTTCGAGGGGAACATCGATGTGGACGATGTTGCGGGGGTGGCGGTCGGCGTACTGGGCCCTGTCGTCGGCGCTGAGAACGTCGTACGGCGGAGCGGACAAGGCGAGGAGTCCATCGGCCGCATCGCGGTAGCGCAACGCGGGAAAGGGTTCGAAACGAGGCACACTCTCAGGGTGGCAGATGCGCAGGCGCATGGCAAAACCTCGGGAGCGGCTGGCGTGGTGTTCAGCGACCTCGACGGCGTGATCTGGCGCACGCACTCGGCCATCGAAGGTTCGGCTGACGCAGTGGGTCGACTGCAGGCCGCTGGCTGGCGGGTCGTCTTTGTCACGAACAATGGGTCGGCGACCCCTGCCGAACAAGAGGCAAAACTTGCGGGCTTCGGCATCGATGCCCGTGGCGATGTGATCACGAGCGCCATGGCCGCGACCTTGTTGGTTGAACCCGGCGAGCGAGCCTTGGTGTGCGCGGGCCCCGGGGTGCTCGAGGCGATGAGGAACCACGGCGTCGAGGTGATCGACGTGCACGACGTTCTCGAAGACGACGTGCGCAGCCGAGTTGGCAGCGCGCCCGACGTCGACGTCGTGGTGGTTGCTTTTCACAAGACGTTCGGATTCGACACTCTGCGAATCGGCACCGAATGCATGTTGAAGGGCGCACGGCTCGTCGGCACGAACGATGACGCCACCTACCCGACTGCGGAAGGGGCCTGGCCGGGCGGGGGTTCAATGCTCGCCGCGTTTGCCTACGCGGGGAACGTGTCTCCGCTGGTGGCGGGGAAGCCCTTCGAACCCATGGCTCGCCTTGCGCGACGTCTCGTTCCGCGCGTCGATGGTCGACCGGAAGTGATGGTCGGTGACCGACCGAGCACCGACGGCGCCTTCGCCTCGGCGCTGGGTGTGCCGTACGCGCAGGTGTGGTCCGGGGTTCTCGCGCCATGCGATGGGCCAATCGACGGTGTGCACTTCGACATGACGGGTGCGAACTTTGCCGAGATCGCCGACCGGCTGTTGGGTTCCTGATGGCGCAACGCCGCATTTTGCGCGACGAACTGGTGCGACGGCGGCTGCTCGACGGCACTGACGTCGATGCCGCTCTGGCGGCAAATCGGGTGCGCGTGAACGGCGCAGTGGTGACGAATCCCTCGAGCCTCGTTGCGGCGGGTGATTCCGTCGCAGTTGCCGACGAACCTCCTCGGTACGTCTCACGCGGTGGCTTGAAGCTGGAGGGTGCACTCGAAGACTTTGGTCTCGATGTCGCGCATCGTCGCTGCATCGATGCCGGGTCATCAACGGGTGGCTTCACCGATTGCCTCCTTCAGCACGGAGCCAGTCACGTGGTGGCGGTCGACGTTGGTCGGGCGCAACTGCACAATCGCCTTGTCACCGACGCGCGGGTGACCAGTTGGGAATCGCGAAACATCCTCGATGTCACCGTTGCCGACATCGCAGTGGTTGAGGGATACAAAAACGGCGCAGACGTATTGGTTGCCGATCTGAGCTTCACCTCTTCGGCCCGCTTGGCCGGGCATCTTGCCGCCCTGGTCGCGCCGGGGGGGAGTGTTGTCGTCATGGTCAAGCCCCAGTTCGAAGCCGAGCGCGCCGACGTCCCGGCCGGCGGTGTGGTGCGTGACCCTGAAGTTCAGGACCGGGCGGTGCGAGCGGTCAGTGATGCCCTGCGGGTTGCCGGCTGCGATGTCTTGGGATCGGTCGAATCCCGACTACCGGGAGGCGACGGGAACCGAGAATTCTTTGTGTGGGCTTCGCGTCCCACCGATCGGACACAATGAGGGTATGTCGGACCCGCGTGAGTTGAGGATGCTCGGCCTTGTCGTCAACCCCGAGCGCGACGACGCCGCGGCGGCGGCCCGAGCGGTGCGTGCGTGGGCTACCACTCATGGTGTCGTGGTCCTCGAACCGAGATCATCCGACGCAGGCGCCTTCGACGCCGTCAACCTCGTGGTCTCGCTTGGTGGCGACGGCACCGTGCTGCGTGCC
>RGCG01000092.1 GCA_009919275.1 Actinomycetota bacterium
ACGGCTGCCACCGACGCGATCTCTTCCGACACGCCCTCGACAAGAAGGCGCTCTTTGATGAGAGAAGGTGCAACCTCGCCGAAGTTCACGTTGACGCAGCGTGATGCAACCGTCACCAAGAGGGGAACGACCGCATCCGTGAGGAGAATGAATCGAACCTGGGACGATGGTTCTTCGAACGTCTTCAACAGCCGAACGACTGCTGCTTCGGACATGAAGTGAATGTCGTGCAGGATGATGACGACCATGCGGGATTCGACCGGTGAACGTGAGGCCAGGAGAACCAGGTCTTGTGCCTGTTCTGCGTTGATCGAGGCGCCTTCACGGCGTACTTCGTGTACGTCAACGTGATTTCCGGTTGTGATCAACCGCGCTTCGTTCGTTGAAGAATCGTCGGAGCCGGTGATGAGACACGCGGCGAGTGCCCGGGCCGCCTCTTCCTTTCCGCAACCTTCCGGACCAACGAGGAGGTAGCCGTGCACGGGGCTGTTCACCAACTGCTTCAAGAGTCCGACGGCGTGGTCTTGACCAACAACCGAGTCCCAGACCGACGCCATGGGATGAATTTAGGCGACGGGAGTCAGGCCGAGAGGAGGCGTTGCATGATTCGTCGGAATTCGACCGTGTTGCGGTCGGCGCGCGTGTGGGCCTGGCCCGCACCCAGCGGAATTGTGCCGTCCCACAGACGCTCGATCACCTTCAGGTCTTCCGCCATGATCTCGAGTTCGTAGTCGATGGCGTGTTGCGCTTTGGCATCCGTAGCGCAGTCGTTGCGGAGCATCGCTGTGTAGACACGCGTGGTCGATTCGTTCAGGGGCTGCAGTGCGGTGAATAGAACATTCATCACACTTGTGATTGGTAACTCGAGTCGAAGAACGATCGCGAAAGGCGCACCGTAGGTGTAGGTCATGTTTCTGGGCTGAACGAGGGGATGTTCTCCCGTCTTCACCAAGGGGTCTTCGTTGTTGTGAATGGTGTGCGGATACTCGACGACGAATCCCCAACCATCTTCACGTCGCTGTACTTCGTAGTCGCCAATGAACTCGTCCTCACCCGCACCGAAAGTCCCGGCGTGGACGAAGGGGAAGTGACCGAAGTCGAGAAAGTTGTCGACGAACTGTCCCGCAGCGGCATTGATGTCGATCGGCGGCAACCAAATTTGTCGAAGCGACGGGTCGGACCACTCCGGGATCTCGGGCAGCTCACACACGGGCTCATCGAGGGCAACCCAAATCAGCCCGTAGCGTTCTTGGAGACGAAATGCGGAGAGGTGAGCGGTCGGGGGAACGGTGGCGGCCGGACCGAGCGCCGGAACGTGAACGCACTGTCCCGCCCCGTCGAAGCGCCAGCCGTGATACGGGCATTCGATGCAGTCGTCGACCACTCGTCCGGCACTCAAACGCGCATTGCGGTGCGGACACCTGTCCGCGTATGCAGCGAGTCCCGACCGCCGTTGCACGACAACCACGCCCTCACCCAACAGTTCGACGCGACGCGGAGAATCGAGAGGAAAGTCATCGGGGCGACCGACGGGCAGCCAGCCGCGCCGCAGTCCCGGAGACGTGTTTGTGAGCGAATTCGGCTGATTCACCGTTCTTCGCGTTCGTACGGCACACCGAGAGCGGCGGGCGCCCCGATGCGCTTGTGCGCAAACCTTGTCGAGACAAGCACGAGAACGACGATTGTCATCACGAATGGAAGCGCATCGAGCACGTCGCCGGGTATGTCGTAGCTGCGGGACTTGAGAACAGTGCCGAGTGACTGGAGTGCCCCGAACAGATACGCACCGAGCAGGGTGAGGCCAGGCCTCCAGAAACCGAAGATGACGAGGGCGATTGCGATCCATCCCGCCCCCTTTGTCATACCGTCGACCCAGGTGGGCACGATCGCAAGGCTGTAGAAGGCACCTCCGAGTCCGGCGAGCGCGCCACCCAGCATGGTGTGGATGTAGCGGTACTTGACGACGCTGATTCCCATCGCGTCGGCGGTTTGGGGTGATTCACCAACGGCCCGTAGTTGAAGGCCGATCTTGGTACGGAAGAGATACCACGATGCGACCGCGCACATGACCCAAGAGGCGTACGTGAGAATCGTGTGGTTGAAGAGAAGTGGTCCAACGATCGGTGCATCGGCGAGTCCGAGCACGTCGAGCTTGCGGATCTGACGCGTCACCGGATTTTCGGCGACTTTCCAGATATTGGCAAAGTAGCTCGACAAACCAACCGCGCCCGCAAAGATCGTGATTGACAGCCCAGCCACCGTTTGGTTTGCCTTGAGTGTCACGCAAAGGAACGCGTGCAGAGCAGCGACGGCTGCCCCGGCTGCCATCGCGATGCAGATCGCAGCGACAACGGTGAACCATGCCGAGCCGCCGACGTGCAGCGAAGCCCAAGCGCCGGTAACGCCGCCGATCAGCATCATTCCCTCGACACCGAGGTTCAGCACGCCGCTGCGTTCGGTGAAAACGCCACCGAGCGCGGCAAAGAAGAGCGGTGTTCCGTAGAAGATCGCGGATGCCGCGATGACAATGAAGATGTTGCTGTTCACGCTGCCACCGCCTTGGTACCGGCGCGGTTGGATCTCAATCTGTACTTCGTCAGGATCTCGCCCGCGACCGCGGTGAACAGGATGAGTCCCTGCAACGTACCGACAAGACCGCTCGGGAAGTCGGGTCCTTGAAGCGAGTACCCGGCGTTTGTGAGGCCACCCAGCAGCACCGCGACGAGGATCGCACCAAGGGGGTTCAGGCGCGCGAGCGCCGCAACGACGATTCCGGTGTAGCCGAAGTTGTTCAGCTGCAGTCCCTTGGCATCGAGATAGTGCGCGAAGTCTCCGACTTGGCTGGCACCGCCGATGCCAGCGAGTGCACCCGACATCGCGGTGACGGCCACGATGGTCCACTTCGTGCGGATTCCCACATAGCGGGCGGCGCGGGGGGAGTCGGCGATGATCCCGATTTCGAAACCGAGGCGGCTCCGTTTGTAGATGACCCAAAGCACGACTGCGGCAGCGATTGCCAGCAGAAAACCGAAAGCGACCGAGAAGCCGAACAATTCGTAGGTCGGCCAGTGCGTTCGTTCTTCGAGTGGTTTGCCCGAGGGAAAACCCACGGATCGGGGGTCGCGCCAGTACGAACGCGAATTGAAGATGAGGTAGTTCAGGATGATGCCCGCGATGTAGTTCAACATCAGCGAGGTGATGATTTCGTTGGTGTTGAACTGCGATCTCAACACGCCGACGATCGAGGCGTACATCGCACCGAACACCATTCCGGCCACCACCATGACGATGATGGTGATGCCGACCGGTGCCGATCCACCCATCCACAGACCGACGAGCGCCGCGCCGACGGCGCCGACGTACAGCTGACCCTCGCCACCGATGTTGATGACACCAAGGCGAAATGCCGCCGCCGCACAGAGGCCCGTGAACGCGAGCGGTGTCGCGGTGCGCAAAGTTCCAGTGATCGATCGCTCGGACAGAAAACCGCGGTCGAGGATTCGCCAATACACATCGAGCGGGTTCTTTCCGGTTGCGAGAAGAACGAGACCGCCGACGACGAGCGCGCCGAGGAGCGAGATCAGGGGAATCGCCCAGTTCAACCAGCGCGGCTGTTCGAGACGTCGTTCAAGTCTGATCGGTGACTTCACCGCGTGACCTCCATCTTCGCTCCGCCCATCAAGAGGCCCAATTGTTCGCGGGTTGCCTGGGAGGCGGGGATGTCGGCAACCAGACGACCCTCGTACATCACGACGATGCGATCGGCGAGGGACATGATCTCCTCGAGGTCCTCGCTGATGAGGAGAATGCCGACTCCGCTGTCGGCTGCCTCGACGAGACGACCGCGCACCGTCTCGATCGCACCGACGTCGAGTCCGCGCGTCGGCGACGCTGCAATGAGCACCCTTGGATTGGTCGAGAACTCACGTGCGAGCAGGACCTTTTGCACGTTGCCGCCGGACAACAGGCGAACCGGGGTGGCGGTGTCGGGAGTCTTGACGTCGTACTTCGACACGAGATCTCCGGCCTGTGACGTGATGACGTTCCGCTTCAACAAGCCAAAACGTGACAGCAGCGGTGTCCGATAGTTCTTCAGCGCCATGTTGTCTTCGACCGAGTGACCGGCCGCGAGACCCGTGTGCAATCGATCTTCGGGAACGTGGGCAACACCGCCCGCAATTGCCGCACGAGCCCTTCCGTTCGGCACCTCGTTGCCGCTCACAGTGATTGTCCCACCGGTCGAACTGCGCATTCCGGCGATGACCTCGGCGAGTTCGCGCTGTCCGTTGCCGGCCACACCGGCCACACCGACGATCTCCCCGCGTCCGACCGTGACGGTGACTTCGTGGAGTGCCTGCCTGCCCCTGTCGTCCTCGCAGTTGACGTTGGTGAGTGAGAGAACCACGTTTCCCGGGTCGGCCGGACTCTGTCGCACGACGCGTGAAAACTCGACGCTGCGTCCGACCATCATGCTCGCCAGCTCGCGCGTTGACGTGTCCCTTGTGTTGACCGTGCCCACCGTGCGTCCGCCCCGAAGCACCGTGATGCGGTCGGAAACGCTCATCACCTCGTCGAGTTTGTGGGAGATGAAAATCACCGTTCGTCCCTCGGCTGTCATCGCGCGGAGCGTTCGGAAAAGGGCTTCTGCCTCGATGGGGGTGAGGACCGCAGTTGGTTCATCGAGGATGAGAACCTGCGCACCGCGGTAGAGCACCTTCAGAATTTCGACACGCTGCTGCTCGCCGACGCTCAACTGCCAGATCTTCGCGTTCGGATCGACGGCCATGTCGTACCGCCGTGCCAATTCCGCGACGCGCTCGGCGGTTGTACCCGTGTCGATGACGAAAGGCGTTTCGGGATTGCCGAGAATCACGTTTTCGGCGACGGTGAACGGCTCGACGAGGCGGAAGTGCTGGTGCACCATTCCTATGCCGGCGTCGAGTGCCGCTTTCGGTGATCCAAAGACGACCGGGGAACCGTTCAATTCGATTGTTCCCTCGTCGGGACGGTAGAGACCGGTGAGGATGTTCGAAAGGGTGGACTTACCGGCGCCGTTCTCGCCGAGAAGTGCGTGAACCTCGCCCTTCAGTACCTCGAAGTTCACGCCGTCGTTTGCGACGACTCCGGGAAATCGCTTCACGACTCCCGTCATGCGCACCGCGCTGTTCGTCATCTCACAAGCCCCTCACTGACGAATCCCCAATTCCCGAGAGACGCTAGTAGAAACACTGAGGGGCGGGCCCAAAGGCCCGCCCCTCTCACGAGTGTGATGTGTGATCAGTGGGATCAGCCGGCAGGAATTTCGCCGTCGACGCCCTCGACCAGGTACTGCATGCCCATCAATTCTTCGTAGGTGTGCTGCTTGCCTGCGGCGAGCTGCTCTTTGCCTGCGGTGTCGACGATGGGTCCGGTGAATTCACCACCCGGGTTGGCTGCGAGTTCGGCCTTCTTTTCTTCGATCTTGGCGCGCGTCTCTTCCGAGACGAGGTCGCCGTAGGTCGAGAGGCTCACGAAGCCGTCGCCAATGTTGCCGTAATAGTTGCCTGCGGTCCACGTTCCATCGAGAACCTGCTGCAGACGTGGGATCTGGTAGACGTCCCAGTGGTACTGGGTACCGGTCAACCACACGTCGGCGTAGTTCGCGCTGTTGTCGCGGTTGTAGCCCGCCCACGGAATGCCCGCGGCCTTGGCTGCGTCACCGGTCGCCGGCGAGTCGATGCCCTTCATACCGAGAACGTCGACGCCCGCGGCGATGAGTGCTTCGGCCTGCTTGCGCTCGGTCGGCGGGTCGAACCAGCTGTTCACCCACACGATCTTCACGGTCGCGTCGGGGTTCATCGCGCGAGCGCCAAGCGTCCATGCGTTGATGCCGCGAACGACTTCCGGAATACCGAACGAACCGAGGTAACCGAGCTTGCCGGTCTTTGAAGCAGCGCCAGCTGCCATACCGGCGAGGTAGTCGGTGTCTTCGGCTGCGCCGTAGAACTGCGACAGGTT
>RGCG01000093.1 GCA_009919275.1 Actinomycetota bacterium
CCCACCCATCGAATAGCCGACGGTGATCACCTTGTTGATCGCATGGTCGGGCGCGAGCCATCGCACAAGTGCCGCCGCATCGTCGGCGCATTCTTCGAGACTGAACGTACGGTTGGGTCGCAGACCGCGACCGTGGCCACGGTGATCGATGCCGATGAACGAATAGTGCTTGGCCAGTTCTTCGTACGCAGTGAAGAACTGCGTGTCGCTCGACGCCGTCCACCCGTGCAACAACAACAGTGTGGGTGCGGTCGGGTCGGGGTGCCGGTGATGACGGAAGAACATCTCGCCACGGTCGGGCAACGCAACAAGCCGTGCCTCGGGCAACCACGGGGTGGGGCCGGTGTTGCGCACCAACCACTTGTTCGACTTCATCTGCGCCCTGCTCATTTGCGCCCTGTTCATTTGCACTTGGCGCATCTTCCCACGAGATCAAGGCGGTGATGGTGCAGCGTGAATCCGCTGCCCTCGGCGAGCTTCGCCAGCGCTTCGTCGAGTTGGCGCTCGATTGCCGGAGGCACCGTGACATCCAACATTGCGCCACACTCCTCGAGGTTTCGGTAAACCGAACTCTGCGGCAAGTCGTCGGTGAGTCGTTGGATTTCCTGAATCGACACGGGTCCACCGGCGGAGCGCAGTGCGGCAACCAATGCGCGCCGCGCCGGCGTGTAGCGCTGATCAGATGCGACGAGTCGTGCCAGCACAACGTCGTCGAGTTCACTCACTACTGCACTCCGTAGAAGGCCTGGATGCGGATGCCCGTTTGCATGATGTCGTCGAGAATCGCGTTGTTCGGCAACGCCGCGTCTCCGAGGGCCAGAACTCCCGGCGCGATGGGCGTATTGAAATGCGCCTGACGCCGCAGTTCGTGTGCGGCCGACGCCGCAACCGATCCGGCGATTTGTGCCATCGGGTGGGCCGTGCCGGCCACTTCCACGGCGCGCTCTCCCCCGCGCACGCCGCGCACCTCGACGCGCAGTGCTCCCATGTCGCCACCGGCGCGTGGCGGGGTGAGCATCGGCAAGCGGGCCGTCAACCTGTCACGGCGGGTTGCCGACGTACGTGCGCTCACCCGCGCAAGGTGCGGGAATGCATGTTTCACCAACAGCGGATCGGCAAGGTCGGCCCGATAGCAGTCGCGTGAACCGATGGGTTCGGGGAACCAACACAGCTCGCGACCACTACCCGCGGGTCGGCGCAACCAGTCGTCTTCGTGCCAACCAAGGGCAGTACCCGACAACACGGCGTGATGTTGCCGCGCGCATTCCGGTCCACCCGTGCCATGAACCGCAACGTGGGCCTCGTCGAATTGGTCGAATTTCGCGCCGAGATAGGAAATCAACAAACCCGAAAGACCCGGCGAGCACGCCGCTCCCACGATCAACGTTCGCCCCGCAGCCAACGCATCACCGTTGAGGTCGAGCAGTGCGAGAACGTCTTTGGTGTCGTCGCTGACCGACACCACGTGACAACCGGCTTCGAGGAAACGTCGCGCGGTACGCACGTGGTCGCCCGCGTGGGCCAACAGCACCACCTCGGTTGCTGCAGGGTCGACTTCGTTCACCGTGTTGTGCGAGACCGAACGCACTTCGTGGCCGCGACGACGCAGTTGGTCGGCAGCATGCGTGCCCACCAACCCGGTGCCTGCGACGACGATCATCGCTGCCTACTTGGGCGAAGCAATGTCACGCCAGCCACCCTGCTGGGGCGGCACGCCACCCTTGCCCTTCACACGCAGGGCGGCGGCGATGGCCCCCGCGACACTCAGCGCCAAGAGGGCCCGACGGATGAACTTCATAGACCCCGAAGCCTAACGGTGGGCCCGACGACACCTCACGGCGAACCTCTTTAGACTGAATTTCGGTTCAAGGGTTAAACCGTTGCCCCGGGGAGGGTCCCATGTCTGTTCGTCGTTCACTGCGCAAGCCAATCAGCTTTGCGACCACCTGTTTGGCCGGCGCACTGATCATCGCCGCCTGCGGGGCGAGTGAGTCAACAAGCGGTGATCGCGATCGAAACGTCGGCGGGCCCACGCTCTTCGCATCGGCGATCGACGGTGTTGCCCGCAATCGCATTGGGGACGCGTCTCTCTTCATACCGCTCCACCTCACCGACCGCGAACAGAGCGACGGCTTCTTTACTCTCATTGGTCTGACAACCCTCGTCATGGACGCCAAGGGGACTCGAAGTGAAGTGTCTCTCGTTCGAGTCGCTTCGGACGGCGGATTCGACCCATCATTCGGCACCGACGCCGTGCGGCGCGTCGTGGTGAAAGGTGAAGCGTTTGTGCAGCCGGCCCTTGGCGACGACGGGCGCTTCGTTGTTCCCCGTGTCGAAAGCTTCGATTCGAACACCTACAGGCTTGTCGGTTTGTCGCGATACGACTCGGCGACGGGTGAACTCGACCCGACATTTGGAACCGGCGGCTTTCTCGACATCACTCCTGTCTATACGCAAGACCTCAATTCGCTGACTGTCGACAACGATGGTGGTGTCCTGGTAGTCGGCTCCGAGTCGAATACGGGTGGGAAGTGGGACATGTGGCGTTGGACCGAAAAAGGTCTCGACACTGCGTTCGGCGACGGCGGGCGCGTTGACCTTGCACCACCAACCAAAGTTGATCTTGCAGCCGGCCAGTATTTTTCTTGCACGCGCCCGACTCTTGCGAGCAAACGGAATGGCCGGATTCTTGCCGTCTACAGCTGTCTCACGTGGCGCAAAGTCGTGAGCGACGACGGCGGCGAGACCACCGTCTATGAGCGGTTGGTCGCGTCCCGCGAATTCGCCGCGGACGGAACCGCTTTCGGGCAGCCAACAGTTGTTTTGGTTAGCGAACAGAACGAGTCCCCCGAAGGTGTCACGTTCTGGAACATCGTTGACATCGACTTTGGGACGGGGTCGAACGAAGCATTGACGTCCATCACGATCGAGGCCGACGACCGACAAGAGGCGCTGACCTTCACCGACAACATGACGCGGTTCGGCCGGTCGGCCGACCTTGGAGACCACCTCGGTGTTCAATTGCCGCGTTATGCACGGTCGTCCACTCCTACGATCGCATCAACTACGTCGGTGATGACGTCTTCATGAACGTTCCCGCAACCGGGTATTCTGACGAATCGACAGTCGGGACGGTCGCCTCGCGCAGCGGCTATCTCATGGTTGACCGATCCGGTTCAACACGATCGCCCTACGGTTCGGCCAACGGAATCGCACCGTTGCCCAAACGTGAAGGCGACGACGAATTCGACCTAGTCCAGACATCCGGGTTGTACCCGGCACGTGACGGCTCGTTGTACACACTCAGTTACCGCTACGAGCCGCCTTCCAGAAGCGGCGACGCGGTTCGGGTGACGTACAGGATCGGACACTACAAAGCCGACGGGGCGTTGATCGGCACGACGAATCTCGAACTGGGTGGGTTCCTCCCGTTCTATTCGCGTGAATCGTTGCACGCCTTCGACGGAGTCGACAGTTTCTACATCAGCGGATTCACGCTCTCGGGTCTCGGAGTTGCCAAGTTGTCGTTGACGGAC
This sequence comes from Actinomycetota bacterium, assembly GCA_009919275.1. GTDB lineage: Bacteria > Actinomycetota > Acidimicrobiia > Acidimicrobiales > Ilumatobacteraceae > F1-20-MAGs119. The sequence continues at coordinate 3,537 of RGCG01000093.1, forward strand.
GGCGCCTATGACAAGAGCTACGGCGTGAACGGATTCGTCGATTTTCCGGGCCTCGCGATCGATCAGCGTAGGTATTTCTTTTCGCGTCTTGCAGTTCAAAGCGACGGTTCGCTTGACGCATTAGTGTCACGGTGGGTGTTCGGACAAAGCTTGTCGGGCGAATTCCCATTTCAGATTCTGTCGGTTCGCTTCACGCCCGCCGGAAAAGTCGACGCATCGAAGCCCGAATTAGCCGTTTCCTTTCCGGAGCTTGCCCACTGCTCCTGCCCCGATGACGCGATGTCATTGCAGGTCGCGCGCACTGCGGTTGTCGACGCCGCTGGAAGACTTGTTGTCGCGATGCCCGGCCTTCGCTTCTTGGATGAAAATGGCGACGTGGTGATGGCTCCTGCGGCGCAGCACGACCGCGACAGTGTGAGGTTCGCGCAAGTGAGCCAACCCGAAGCACAACGACCAAAAACGCTGGGCGGTGGCGAAATTCGCCGATACACACGCGATGGCCAACTCGACACAACTTTCGGGGCGTCCGGTACTAGTTCAGTTTCTCTCTACGAACTGGGTGCCGAGGTGCCTCTTGGCGTTCCATCTCTCGCAGTGAGTCCCGACGGCAACATCTTGGTCACCACTATCGGCCTCGAATTCAACGTGCCATCAGATATTGACAGCGAGTTCGATCTTTCCGTGAAGGGCGAATACTCCTACGCGATCCTCTTGAACGACGCTGGGTTGCCGATCAACTTCACACCACGGACACCGGACCCCGCAATCAGACGAGTCGCTGATGCAATCAATGACTCGCGCGGGGAGTTGGGCGCCGGGTCAACAGCAGCAGCACAGGTAGTCTCACCGGTGCCTTCCAGCGCTGCGTCTTCGACAGCCGAGCAAACTGTCGTCGCCCCGGTCGTCGCTGCACCACCAGGGCTCAGTGCCAGCATCGTTGTTCCGCCAGAAGTTGTTCAGGTGAACCCCACCACGCGACCAATCATCACCGTCCTCGGTACACCAGCCGACCGAGCAGTCGATGTTCGTTGGTCAGTGCCCGACGCATTGGCTGGGTCGTCCGCGTCATACACGGTGACCGCAACTCCCGGGGGCCAGAAGTGCACCACATCGACCACGTCATGCGTCTTCAAGAAGCTCGAGCCGTGGACGACCTACACCTTCGACATCAAGACGGTCAGCGCGTCGAGCACTGATGCCGCAGTCAACTCGTTGATTGGCATCAAGCCGGTGCGCGTCCTTACCCGCGACTCGAGAATCGACCCAACCAAGTTGATCACGCCCGCCTCGACCGGAAAACAAACCTGGCGGGCTACGGGTGGCTGCAAGGTGACCAACGACGGCAAGCTGTTCACGACACCCAAGGACGGCGCGCTGTGCACGCTGTCCCTTACCACCGCGAAGGCCGGAAAGATTCCCAAGACCACACGCACGATCACCGTCGTGGTGCGCGCCGTTGCCAAATAAGAGCGGGCTTTGCCCGTTCTCCTTCGCCGCAGCGCTGTCGTAATCCAGCCGCGTCGTGCACTTTGACCGAGTGCGCCTCGTCCGACCTCGTGGCAGTTCTGCTTTCCGGTCGGCAGGTCGGTCAGGCCTTCCCGACGATCAAGTGGTCGTAGTAGGAACTGTGACCCGCAACCTCTTCTACGTTGAGAAAGCGAAATACTTCTCGGAGGAGATCGAGGTCAAAGATGTGATGATGCAGACCGCGATTGACAAAGTTCGACCGTGAACGCTGCGCAAATTCCTCATGAGTGCCTGCGGCCTTATCGCGCTTGAGATCATGGAGTTCCAAGATCTCCGCGAGGTGGGTCAGATCGTCCTCGCCAACGCCTGCATCAAAATCGGCCAGCAGATGCTCCATTGACGTTGTTGGGCGTCGATGGTCGAAGTTCGCGGACTTATTGGGCAGCGCGAGAACGAGATGTCCGCCGGGGCGGACTACTCGCTTCCATTCGGCAAGCGCCTTCAGCGGATTCGCAACGTGTTCGAGACTGTGACACGAGAGGACGAAGTCGAAGGACTGTTCCGGGAACATCGACAATGATGTCGCCTCACCGAGGAATTGAGTGCCGAGCTCTTGGCCTGCACATGAATAGGGGTCGCCGTCGCGAATGCTTCCCTCCCACATTGTCACGCCGGCGAAATTCAAGCCGTCAACACGTGCTGCGCTGCGATAGACGGGAAACGAATGTTTGAAGAAGAGACTGGGGCCACCCACTTCGAGGCCAGTGCCAATCAGGTTCTCGATCGGAAAAACCCCTTCGGGAATCCGACGCTTCCTGAACACCAACCGATAACCCAGCGAAATAACTGACGGAGGTAGCCGATCGGAAAGTGACTTGGGTGTTGAATCCGACGCTTCCGTCACGAACAGCATGCTAATTGCGAACTCTGGTGGGGCTACCAAGAATCGAACTTGGGACCTCATCCTTATCAGGGATGC
>RGCG01000094.1 GCA_009919275.1 Actinomycetota bacterium
GGCTTCGACCTGAGTCGACGCCGGGTTTGTGAGAACGATGAGTACGGCCTTCATTCCGAAGACCGTACTCAATCGTTCATCAACCGAATGTACGAATCGGCCTCACCCCGGCAGTACCGCCGGGTGCTGCGTCGAAGGTCCATGTGTTGGACGGGAAGCTCGACCCCATGAGTGCCTTTTCGGCGTTCGACGGCAAACGCCAGTCGAGGCGATCACCGCCGCGGTACGCATCGACCAGCGGGAATGCAGCGGCCCACTCGACAAGTGGCGCGGTCGCTCCGTTCCAATTCGCGGGGGCAAGTTCGATGTAACGACCCCATGGTTGTGGCGTATCGGCGACGTAGGCGATGGTGCCGCCGGTCTCGGCCCTGTCTCCGACGCGGATGTCGAAAACAACCGGAACTGCGGCGGATTTCACCTCGGCGAACGAGGCATCACCCGCCTTCGTTGCCGACACACTGCATTGTCCGGCCGAGCGTGCCGACACCTTGTTTCCGTCGAGAGTGCACTGTGCAGTGCCCGCATCGGTGACCGTGTAAGTGACCGCGCCCGACCCCGAGCCACCGGATGTTGACAGGGCGACGGGGATGTCGAGCGCCAATGCCTGGCCACGCAGTCCCGAAGGAATACTGAGTGCCGCCTGCTGTCCAATCGTCATCGTGAAGGTGGTTTCGGCTTGAGCAGGGTTATAGGAGCTGTCCGATGCCTTGGATGCGGTGATGATGCAGGTACCCACGCTTTCGGCGGTGATGGAATTGCCGGTGAGTGCGCATCCTCTGGCGGTGCCGTTGCGAATACCACGCGTGATCGCTCCGGTACCTGCGCCACCGTTCACCGAAAGTGTCACCGTGGTGCTGACGCCGACCGCACCCGTGGCCGGCAAGACAGCGACCGTGAGCGGCGGTTGGGGCGCCTGGTTGAGCTTGAATTCAGTCGGCGTGCCGGTCGTGGCCTCGTACGTATTGTCGGCCGCTTTGGTGGGAGTGACCCAGCACACGCCGGGCGCATCGGCAACCAACCGCGATCCAACGACACGACAATTCGGAGCCTTGCTCCAGGCGCTTGTCGAGGGATTGCGGTCGACGATCGAGAACGTGACCGCACCACTTCCTGATCCGCCTGCAGTTTGGAGCTCCAGCCCGGTGAACGCACCCGCGGTCGCAGCGTCCGCCGCGAACCTCAGTGACTCTTGGGGTCCCTTGCCGAACGTCACCGTGGCTTCACTGGACGTGGCCGCTGTATACGTTGCGTCGCCTACTTTCGTGACGGTGACGATGCAGGTACCCGCAGAGAGGGGCGCCGATCCAAAGCCGTTCGCCGAAACATCGGTTGAGATGACTCCGGCACGTACCGATGTTGTCGACACGGCACAGTTGCCGGCCGTACCGTTCCGAACGTTGAAAGTTGGTTCACCAAGTCCGGAACCTCCACGCGCCGTGACCACAACCTTTTGGGCGGGAACCTTGACCGACGGTGGGGCGTCGATGACGATCGGCGCCTGCGAACCTCTGGTGAACGTGATCGTTGTCAACGCAGTCGTAGCAGCAACGAAGTTGTCGCTCGCAGCCTTGGTCGCGGCGACACGACACGAACCGGTACCCGGAGTTGGCGGCGCAAACGTGAGCTTGTTGCTTGTGATGGAACACACCGAGCGATCGAACTCACCGACGGTGAAGGTCACTTCTCCGGCGCCGCTGCCGCCTTCGGCAACGAGGGGGAGGGGCTTATCAAATGGTGACGTCAGAGATGTGATGGACAGGGGATCCTGCGGGCCGGGGGCAACTGCAACGGTCTGTGGTGCGGACGATGCGGCAAGGAAACTACCGTCGCCGGCCTTCGTCGCGGTAACGATGCAGGTGCCCGTGCGGGTGACGGAGAGGCGATTCACCTGAATGCTGCAGCCCGTCGCGGTGCCGTTCGCAGCAGCGTAAGTGACCGCCCCCGAGCCTTCGCCGCCCGATGTTGCAAGATCAACGCTGGGAAAAGTTCCCGACGTTGTCGTCACCGAGAGTGCGCGCTGGACGAACTTGCCCGGAGTTGCCGTTGCAGTTTCGGAGAAGGGGCCGACTCCCAAGCTGTTGACCTCGGCGACACGGAAGTCGTATGCGACGTTCGACTTGAGAACTTCGTTTCCAATGACCCGTGACATGTTCACCGAACTTGAACCAGGAACACGCGTCCACTCTGCAGCGGATGACGGTTTGTATTCGATGGCATACGACGTGAGTGGCAGAATTTGCGCTGTTGCGATGGCTGCTGCGAGTGAAGTGCTGGGCGTGCCCGCCGTCCACGCCAGGGCAACGCCACCATCGCCGGTGGCGGCCACAAGGCGAGGCGCTACCTGGGGTGCAATTGCGGCCTTGTTGGTGGTGAAGAAGCGAATCGGTCGGGACAGATTCTCCTTTTTGCCGATACTCGACCTAACCGAGTTGTCGTGATAGGTCGAGCCGTCACTTGCCTTCAATTGACCCTGGCTGTCGTAGTTACCAGTGACGTTCTTCGTTGCAGACTCGCACGGAAAGCGAATCGCCTGTGTTTGCACAATCGATGATGTCGACCAGTTGTTGTAGTTGTCTTGAGCAACTTCGGCGAGGGCGCCAATACCAGGGCTACTGATGATTGTCACAACGTTCGTGACGGAGAGATTGATCGAGATTCCGGCGGGAATGATTGGCTTCGATGCGCTCCAGTAGAAGACGCCGTTTCCTCCCCTGAGCTTGGCCCAGGTGCGGTTCAAGTCGTCGAACCTGTTGCACAACGGGCGCCACTCAGCGGTGTTGTTCATGGGCATCGCGAACGGGAGGTGCCACGCATCTCGTCTGAGACACGTGTCGTAGCTTGATGCGTACCGCACGGGAGACGTATTTGTCTTCAGGCAAGGTTGGGGAGGGGTCGGCGCATAGCACGACCATCCCGGACAATTGGTTTCGCCGGCCCACACCATTGCGGCCCAGCTGTGTTTCGCACTGTATTCCCAATCGGCGCCTGCAACTTCGGACGCGCCGTTGGACATCCATCCGGTTCTGGTTGGCGATGCCGGGGGAACGTCGTACACGACTCCGCCACCCGGTCCGAGGTCACCGAACTCACATGCACCGCCGTACTTGCATGTTTGTTGGGTTTCCGGGGAGAAGTCACTGAGACCAATCGCGTTGATTGCCGCGACGCGGTATTCCAACCCTTGGACAAGGTGACTCTCTTCTTTTTTCGAAAAGCTTTGCCAATAATCGGAAGAGATTTCGGCCGTTGTCGCTGTCGACGTTTTGGCAGCCGAACATGCCGGGAAAGTACCGGGCACGATGCGATCTTCCTCGGCGCATGAGGTCCAGTTCTTGTACCTTTCGAAGTTGCTTTTGCTGCGCTCGAAGGCGTTCCAGCGGAACTGGATTTCGTAGCCGGTAATCGGCGAGCCACCATCATTGAGGGGTGCCGACCAGCGCAGTTGAGCGACGAACTTCGGCGTGCCCTGCAGTGCTTCCTTGGCCAAGTCGATCGTGTCGATCTTCAGGAAGATCTGCGGAGGGGTCCCCGGGACAGTGGCGGTAGTGGATGTCGGCAGCGCATTGTTCTTCACGCGACCGTTCGATACCGCGCTTTCCGATGGTCCGCAGGCCGATGCAACGAGCGCAAGAGCGGCAAAGAGTGCGAGTGACTTTTTCATGTTGCTCATCCGACCTTCTTGAACATACGAACTGCGAATACGCCTTGACCAGCGCTGGAGGTTCGGGAAACGTCTCCCCGACTTCCTTGGGGTGAACGGGAATACGCAAAGCAGAAGCCCCGTAAACAGCCGTTGTCCGAGGACGACCATGCGGCGACACCGCTGAAGCTTCGGGCCTTTGCGGCTTCAGCCAATTCGGCATCAGACGGCAGGAACCAGTCGTCAACGCCGGTGGCCGACACGTAATTGTCGGCCGTGACGGCTGCGTAGCAGTTCGATGCGACAAGTGCTCGAGTGTTTGTCGGGCCCGAACCAAAGTCGAGTTTCGTCGTGAGGTTTGCCGTATTGGCGCAGCCCCAACCCCAGCCCGGTATGTTGAGAGTGGACTTTGTGATCTCCATGTACTGGCCCCATGATTGGAGTGTCGGTGCAACGAAGAAGACGGTGCCGCCGCCCGGGCCGGTGTCGCCGACCTTGCATTCGCCACCGCGATCGCAACGCACGGCCGGAACCGTTGTCGGCACGGTCATGCCGTCTTTGTTCGTGAACGCACGAATCGGACGAATGGCGGCGAGCGACGGCTTGCCGTAACCAACCTGCTGTCCCGTGACAAAGCTCTGGTACCAGGCGAGGTTTGGGCCGTTCTGCGTCGACGACCAGTAGAAGGTGGGCGCGAAACCCGCGCGCAGCGAGGTTCCCTTCGTGCAGGCCTTTGTTGGGTCGCCCGTGACCTGGTTGTTGGCGTACTTGCACAGTTCGTTCAACTCGCTGCGCGAGGGCAGGTACCAGCCCGTACTGCCGTTGAGTCTGTATGCGAAGGCTGCCGTTGCGGCACTGTTGCTGGCACACGTCGACAGGTTGATTTCGTAGCTGTTGGCGAAGCCGGCGCCCATGGCTGCATTGCCCGGCGGCTCGGCGCCGATGCATCCGAATTGACCACGGTCGAGGTCTTTTGGCGCTGCTTCGAGGTAGCGACCCCATGGTTGGACTGATCCGGCGTCGTAGAAGACGACGCCACCGCCGGGGCCGATGTCACCGATCTTGCAGTCACCGCCGATATTGCACGTCGAAATTGCAACGGTTGTGGTGGGCGCCGGTGTTGTTGTCGGTGCGATGGTTGTGGTGGTGCTCGGGATTGTTGTCGTGGCGATCACGCCTGCTTGTGCGGTCGCCGACGTGTATGTGGACGTCTCGCCGTTCCAGTGGGCAACGCGCACCGTGTAGGTGGCACCGTTGGTGAGGCCGGTGATGGTGAAGCTGGGGGGAGCATTGCGCACCGTTTCGGTGCCGTTGAGATAAGGGTTTGCCGCGTTCGGAGTGTCGGTGGTGATTTGGTAGAACCACGTGTTCGGTGCGATCCCGTCGGGCAGCGTGACGTACACCGTCAGTGATGAATCGCCGGGCTCGATCTTGTCGATCACCGGAGCGACGACTGTCAGGGCCTCGTTCTTCACCCTGCTGTCGGCGGTGCCGCCCGACGAGGATGATTCCGAGCACGCCACGAGTAGTAACGCGGCGGCCGTCAAATAGGCCCACTTCGACTTGAATTTCATCGGGATTCCCTCCGTCGCAACGACACGACCTTACCCCCCGTTTGAACCGGTGTTTATTCAGCCATTGGCCCGAAGCCGTTGGTGCTTGAGCCGGTCTTGCGCGATTCGAGGTGGTCGATCAGGAGGGCTTGACCCAGTGGCCGTTCTCGTCGAAGACGAGGGGGACGAGCTCGCCCTCTTTCACTTCGAAGTCGTTGCGCAACGAGACGGGAATCTTCTGGTAGTTCCACTTCATGACGTCGACGGTCATTTCGACGATCTGTTCGCGGGTGAAGTGAACGAACAGATCGGAACGCAGCTCGTCGCTGATTTGGCCCGGCTGGGTCATGATGGCGTCGGCGAATCGGAGGGCGACCTTGTGTCGTTCCGTCAGGTCACTTGCTTCGTATGCCTTCACCTTTTCGATGGTGGGTTCATCGAGACCTTCTTGCTTGGCGACCGCCAAGCGGACACTCAGTCAAGTTTTGCAATCGTGGTACACCGCGCAACGCATGCGAATGATTTCGGTGGTGACCGGGTCGAGATTCGACATGCGCACGACGGCGGCCTGCCAGTCGCCGAGCGGCTTGCGCAACGGCGCCGCGGTGTAGGTTCCGGCTGCGATGCGGGGGACGCGCGCGCTCATTGCGGTGCTCCGAACACGGTGTCCCAGGTGAGGGGTGACACCGAGAATTTCACGTATGCGCTGTTCGCACAGGCCGAGCAGTCGGCTGTCGACGGTCTGCCATGCGGCATCCCGCGCGAGGTTCAACTGCTCG
>RGCG01000095.1 GCA_009919275.1 Actinomycetota bacterium
AATTCGAGGCCACGGTTCCCCGAGCACCAGGCGCAGCCAGGCGCCCTGAACCAATCGACGACGCGACCGTCGACCGGAACGATCGCGGGTGCGCTGAGGCAGACCACCGCGGCGAGTGCAGCGATCACGGGTTGCCCCGGTTACAACACGGGTTGGCCCCGTCAGAACTCTGCGGCGGCGAGACGTGAACGAAGTTGCAACACCGCTTTTGAATGAATCTGCGAGACACGGCTTTCGGTGACGCCGAGCACCTCGCCGATTTCCGACAGCGTGAGGTTTTCCTCGTAGTAGAGAACAAGAACCGTGCGTTCACGATCGGGCAGTTTTTTGATTTCGGTGCGCATGTGGTCGCGCAAGGTTCGTTCTTCGAGTGCGGCATCGGCTCCGTCGGCGCGCGGTGCCGCGTCCGCCACGACGTGGTCGAGCGGCCCCACGTTCCCGGCCGCAATGTCGGACAACCACTTCTGCAGTTCCTCGACACCGATATCGAGATGCCCGGCGATTTCTTCTTCGGTTGGTGCACGGCCGAGTGTGTGCTCGAGTTCCGAAATTGCGCCCTGCACCGACCGTGACCGGGCCCGCACCGACCGCGGCACCCAGTCGAGAGCGCGCAGGCTGTCGAGGATCGCGCCACGGATGCGAGGCACGGCGTACGTCTCGAACTTCACGCCGTGGTTGGGGTCGAACTTGTCGATCGCGTCCATGAGGCCGAACACACCGGCGCTCACGAGATCGGCGGTGTCGACCGACCTCGGCAAACCCGCCGCGAGACGACCGGCAACGAACTTGACGAGACCCGAGTAGTTGACGACCAGCCACTCACGCGCGCGTGGCTCGCGATCGGCGGACCAGTGTGACCACGCGGACGCGAGCGTGTAGCGACGCGGACGTCCCGCCATCGTCGGATTGTCGAGGGGTGGTGCACACACGTTCGGTACCGATCAGGCGCGCGGGTGCGAAGCGAGATAGGCCGACTGGAGACGTTCACGGCTGACGTGGGTGTAACGCTGCGTCGTGGCGACACTCGAGTGACCGAGCAATTCCTGGACCGCACGCAGGTCGGCGCCGTTGTCGAGCAGATGCGTGGCGAACGTATGGCGCAGTGCATGTGGATGGGTTGGGTCGACGGCGCGCCGGTCGAGAATGCGACGCACGTCGCGCGGCGTCAGCGGGTTACCCCGACTGTTCACGAACAGCGGCGCTCGTACTCCCGTTGCCTTCGAGATTTCCGTGCGCAGCTTCAGCCACTCCTCGAGCGCGACGACACACGGCGGGCTGAGCGGCACGCGACGTTCCTTCGACCCCTTGCCCCACACCGTTGCGGCACCCGCTCGCAGATCGAGATTGGCGAGGGTGAGCGTCGCGAGTTCGCTGACGCGCAAGCCACTTCCGTACAGCAACTCGACCACCGCGGTGTCGCGAGCCAGTCGCCACGGCGGGTCGTCACCCTCGAGTTGACTTCCGGTGAGGAGTGCGTCGAGCTGATCCGGGCCGAGCACCCGCGGCAATCGCCCCTCGCCGCTCGGCGAACGCACGCCGAGTGTCGGGTTTGTGACGCGCCGGCGTGACCCCAGCGACTCTCGTACCAGCCAGCCGAAGTACCTGCGCAACGCGGCGAGTTTGCGCGCGATCGTGCGCTTGGCGTGTTCGTGGCGGGTGAGATGCGCCAGGTACTGCTTCACCTGTGCGCGGGTGACCGCCTCGGGTTTCTTTGTTCCGTTGTCGGCCACCCATTCGGCGAACTGAGTGACGTCGGTTTCGTAGGCAAGGCGGGTGTTTTCCGACGCCGATGTGAGCGACCCGACGAAGTCGTCGAGGCGCCAGTCACGAATTGCGTTCGCCCGCGTGCCGCCCACGCCTCAACAGTAGAGCCTCCCACCATCCGTTCTCCTCCATCACCCAACCATTTGCTTCGAGACGACCGAGCGCCAGTGCAAGATCGGTGAGGGACCAGCCCGTCGCGATGACGAGTTGGTCGAGCGTCACGGGTCCGTGGCTGCATGCTTCGAGCACGACGACGTCGCGGGCGTTCGGCGCCGATCGTTCGTCGCGCGACGTGACGTCGATGAACCTGTGGTCGAGAGCGAGTGCGGACAGCACATCACCCGCACACGTGACCACACCACAGCCCTGCTGGATGAGGAGGTTCGTCCCGGCCGCGCTTGCAACGCGGGGAGAACCGGGAACGGCGAGAACATCGCGTTGGCGCTCGATCGCCTGACGCACCGTCGACATCGAGCCACCCGACTCGCGTGATTCGACGACGACGACCACCTCGGACAACGCGGCGATGATTCGGTTGCGTCGCGGAAAATGATGCGGTTCGGCGGGCGCGCCCGGTGGATGTTCCGACAAAACAACTCCGTTGGCGCAGACCCATTCCCACAGTGCAGCATTCGCCCGCGGGTACACCACGTCGAGACCGCTGCCGACGACTGCGATCGCGCGGCCCTCCGCCGCGTGTGCTTCCACGGCCCCACGCACACCGTCGTGCGCGGCGCCATCGATGCCTTTCGCGAGTCCCGACACCACGTGCACTCCTGCTCGCGCCAGACCGTCTGCGATTTCGCGGGCGGTGTAGACGCCGGAAGGAGTGGGGGTCCGCGTGCCCACGATCCCCACGCGTCGGCCGCCGATGAGCGAGATATCTCCTCGAAAGAAGAACACACCGCAAGGACCCGGGCTCGCGGCGAGAACAAGCGGAAAGGCCGCATCGCGTACGTGCGAGACCCCGATACCGAGTGATTCACAATCGTCCCGCATTCGAACAACCGCATCGCTGTCGGTGCGTGCGCCCTGCTCGGTCGCGCCGGCGACGGCACGCTCGTACGCCTCGGACGGATCGTGCAGAACGAGCAGGCGGTAGGCCGTGGTCGAACCGCAACCCGGTACGCGCGTGAGGGCCGCGGCGTAAGCCCAAGCAGGAAGATCGCTCACCGCACACCACCGAGTCGCGCGCGCAGTGCGATCGCCTCGCGAACGTGTTCACCATCGACCGTGTCGGATGCATCACCCACGAGGTCGGCAAGCGTGCGGGCAACTCTGCGAACCCGGTGGAACCCGCGACCCGTCAGACGACCCGCCTCGAGCTCGGTGTGGAGCAGATTCCGCGCCGACTCGGACAACGGCGCAACATCGTCGAGTTCGGCCGACGACAACCGCGCATTCGGTTTGTCCTGGCGTGCGATCGCGGCGCAGCGTGCAGCGTCGACGCGGCTTCTCACCACCGCAGTCGACTCGGCAGGTTCGGTTTCGAGCAGATCGTCGGGAGACGTGGCTGCAACGGCAACGCGCAGATCAAAACGATCAAGCAACGGTCCCGACAACCTGCGCAGGTAGCGCTGGCGCGCGGTGTCGTTGCAGATGCACGCGCCGGGTCCACCGCCACCGCACGGACATGGATTGGTCGCCCCGACGAGAAGAAACCGAGCCGGAAGCGTGAGAGTCGTTCCCGAACGCGCCAAACGGACCTCGCCGCTCTCGAGCGGTTGACGCAGCGCGTCGAGCACGCTCGGTGCGAACTCCCCCACTTCATCGAGAAAGAGAACCCCGCCGTGGGCCAGGGACACCTCTCCCGGGCGCAACAAGCCCGACCCACCACCAACCATTGCGATCATCGACGCACTGTGATGCGGAGCGCGAAACGGTGGTGTCCGAACGAGACCGGTGAGGCGCTCGCCCGCCGCCGAGCGGATCATCGTCGCGGTCACGGCATCGTGACCGTCGAGCATTGGCAGCAAACCCGCGAGTCGCTCGGCCAACATCGTCTTGCCGCCGCCGGGACCACCGACCAACAAGAGATTGTGTTCGCCCGCCGCTGCCACTTCCGCGGCGCGACGCGCGACGGGTTGTCCGCGCACATCGGCCAGATCGGGACACCCATCGATATCGGTTGGGACGGGGAACGCCCGAGGTTCGACCCACGACGTGACTCGACGCAGGGAGGCAACCACGTCGGCGAGCGTCGCTGCGACACTCACGCGCTGGGGCGCTGCGACGAGAGCATCTGCTCCTGCGGCATCGGCAACGACCACGTGATGCTGACGCATTGCGGCCACCAAAGGTGCCGTTCCGGGCACCGGTTTCAGTGATCCGTCAAGGCCGACTTCCGCCACGAAACCGATGCCGTTGGTTGCCAACTGATCGACTTCGCCCTGTGCAACCAAAATGCCGACTGCAAGTGCGAGATCGAGCCCGGAGCCGCCCTTGCGCCGGTCGCTCGGTGCGAGGTTGACGGTGATACGTCTGTTCGGCCAGTCGAATCCACTCGACAGAAGTGCAGCACGCACGCGATCACGGGCTTCGCGGCACGCCTCGTCGGGTAATCCCACGACACTGAAACCCGGCAGTCCCGCACCGATGTGCACCTCGACGCACACGGGTGCACCTTCGATGCCGAACAACGTCGCAGAATTGATGCTTGCGAACATGGAGTTTCTCCTGACCCTGCCGAAACGACCTGCTGTGAAAAGATGACGTCGGTGATGGACGCGCGACTTTCCCTCCATGTGTGTCGGCGCAGTTTGATGTCGGCAATTGCCTGTATGGTCGCGTTCATCGGGCTCGTCGGCTGCGGTGACACCGACCGCACGGCGACGAACTTCTGCCGCCAACTCGAAAAGGAACTACCCGGAATGGGGACGCCGCCGGTCACCCAGTCGGATGTCGACGTGTTGCTCTCGCGCTACCGCCGCATCGGCGAGGTTGCACCCATCGCCGTATCGGCAGATTGGGAAACTCTCACCGTGATGCTCGAAGACGCGTCACGATTGAACACCGCGAACAGCGAGGATGTCGAGGCCTTCACGAAGGAGGCACTCCAGGCAAACAAAGCAGCCGCACGGGCCCTTCAATGGGTGAAGGACACCTGCGGCGTCGACCTCAGCGGATTTCCCCCCGCTTCACAATGACCTTGTCGACGAGCCCGTATTGCTGGGCCTCTTCGGCGGTGAACCAACGGTCGCGTTCGCTGTCGGCCTGAATCTGCTCGATCGGCTTGCCCGAGTGCAGCGAGGTGAGTTCTGCCATCTTGCGTTTGATGTGCGCCAACTGCTCGGCCTGAATCGCTATGTCGGTGGCCTGACCGCGCAGGCCCGCGAGGGGCTGGTGCATCATGATGCGCGCGTTCGGCAGCGTGTAGCGCTTGCCCTTGGTACCGGCGGTCAGCAGGAACTGACCCATCGACGCGGCGAGACCCATGCACACCGTTGCGACATCGCACGAGACGAATTGCATCGTGTCGTAAATGGCCATGCCGGCAGTGATCGACCCACCCGGGCTGTTGATGTAGAGCCAGATATCGGAGTTCGGGTCTTCGCCCTCGAGGTACAACAACTGGGCGCAGATCTGGTTGGCGATGTCGTCGTTCACGTCGGTACCCAACATGACAACCCGGTTCTTCATCAGACGGCCAAAGACGTCGAAACGTGGGTCGGTGGATCCGGCCTCGAGAGAAACGGGGACGGAACCTGCGGGAAATGGGGTCGACTGCGCCATGGCCGTGAGGTTAGTGGGGCAACACCGTCGGTGGCCCACTTCGGGCAGAATGAACGGGTGACAGATGACGAACAATTCTCGCCGAGCACCGACGAACTCCTCGGCAACAACGAGAACTTCGTCACTCAGTTTGCCGATCATGGCTTGGCCCTCACCCCCAAACGACAACTCGCCGTCGTGGCGTGCATGGACAGCCGCATGGACATCTTCCAGATGCTTGGCCTGGCACACGGCGACGCCCACATCATCCGCAATGCGGGTGGTGTCGTCACCGACGACGTCGTTCGATCACTCGTGTTGTCCCAACGCGTGCTCGGCACGCAGGAAATTCTCCTCATTCACCACACCGACTGCGGTCTGCAAAAGGTGGAAGAGGCGAAGTTCTACGCCGAACTCGCCTACGAAGTCGGCATGAAGCCGTGGTGGTCACTCGAAGCCTTCGAC
>RGCG01000096.1 GCA_009919275.1 Actinomycetota bacterium
GTCTCGTTCGATGCAGCGGATATTGCAGCCTCCGCAAAAAATTTCGTCGCCGCCTACAACGTACTGACTGAGTTCATCGACACGGCGACCGGCCCCAAGATCAAGGACAACGATCTATCCGGAACGCTGCAAAACGATTCGTCCGTGCGCAGAATCAAAACGAGTCTGCGCTCGACGCTGACTGCAAAGTCCTCGAGCTTTAGTGGTAACGCCACGCACTGGAGCGTACTCGGAATTTCGCTCGATCGTAACGGAGTGTTGCAACTCGACGAAAGCAAGTTCAAGGCGACGTTCGAGAAAAATCCTGGCGACGTCGTCAAAGCGATGTCGAACAACGCGAGTCAGCCATACATCTACTCCAATTCACCGAGCGGACTAGCTGGTGACATGGCGCGCGCCGTTTATGGGATGGTTCGAAGCACGGGATCGGTTTCGCAAGTCGAAAGCGCTTACGAAGGAAAGCTGACGAGACTCGCGACTGAGCAAACCAAGCTCGACAAACAAATCGAATCCGTCTCTGCACGTTACGAAAAACAGTTTTCTGCACTAAATGCCGTGTTGGCAGAGTTCAAGGCTACCTCGAAGCGACTCGATAGCACCTTCAACTCGAAAAATAATTGATCACCATCAAAATCTGGAGCAAACAATGAACACGCCAGTTTCGACTCTGCGAGCGGATCTATCCGAAAAGATCGTTGCAGCACGCAGTTATGGGCTTGCGCAGCAGGCCCTCATGCAGGCGATCGTCGATCAACGCTTGCCGCATATCGTCAATCACGGTCTCGATCTGGCGCGCATCGCGGCTGCGATCTTCAGAGGCACCAGTCCGGAGTCCACGCGTGTCGAAGAGGATCTGACACCGCAGCTCATCGAGGGCACTGCTGAGTTCTTGGGTTTGTACGCATATATCAAGCAGACCGAAAAGCTGCTCAACGAGTGGCTGCAGTCCACCGTCCGCAAGGATGTGTCCCCAATCCTGCAGCATGTCGATCGCGTCCTCGGCATGGAGGGCGATCCGCGCTTCGATCTATACGTCGTCGCAGGACGAGAAGCCGACGAGGTCGCACGCCATCTGCGCGATCGCGGATATTCGCGAGTCCTCGAGTGGCAGCAGATTTGCGGCGCGAATGATTCAACTACTCTCGATGCCAAGCGCACCGAAGCGGCGCTCGACGGCATCAGTGATCTGTCATCGTGTCGGCCTGGACGTGTATGGCTGCTTTGGGGTGAGGGTGCCGAGTGTCCCGAGAGCGCCCGGGCGTCGCTCGACGAGCAACTTCGCAAAGCCTTCATGAATCGAAATACCGTCGGCAGCCTCGGCGAGCGCTGGTCGCGGCAGTTCATCGCGAACATTCCCGCACTTGCACGTCGCGGCAGGAATCTTGGGGATCTCACCAATGCGTTCGCCGGAAGTGGTGCGGTCATCGTCGGTGCTGGCCCTTCGCTAGACGAGGGAATCGCCTGGATTCGTGGGCAGAAAGTCAAGCCGCTCGTCATTTGCTCTTACAAGGCCGTCCGAGCGCTTGTACAGGGTGGCGTCACACCAGATCTGATCGTCATGCTCGATCCGAAACAAGGTTTGCATCATCTGGCTGATCTCGATCTGTCGGGCACGGCCGCGATCGTTTCCGAGGTCGCTGTCGACCCTGCTGCACTTTCGGCGAACGATATCCCTATCTTGCCTTACTGCTCGGGAACCGATACCCACAATTTGGTCGCGGCGCTCGGCTCGTTCGAGGTCCCGATCATCCGCTCTGGGGGCAGCGTGCTGCATATCGCGTTGCAAATAGCGCGTCTGATCGGTTGCGCCCGAGTCACATTTGCCGGCGTGGATTTCGGATTTCCGAACGAGCGGCTTTATGCGAACGGAGCGGGGCAGGGTGATGAACTCATCCTCGCAGACGATCGACGTAGTTACGTACGACGTGCCGTCGATGGTAACCATCGCTCCGGCATGCTCGTCGGCGCAGTAGCCAATGACGGCACGGTGATCGCGACGACCGTCGAGCTCAATCACTACCGGGCATGGACCGAGCAGTTCGTTCGCGACAGCAAGCGCCATGGTCTCAATACCGATTTCTTTAATGCGTCACGAATGGGAGCCCGTATCGAGGGCGTAGAGTTCGTGGCCGATCTTGCGACGCACGTCATCAGCACCGTTTCGGTGGATGCGGAGCGTGTCATCGATCATCTGAGCGCTCTTGTCGGTGCAGCCGAGATCGAAAAGCCGGTCGCCATGCGCCTCAGAGAAAAAGCCCAGAAACTGCGTGCGCTCAGTCGAACCTGCCGCAAGGCAGCGACGGTTGCGCGCGACGAAAAAGCGACGGATACGAAGATTTACGGGCGGGTCGCGGAGCAGGCTGAAGACTGTCCCGAGGTGTCGCTCGCGTTGACGCGTAATCTGCAGATCATCGATGAGCAGATGAAGCGATCAACCGTCGACGCGCCGCAGCGTCTTCGCGAGTTGGCGGCAGTGACCGGCGAGGAAGCCCAGCGGATCGCAGCGCTGTACTCGTCTGCGGCTCAGAGACTCCGCCGACGGGTGAGTGCCCAAGAAAAATGAATGTTGTGAGATAGGGCGAGCCGACAGTCGCGAGTATTCGACATGACGCTTCAAAAATCGAACATCGTCGTTGGCAAATCTGTGCCAGCCGGATTGCTGGATCGGGAATCCGCGCCGCTCGCCTTGACCGAGGCGCTGCAGGCGGCGAGGAAATACATCGATTCCCAGCGACAGCTGATGGAAACGATCATCGAGCAGGCTACGGATACGCAGATTCAACTGGCGTTGGGTCAAGTACGGATATCTCGGGCCATGTACGAGAGTACGCGACCCTTCGAGGAGGGGAGTCAATCGGCCGTTCGCTCGGCCTCCATCGAGACTAGCCTGCGATACGTGGAGTCGGTCGCCGAGATCAGCAGTAACGAGCGTCTGATCATCGAATGGATCAAATCCGCAGACCGACCGGCGACGACGACTATCGATCGATACGTCGACGAGACTCTGGAGATCCACGTCGATCCGAGATTCGATATTTTCGTCGTTTCGGGTTCGGATGCGTCCGCGATCAGCGCTGCGCTCCATGCCCGTGACTGCAAGCGTGTCTTGTCCTGGGAAGATTTGCGTGATTCATCGACCGACTCGGTTGCGCGTGTGGATGTCATCCGGACCGATGCAGCCTTGCTGAAGTTACCGGATCTCATGAAGTGTCCTGCGCAGCGTGTCTGGTGTCTTTGGGGTCCCGATGAGCAGTGTCCGCAAGGGATCAAGGATTCGCTCTACGAGCGTTTACGCAAGGTCATGATCAACGGCAACACGATTACAGCGTTGTCGTCGAGCTGGGCACGTCACTTCATCAAGAATCTCCCGAGCCTCGTTCACCAAGGCAGGGACATGCAAGGGTTGCAGGGCGCTCTAAAGGGCTCGGGTGCGATCGTGATCGGCGCGGGACCCTCGCTCGATGAGTCTGCGGACTGGATCAAGGCGCAGAAGCCGAAACCCGTCATTATTTGTGCTTACAAGGCGTTGAAAGCGCTGGCGCGTCATCAGATTACGCCCGACTTCGTAGTGATGCTCGACCCGAATCAGAAAGTTCGACACCTGGAAGGTGTGGACTTGCGCGGCATTTCGGCGTTCGTCGTCGAGGTATCCGTCTGCCCCGAGGTTTTGTCCCGAGTCGACCGACCGATCCTGCCCTACTCGGCGGGTGACGGTACCAGTATCTTGTTCGGAATATTCGGCAAGCGGTCACCGCCCATCATTCCCACCGGCGGAAGCGTTCTGCACGCGGAATTACAGTTGGCGAAATTTTTGGGTTGCGATCACGTTACTCTGGTCGGAGCCGATTTCGGATTTCCGCGAAATCGTCTTTATGCCGACGGTTCGGGCACCGGCGATACACTGAGTCTTTCCGAGGATCAAAAGAGTTTCATTCGAAAGCCACTCGATGGTGAGATGCGAACCGGCATGTTGGTCAAAGTCGTCGCGAACGACGGCACCGACATGTACGCGTCCCTGGAACTCGATGCTTATCGTCTGTGGGTCGAACAATTCATCCGCGATTGGCATCGTGAAGTACCGGTCCGCGTGTTCAACGTGGCTTCGAAAGGCGCTCGCATCGAGGGGGCTGAGTTCGTCCCCTTGGACGCGCATCGCGTAACGCCTGCCAGCACTGGCCCGCAGTCTTTGACCGAATCCGTGACGCCTCTTTTCGATCAGGCACGAATCCGTGGAAGCTTGTCGGAAACGTTGCGCAAAAAGATGAAAAAACTTCGCTCGCTCCAAAAAGCCTGCACGCGAGCCATCGAAGAAGTACGAAAGAATCCTGCGAGCGATCTGTCTCCCTATGGTTCGGTGGTGAAGCTGGCGTCCGCATGTCCGGAGGTTTCGTTGTTGCTGGCCAAGCAACTGCAGGACATCAACGACCAGTCGATACGCTCCACGATCGACGTGCCTACGCGCTTGCTCAATCTGATCCGCAATGCCGGCGATCAAGCGCAAGAGCTCGCCAAACTTTACGGCGATGTGTCGGAATCCATCTTTCGGTCTAATCGTCGATAACGCCTGACGGCCGTCTTCACTCGAGTCCGCTCGCCATCAGCGCGGGTCGCTCGAGGCCATGCTCAGACCTCTGAGCCTTGACGGCATCTCGCCGTCTTCCAGACTGCATTTCTAAACATTCCCCCGTCCCTGCCGACTGCTCCCGTCGGAGGGCGACGCGTGACGATCGTCGGGTCTCGCCGCAGCGGCGACTAAAGAAACGACTCGTCACGACGACTGAACCTCCGTCGGTAAGAAAAGACCGACCCGTCGGGACGACCGATGGCGTGTGAAAAAGTATGGAAAACAGTGACTTAGGAGCACCAAGATGGGCATTGTAATCAATACGAACATTCCGTCGATCTCGGCGGCTCGGTCGTTGTACACCACGCGATCGGACCTCGAGCAGGCGATGGAGCGGTTGTCTTCGGGCAAGCGCATCAACGGCGCCAAAGACGACGCGGCAGGCATGTCGGTCGTCAGCAAGATGAAGGCGCAGATCACGAGCCTCAACCAGGCCGTTCGCAACGCGAACGACGGTATTTCCTTGATTTCGACCTATGACGGCGCGGCCGACGAAATTCAGGACATTCTGATCCGCATGCGTGAGTTGGCGACGCTCGCCGCCACCGGAACCTACACGTCGGATGACATTTCCAACGCCAATCTCGAATACGCGCAGCTGGTGTCGGCGCTCGCGCATCGAGGACGCGGATTTCGCGGCAGAGTCGGCCGCGCTTGCGCGTGCGAACGTGCTCGTGCAGGCGGGCTCGGCGATGCTCGCGCAGGCGAACCAGAGCCCGCAGTACGTGCTGGCACTGCTTCGAGGCTAGTCTCGGGTTTAACCGAATCAAGTAAATCAGCTGGATCGAATAACGGAGCACCACCACCATGGGTATTGTAATCAACACTAATATTCCCTCGATTTCTGCAGCGCGATCGCTGTATACGACGCGATCGGATCTCGAGCAGGCGATGGAGCGTTTGTCCTCGGGCAAGCGTATCAATGGCGCCAAAGACGACGCGGCCGGCATGTCGGTCGTCAGCAAAATGAAGGCGCAGATCACGAGCCTGAACCAAGCCGTTCGCAACGCGAACGACGGTATCTCGATGATCTCGACTTATGACGGCGCGGCCGATGAGATCCAGGATATTCTGATTCGCATGCGCGAGCTGGCAACGCTCGCCGCAAGTGGGACATACACGTCCGATGACGTCTCAAACGCCAATCTCGAGTACGTGCAGCTCGTCAACGAAATAACCCGTATTCAAGAGCAAACGAAGTTCAACGGAACGCTGGACATATCGCAGGCAGAAAGCACGGTTAACGCCAGTTTTCA
>RGCG01000097.1 GCA_009919275.1 Actinomycetota bacterium
GATGGGTGACGGCACCGGCGGCGGCGCACCGGTTTCCATCGCCTTTGCCCGGTCCTGTGCGAGACCGACGTAGCGCGGGTGGGTCATGATCCAAAAGCGCCCCTCGCGCACCGCATCGAGGACCTGTTCGGCAACGTCCTCGGGATCAATCGCTTCGGTCGCAGTCGTGAGGCCCTGCGTGCCGAACGCGGCGCCCTGGACGTTGCCCGGACGATTGCGTTCACTCGTACCGATCTTCGTACGCACCACACCGGGACACAGCACCGAGGCAAGGATCGGCACTCGTGCGTTTCGCGCATCGACGAGCAACACCTCGGACAGCGCGACGACACCCTGCTTGGCCACGTCGTACGAACAGATGCCGGGGAACGTGAGGATTCCCGCCGTCGACGCGGTGTTGATGACATGACCCGGCTCACCCGACGCGATCATTCGCGGCACGAAGGTCTTGACGCCGTAGATGGGTCCCCACAGGTCGACACCGATGACCCACTCCCAACTTTCTATCGATGCCTCCCACACGCGGTCTCGGTGCACCACCCCCGCGTTGTTGCACAACACGTGCACGTTGCCGAACTCTTCATAAGCAAAGTCGGCGAGTGCCTCGACCGACCCGAGATCCGAAACGTCACAGCGCATGGCGCGCGAGTCGATGCCCTTTGCCAACAATCCGTCGTTTGCCGCCGACAGTGCCGTGTCCTCAACGTCGGCGATGACGATGTTCATTCCCTCGGCACCGAATCGTTCCGCCATCGCGAGTCCGATTCCGGAGGCGCCGCCGGTGATGACCGCTGTCTTGCCCGACAAGTTCCCAAGAATTCCCGTCATCGATTCCCCCTCGTTGTTCGCGACGCAAACGTCGCCGTTGGCGAAGCGTATGGTATGCGAATGAGCGTCTTTGATTTGGTTCGCATGGACGGACAAGTCGCCGTCGTCACGGGCTCCGGCCAGGGCATCGGCCGCGGGATCGCGTGGGCCCTTGCCGATGCCGGCTGCGACGTTGTCGTGAATGCACGTCGCCTCTCCGACCTCGAAGAAACGGCACAAGGAGTCCGTGAACGGGGCCGTCGTGCCCTCATTGTCGAAGGCGACATCCGTGACTTCTCGGATGAAATAGCCAGCCGCACGGTTGCCGAATTCGGCCGACTCGACGTTTGGGTCAACAACGTCGGCGGATCGGTCGAACCCACCACTTACGAACTCGCCAAGACGAGCGATGAGTTCTTCCGCGGCATGCTCGAGCTCAACCTCACATCGGCCTTTCAGGGCGCGCGCGCCGCGGCGGCAAACATGCCGAACGGCGGTGTCATCATCAACATCGCATCAGGTGCAGGCATGCGTGGCTCACCCATGACCGGTGCTTATGCCGCTGCAAAGGCGGGAATGATCAACCTCACCCAAACTCTCGCGCTCGAACTCGCCGAGCGTGGCATTCGCGTCAACACCGTTTCGCCCGGGCCGGTTGTCACCGAGGCCTACCTCGGAGTTCTTGGCATCAGCGATCAGCTCGAAAAGCTCCGCCAGACGATTCCGCTCGGACGTCTCGGCACCATCGACGACATCGGTGCGGCAGTGATGTTCCTCTCTTCGCCCGCTGCATCTTGGATCACGGGGCAGAACATTCTCGTGGCCGGAGGTCGCACCGAGCGCAGCTATCAGTACGGCGGCAGAAAACAGCAAGGCGAGTGATGGGCACACCGACACACTTCGAAATTCCCTACGACCCGGTTGCGGTTTCCGACCTGCATCATCGTCTCGACAACACGCGCTACCCCCTCGGCGTCGCCAACGACGACTGGAAGTACGGCATGCAGCGCGGTTGGCTCGAAAACTTCCTGCACTACTGGCGCCACGAGTTTGATTGGCAAGCCAAGGTTGCCGAGATGAACGCGGTACCCAACCATCGCGTCGTCATCGACGGCATCCCCATTCATTTCGTTCATCTGCGGGGCAGCGGCGTGAATCCGATGCCGATCATCGCAACTCACGGTTGGCCGTGGACCTATTGGGACTACCTCCCCGTCGCACACCGACTCGCCGCGGCCAACTTCGACGTCATCGTTCCCGCGCTCCCCGGATTTGGCTGGTCGTCACCGCTGCCGGTCGGCCATCTGACCACCCGCGACGTTGCGAACCTGTGGAACAAGTTGATGACCGAGGTTCTCGACTACCCGAAGTACGCAGCCCACGGCGGCGACTGGGGTGCAATCGTCACGAGCGAACTTGCCCACGCGCACGCGGCCACCATCCATGGTGCCCACATGACGCTTCCCATTTTCCCCGGTCTCGACCGCGGCACTCTTGGTCCCGACGACTACGACGACGAGGAAAAGCACTACCCGCAATTGATGAAGCAGCGCATGGCCACGGCAACCAGCCACTACACGGTGCAGGGCATCGAACCCGAAACGTTGTCGTACGCGATGCACGACTCACCCGCAGGCATGGCCGCGTGGCTCATCGAACGGCGTCGTCTGTGGAGCGACTCTCTCACCGATTCGGGTCACCGCGATGTCGAAACGACCCACACGCTCGAACAGTTGGCCACTCTCGTCAGCATCTACTGGTTCTCGGGTTCGTTCTGGAGTTCGTGTCGCATGTACTACGGCCGCACGAACGAACCCTGGAAACCCGCGCACGACCGCACACCAATCATGGAAGCACCCACCGCAATGGCGGTGTTTCCGGGTGACCTCATCTTCATTCCGCGCCGTGGTGCGGAGAAGGTGGCAAACATCAAGCGGTGGACCCGCATGCCCGCCGGCGGACACTTCGCTGCAGCCGAACAACCTGACCTGGTCGCCAGCGACGTTGCTGCGTTCTTCGCCGATTACCGATGAGCGAACTCTTCCACCATTCGGTGGAAGTGGTGCAGACCGGGTTCGTTGCGCCCGAACGTGAGGAATTCGTTTGCTCCACTCGATAGCCCTGCACCGATTTTGTGGTTGAGGAAGTAGTCCTCTTCCAGGATCACGTCGCGAATGAAGCGGGCGCGCTGGTCGAGTTCCGCCCGGCGCTCGGCGGAGTCGATGGGTGAACGCGAATAGGTCGACTGAATGGTGATGCTGGTGTCGACCGTTGGACCGGGCAACACCTGCGAAATCAACACTGCCTCGGGCGCAACCGTCACCGCCACGTTCGGGAAAACCTTGTAGATGCTCGACATATGGTTCAGCGGTTCCCATTCCGTCTCGGGAATGTCGCGAAGTTCCAGAACGTTGCGCCGCGGGAACCCGTTGCGCTGGTGCTGCTGGAAGGCGTCGAATGCGATCACATCGTTGTAGGTGATGAGATTGATCGTGTTCCGGTGCAGGGATGCGAAATGATAAGCCTCGAAATACGTGTCCATGGCGAGTTTCCAGTTCGCGGCGTCGATGGAATACGACACGAACCACTCGCACGAACCGAAGTCGAAGGCGGCGAATTCACGGTCGAGATCGTCGCCCAACCACGCTGCGACGTCGATCGTCGCACCCGGCGTCAGGACGCCCCACAACATTCCGTGGCGCTCTTCGAGAGCCAGTTGCCGCAGCGCATAGTCACATCTGTTGATGCCCTCGAAGGCGTCGGCAGCCGGCAGACCGACCAGCGCTCCCGCGCCGTCGTACGACCACGCGTGGTAAGCGCACGTGTACCGGCGCGACTCTCCCCGCTCGTCTTGAATGACGGGCGCACCGCGGTGACGGCACACGTTGATGAACGCCCGCGCAATGCCGTCGTCGCCACGAATCATCAACACCGGCACGTCGCACACCGTCAACGTGCGATACGAGCCATTCGTTGGAAGGTCGCCGCTGAGACCGAGCAACAAGGGGGACTCCCGGAACAGCTTTTGGCGCTCGCGCTCCCATTTCTCTACCGAGGTGTAGTTCGCAACCGGTTCACGAAAGACATCGCCGGCATGGTCGGTTGTCTTGTTCTCGACGTGGGCAAGCAGCCGCTTGGCCAACGCGGCCATTTCGCCGTGCAGCCAATTGTCGACCCCTGAATTTGCCCCCACAAAGACAGATTAGTTTGCTGGCATGGCCGTTGATCCGAACAACTACCCGCTCCGCCCGAACGACATCACGAGTGAGTGGCTCACCGCAGCGCTTCGAGCAAACGGTCACCTCCCCGAGGGGGCGTCGGTTACGGCGATGCAGCGCCGCCCCGTCGGCGAGGGAGTCGGAATGCTCGGCCTCATCGAAGTCATCACGCCCGCCTACGCGGGTAACGCCGGAGACGCCCCGAAGTCCGTGGTCGTGAAGTATCCAACCGAGGTCGAGGCGAATCTCGTCGTTGCCACAACTTTCAACGTCTACCAACGCGAGGTGCTCTTCTGCCAGCGCGTCGCGCCCAAGGCGGGCATGCGCGTACCCAAGGTCTTCTTCTCTGCGTTCAAGGGTCAAACGTCGTTCATCATCGTGATGGAAGACCTTTCCGAATACACGATGGGCGACCAGGTCGAGGGCTGCAGCATTGCGCGAGCCGAAGTGGCAATGCGCGAACTCGGCATGCTGCACGCCTCGTTCTGGGAAAACGTCGACACCAAAGAATTCGAGTTTCTTCCCTACCACTTCCCCGGCCTCCACGCCGAGGCGATGCTCGGTGGAGCCAGAGCGGGTTGGGACAACATGGTCTCGATTTTCGGCGATCTCATTTCGGACGAGATCAAGGCGAACAAAGATCGTTTTCTCGACACCGTTCCGAAGATGCAGCAATGGCTGATGCAGCACCCGTACACGCTGATCCACGGCGACTTTCGGATGGACAACCTGATGTTCGGAACGAAGCCCGACCACTCGGCCCTCGCCGCGATCGATTTCCAGGGTGCGCTGCGTTGCAAGGGCATCCAAGACGTCGCCTATCTGTTGAGTCACAACATGGACATCACCGAGTGCCGTGCCAACGAGCGTCGACTCGTCGAACTATGGCGCGGCACGTTGGAATCGAACGGTGTCAGGGGTTACACATCCGAAGAGGCGTGGAGCGATTACAAGCGCGCGGTGTTGTACCTGTGGGTGTACGTCGCCGTCATCTCCGGAACGCTCGATCCGTCTAACGAACGTGGCAAGGCGTTCATGAGCGCAATGGTCAGCAGGTCGAGTGCGGCCATCCGCGACCTCAAACTGATGGACCTCGTCGACTCATTCTGAGCACCGCGCGGTAGAATCGCACCAATGGATCGATCTCTCGAAGTCGTCACCGGCCACGAAGCCGTGGCACGGGCTGATCGCGAGTTTTGGATTTCGCAAACCGCCGACGCGCGCCTTCGGCACGCGCTAGAACTACGACGGATCAACTATGGATCAGATCGAGTTTCCTCGAGACTTCAGCGAGTTCTTGAGGTTGTTGATCGCCAACGAAGTTGAGTTCCTCCTCATCGGAGGCTTTGCCGTCGCGGTCCACGGCTACCCGCGCGCAACCGCTCCGCATGGGTAACGCGCCGATGCGCATCGAAATTCTCACCGATATTGACGGAGTGACATTCGAAGATTGTCGATCCCGCGCGATTGTTCAGACAGTCGACGGAACGCGCGTGCCCGTGATTTCACTTGGTGACCTGAAGATCAACAAGCGCGCCAGTGCGCGCCCAAAGGATCTTGACGACCTCGAAAACTTGCCGTGATTGACAAATGAACCGGCCCGCCCGAGTCACCCCGGACGGGCCCAATCCATTCGGCTGTTGCCTTGTTGACTAGAGGGCGGCCCGCTTTGCAGCCCGCTTCGCGGCCTTGTTGGCTGCTTTCTTGGCTGCTTTCTTGGCTGC
>RGCG01000098.1 GCA_009919275.1 Actinomycetota bacterium
GCGCTCGGGCGAGACCACGTCGACGCGAAAGCCGCCGGCCTCGGATGACATCAGGCGTTCTCCTGCAGGGCCTTCGCCTTGGCGAGCACCTGCTCGACTCCACCGACGTTCAAGAACGCCTGCTCGGGCACCTCGTCGAGTTCACCGTTGATGAGAGCCTCGAAGCTCTCGACGGTTTCGGCGACCGGCACGTACTCACCGGACACACCGGTGAACACTTCGGCGACGTAGAACGGCTGCGAGAGGAAGCGCTGCACCTTGCGCGCACGCGCAACGGTGAGGCGGTCCTCTTCGGACAACTCGTCGAGGCCGAGAATCGCGATGATGTCCTGCAGTTCCTTGTAGCGCTGCAGAATTTCCTGTACGCGACGGGCCACCAGGTAGTGACGATCGCCGACGGTCTCGGGCGTGAGGATCGTCGATGTCGACGCGAGCGGGTCGACCGCCGGATAAATGCCGAGCGAGGCGATCTGACGCGAGAGTTCCGTCGTTGCATCGAGGAAGGTGAACGTGGTGAACGGTGCCGGGTCGGTGTAGTCGTCGGCGGGCACATACACGGCCTGCAGCGAGGTGATCGAACGACCGCGGGTCGAGGTGATGCGCTCTTGGAGCTGGCCCATCTCGTCGGCGAGCGTGGGCTGGTAACCCACGGCCGAGGGCATGCGACCCAGCAGGGTCGACACCTCGGAACCCGCCTGCACGAAGCGGAAGATGTTGTCGACGAACAAGAGCACGTCTTGGTTCTGCACGTCACGGAAGTACTCGGCCATGGTGAGGGCCGACAATGCGACGCGCAGGCGCACGCCCGGTGGTTCGTCCATCTGGCCGAAGACCAAGGCGGCCTTTTCGAACACGCCGGACTCTTCCATTTCGAGACGCAGGTCGGTTCCTTCACGGGTGCGCTCACCCACGCCGGCGAACACCGACACACCACCGTGCTTGGATGCCACGCGGTTGATCATCTCGGTGATGAGAACGGTCTTGCCGACTCCCGCACCACCGAAGAGGCCGATCTTGCCACCAGCGAGGTACGGCGTGAGCAGGTCGATGACCTTGATGCCCGTTTCGAACATCCTCTTGGAAGGTTCGAGGGTGTCGAAGGCCGGTGCCGAACGGTGGATCTCCCACCGCTCGATGTCGGCGAAATCCTTCGGGTCGGCGTCGAGCACGTCGCCCCACACGTTCCACACGTGGCCGAGCGTCTTCGAGCCGACCGGCACCGAAATGCCGCGACCGGTGTTGCGCACGGGCGTGCCGCGCTTCAGACCGTCGGTCGGCTTCATGCAGACCGCGCGAACACGACTGTGCCCGAGCTGCTGACGAAATCGTCGTCATCGGACGAAAGGGCCTCGGCACCACCGACGATTTCCATGATTTCGGTGGTGATCGAGTCCTGACGCGCGCGGTTCATGACGCGAGTCAGGTTCTTGATGAGTTCTTCTGCGTTGTCGGTGGCCGACTTCATCGCGCGCTGACGGAAAGCGTGCTCGGATGCCGCAGCGTTGAGCAGCGCTGCGTACACGCGGGCCTCGACGTAACGCGGCAAGAGCGTGTCGAGAATGGCCGTCGGATCGGGTTCGTATTCGTAGTCGCCCGAAGCCGTGCCATGCTCGTCGGCTTCGGCGTTCACGAGGTCGCCGCCGAGCGGCACCAAGGGGCGCCGAACCACTTCCTGGCGTCCGGCCGACACGAAGCGCGTGTACACGAGTTCGACACGGTCGACTTCGCCTGCGAGGAACTTGTCGACGACGAACTTGCCGATCGCAACCGCGTCGGTGTGCATCGGGTTGTCGGAGAAACCCGCGAACGGCTGGCTGATGTTGTAGCCACGGAAACGCAGGTAACCCTCGGCTTTGCGGCCGACCGGAACGATGAGGTAGCTCTTCCCCGCTGCGACGTCCTTGCGGACTTCACCTTCAGTCGCACGCAAGACACCGGCGTTGTAGCCGCCGCACAGACCACGGTCTGCGGTGATGGCGACGTAACACGTTGTCTTCACTTCGCTGCGTCCCTGGAGGAAGGGCGACTGACTCACAGCGCCACCCTCGGACAGGTGCTTGACGACTTCTGTGATCTTCTCGCTGTAAGGAACGGCGGCGGCGACACGTTGCTGTGCCTTCACGATGCGCGATGCAGCGATGAGCTCCATTGCACGAGTGATTTTCTTCGTCGCCTGCACCGAGCGGATGCGCCCGCGCAGAATTCGTTCCTGACCGCCAGCCATCTAGATCACTCCGTCGCGAGGGTCTTTGCTCGGCGAGATCCTTCGGCACGTCGGCCTTCGGGTCTTGGCGAATGCCCGCAAGCATCGCACCGTGACGCGACTTCACGTATGCCAGCAATTCGCTCTCGAAGCGACGCACGTCGGCCACCGGTACGTCGTCGAGGTAACCCTTGGTTCCAGCGAAGATCGAAACGACCTGCTCTTCGACGGGCATTGGGCTGTTCAGCGGCTGCTTCAGCAGTTCGACCAGGCGGTAGCCGCGCTCGAGCTGCGCCTTCGACACGGCGTCGAGTTCGGAACCGAACGTGGCGAACGCTTCGAGTTCACGGAACTGCGCGAGGTCGAGCTTCAACGTGCCCGACACGCCCTTCATCGCCTTGATCTGCGCGGCGCTACCCACGCGCGACACCGAGATGCCGACGTCGACTGCGGGGCGGACACCCGACTTGAAGAGGTTGTCCTGCAGATACACCTGGCCGTCGGTGATCGAAATGACGTTCGTGGGAATGTAGGCCGACACGTCACCGGCCTTGGTCTCGATGACCGGCAACGCGGTGAGCGAACCAGCGCCGTTCGCGTCGCTCAACTTCGCTGCGCGCTCGAGAAGACGGCTGTGCAGGTAGAACACGTCGCCCGGGTACGCCTCGCGGCCCGGCGGACGACGAAGGAGAAGCGACAACTGGCGATAGGCCTCGGCCTGCTTCGACAGGTCGTCGTAGACGACGAGTGCGTGCTCGCTGTTCTCCATCCAGTGCTGACCGAGTGCGCAACCCGCGTAGGGAGCGAGGTACTTGAAGGGTGCCGGATCCGAGGCAGGAGCGGCCACCACGACGGTGTAGTCGAGTGCGCCGGCCTGACGAAGGGTCTCGACGGTCTGGGCGACGGTCGAACCCTTTTGGCCGATGGCGACGTAGATGCACTTCACGCCGAGACCGCGCTGGTTGATGATCGTGTCGATGGCAACCGTGGTCTTGCCGGTCTTGCGGTCACCGATGATGAGCTCGCGCTGGCCGCGACCGATGGGGATCATGGCGTCGATTGCCTTGATGCCGGTCTGCAGCGGCTCGTGCACGGGCTTGCGTCCCATGATTCCCGGAGCCTGCACTTCGACGCGGCGCATGGTTGCACCGACGATGTCGCCCTTGCCGTCGATCGGCTGGCCGAGCGCGTTGATGACGCGACCGAGAAGCGCGTCGCCGACCGGAATCGACAGAATGCGTCCGGTTGCCTGCACGGCCTGGCCCTCTTCGATGCCGTCTGCGTCGCCGAGCACGACCGCGCCGATCGACTCTTCGTCGAGGTTCAGTGCGAGGCCCACCGTGCCGTCTTCGAACTCGAGAAGCTCGTTGACGGCGCAGTCGGGAAGTCCCGAGACGCGAGCAATACCGTCGCCGACTTCGGCAATGCGGCCGACCGTGCGCTTCGCGAGATCGGGGGTGTAGCCCTCGAGTCCCTTCGTGATCGCCGCGGCGATGTCACCTGCGGACAGTGTGATGTCTGCCATGTGTGTTCCCTTCGTGAGACTTCGGCCGGCCTAGAGGCGGCTCTTCACTTGATCGAGGCGGGTACGGACGCTGCCGTCGATGACTTCGTCACCGACGGTGGCAATGAGTCCGCCGAGGACGCTGGGGTCGACGACGACCTTCAGATTGACCGACTTGCCGGTGGCGCGCTCGAGCGCGGCCGCCAGACGGCTCTGTTGGTCGGCAGTGAGGGCGACCGCCGAACGAACTTCGGCGACTTCCTTGTTCTGCGCATTCGATGCGCGCTTCACGACCTTGTCGATGATCGCGGGCAGGTCACGGCCACGACCGGAGCCGATGACGAGACCAACCAACTGTGCTGTTGTGTTCGATGCCGAGCCAACCAGGGCTTCGACGACGGCTTGGCGACGCGCCGCAGGAATCGACTCGTCAGTGAGAGTTGCGCGCAGCTGCTCGTTCGACTCGACGGCGCGGGCAACGACGTAGAGCTCTTTCTCAACCGCGTCGAGGTTCCCCTCGGCGGCAGCGATGTCAGCAAGCGCACGTGCGTATGCCTCGATACGTGCTTCGCTCATCGTGCACCTCCGACCGAGCTGATGAATCCCTCGATGAGTTCCTGCTTCGTGCCGTCGTTCAGTGCCGCGGAAACGGCGTTCTGTGCGGCGACCGAGGCGATCTGGGCGATCTGTGCACGCAGTTCGTCGCTGGAACGTGAACGCGATGCGGCAATATCGGCATCGGCCTTCGATTCGAGGTCGGCAACCTCGGCCGCGATGCGCGAGCGACCCTCGGACAGCACGGTGGCTGCCTGTTGGTCGGCCTCGGCCAGCAAACGAGCGCGCTCGGATGCGATGTCGCCGACTGCCTTGCGGATGTTTGCCGCTTCGGACTCGGCAGCCGAACGCGTATTCGCGGCGTTGTCGAGTTCCTTTTGGATTCTCTCGGTGCGCGCTGCGAGGGCTTTCTTAGCGGCCGGCAAGGCGAACTTGTAGAGCGCGGCGAAAATGATCAGGGCGGCGATGCCGCCGTAGATGATTTCGGCCGTCTCGGGCAACAACCAGTGGTGTGTCTGTGACGGGTCTTCGGCTGCGAGGAGGTGGAGAAATCTCATCATCGGGCTCCTGTGCTCTGCATCGCCTGCGCGACTGCCTGTGTGACCACCGAGTTATCGGCCTGCTTGCCCACCGCGATAGACGTCGCCGTTGCGGTGACGCTGGTGACCGCCGCACTGATTTGGTCGCGGGCTGCGGCACGCTCGGCTGCAGCTGCGGCTTCGGCCTCGGCCTTTTTCGCAGCGATGCGCTGGTTCGCTGCCGCGATGGCCTCGCCACGCTCGCGGTCGAGGGTGACACGTGCGGCATCGACACGCTTGGCTGCTTCGGCACGAACGTCGGCCAACGCGGCCTCGTATTTCGCGACCTCTGCCCGGGCATCGGCCTTTGCGGCATCAGCGCCTTCGATGTCGGCGCGAATGCTGTCGTAGCGCTCGGCCATGCCCTTGCGAACCTTCGGCACGAGGAACAAGCGCATGATGACGAGGAACACGAGGAACGACCCGAATCCCCATGCGAGTTCTTTCAACTCGGGGGAAATCGGGTTCGGCCCCATGTCCTTCGGTTCGGCGCCCTCTTCGGCTCTGGGTGCGGCGGTCACGCCTTTTTCGGAGGCGAGCCTCACCGACACCACGGATCCACCCGAGAGGGTGACTACTGCGGTTGCCATGTGTACTCCTGATCCTGCTCGTGCAGGGCGAT
>RGCG01000099.1 GCA_009919275.1 Actinomycetota bacterium
GCCATCGCGTTTTCGTAACGGGTGAGAATCTTGTTGCCGACGTACTTGTACAGCGGCATGCCACCCTTCAGTGCGGCGCCACGATCGATCATGCGTGAACCGAACACCGCATCGGCCCTGCCGTCGGCCAGGGGCTTGATGATGTCCATCATCACTTCAGGTGCGTACTGGCCGTCGCCGTGCAGCAACACGATGATGTCGAGACCCATGTCTTGGGCGAGGCGGTAGCCGGCTTTTTGGTTTCCGCCGTAGCCCAGGTTCACCGGGTGACGCACGACGTGCAGGGGAAGTCGGTCGCTGCGGCGTTGGTAGGCCAGGGCCACCTCGTGGGTTTGGTCAAGGCTTGCGTCGTCGCACACCAGCACGGCCTCAACCAGACCGGCCACGTCACCAGGGATGCGGTCGAGTACGGCTTCAAGGGTGGACTCGGCGTTGTAGGCAACGACGAGGATTCCGACCCGGGGGCTACGGGGCGCAGACGAGCCAGGCGCAGGAGCGTTTTGTTTCCCCATGGTTCACCTAATCGTAATCGACGATCCTCGATGAACCCCGTCTCGCCGGCGGGCGGCTAGCGGTTCTCGGGTATCGCCGAAATGAAGATTTCGGGGTCGAGAACGACGTGGTCGTACTCGAGGTACAGCACGTTGGTGTCCCACGCGTACCACTCGGGGCACGCGCCCACCAGGCCCCCCGTCACGTGAGTTCGTGGTGCCGCGCTGAACCGCACCTGGCGCTTCGGGTCGAGAGCCTTGTCGTAGAGAGCGAAGTTCGTGTCAGCAAAGCCGAACTTGCTTCGTAACACCAACCACGAGAAGTCGGTTCGATTGGCGGGAAACTCGATGCGCATCAAGAACCGGCTCTCGGTACCGCCGCCGATCGGTACCTGCCCATCAACTGCCTGGTTCAACCGCACATCAAATTCGCCTGTTGCATCGTTGACACCCTGCTTTGCCACTCGCGGCAACTCGACAAGGCTGCCGTCATCGGCAACACGCGCAACGGTGATCTCTTCGGGCGCTGCAACCGCCCGGCCTTCACGCGCTCGCCACCCTCGGGCACCACCTTCAGATGGTTGACCGAGTGACCCCAATTGCAATCCTGCAGGTCGAACATTTCATTGACCTTTTCCTCACCCGACATCACCGGCGTCGCGCCTGCCGGCATGAGGTACCCCGGGCGCAGGTCGTTGCGCAACATCAGCGTCTGCTCGTGTCCCTTTTCGCCCACGACGGCCCACAGGCTGTAGTTGCGCAAGATGTATTCGCCCAGGTCGTAATGGCGAATGCTGTTCGGAATCTCGTCCCATTCATCAATCGACCCGGCCCAGGCGTACACCACCACTTCCGGACTGCGCTGACGCAGCGCCGCGATCACCTCGCGCATGGCCGGCCGGGTCGACATCTGCAACGCATAGCTGAATCTTGTGAGCGGTCGCTCGTCGAGTACGAAGTTGTACAGGCCCGATGCGTTGGCAAAGTCGAAGATCAGTGCATCGCGACCCAGGTTCGAGTCGACGAAATCACGCACCGAAACCGCCGTCTGCGCGAATGCAGGATCATCGGTGTAACCAATACGGTCGATCGGTGCCGGTGGTGCGCTTGTCACCTTCCATCGCGAGCCCGCTTCGGACATCTCGGCATTCAGCGCACTTGCCACCGGCATGAACGGGAACAGCGCAACGACCGTCGCAATCGCCAGCCAGGTGTTCGATCGCCGCTCCCACGGCACATCGGCCACCTCGCGGTGTTTCACGGTCTCGGCAACCGTGGTGATGGCTCGCACCACCATGTAGAACCACAGCGGAATCGACGTGATCAGCGACTGGTACACGTGGCTGTCGGGACGGTTCAAGGCCTTTTGGTAGAACAACAGATTTCCCAACGCAAGTGCCAGGGCAACCCAATCCTCCGCGCGAATCTCGCGTCGGGTGCGCAACCGCCAAACGGCAAACAAGATGCAGCAGAGCACCGAAATGGGAATGGCGAAGAAGACCACCCATTCGCTGCCCCAGCGGAACTCGTCGATGTTCGTTCCCAGGCCAATCGGGTTGCCCGTCTCGATGTACCAACGGAACGGGAAGATTCGCCACCAACCCACGTACGCGCCAAGGGCACCCATCCGCCACAGCACCGCCGCGGCAAGGCCCATGCCCACCAACATTCCCGCTGCACCCTTGAACGTTGCGGCAAAGTGCGTTGCCACGCGTCGACCACGTCGCCAACCCACCAAGTCACGCGCGAAGATCGTCACACAGAAAGCAGTGGCAAAGACGATCGTCTCGGAACTCATGATGACGTTCAAGACAACCAGTACTCCGAAGACAACCGCCCTGAGCCATGTCGACTTCCGCAGGAACAGCAACAGCGCCACCATCGCCGGCGCCATGAAGGTGAATCGGAAAACGAACAACGTTGCATCGCCGTCGAGAATGCGCAGGAACCCACCCATGGCCTCGGCGGGGAATGCCAACAACATCACGATGGCCACAAGCGCCACCCAGTACCGCGTCACCAACACCGCGCAGGCGATGTAAATGGTCACCACCAAAATGGGGATGAGGAACATGTACGTTCCCGCCGTCAGACCCCACATGCTGGTGCCGAACAACCGGAACGCTGCACGAGGAGCAAACACCGCTGGGTAGAACCCCACGTTGAAAAAGAAGTCGCGCCACGGCACCCGGCCCGTCGCCCACAGCCACCCGCCGTTCAGACTCTCACCGTGGTGGAACACGTCGATCCGCTCGGTGCTGCCCCGCAGTCGGCTGACCCACGTGAACAGCATCACCGGCACAACCAAAAACACGAGACGACTGCGTTCGCGTTGATACACCCGTGCGATGCCGTTGCGGCGCAACCACGCCGCGTCACACAACATCAGCACAACTGCCACAATCACCATCGGAACGAGCGGAATCCACTGGTACTCCACGCGACGACCGTTGTCGATGCGTGTCACATACGTGGTTCCCGCTGCCCACCACAACACCACGGGCAGTAATGACGAAGCGAACAAATTCAGCACCGCCGCACGGTCACGCCATCCGTTCGTCGTTCGCGTACGTGCCAGCAACATGACGACACCCATGTAGGTGGCGCCGCACAGAACCAGCCACCACCATCCGTTCGTCAAGCCGGGACCAAAACTCACCGCCACCAACAAACCGGCCGTGGCCCCCACCACCGCCAGGCGCGCCAATGAATCGGCGGCGCCACCCCGCAGAGTCTCGACAACAACGGTGTCGTCAAAGTTCACCCGCGGTAGTGCCCGGTCACCGACAAACGACCTCAGCATCGGTCGACTGCTTGCCAACCTCGGCAGCAACGACCACACGAACACTGCGATCAACGGCATGAGCAGCATCCACAACAGGGCAACTTGCCAGTAGCGGTTCACGATGCGCCGAGAGCAACAAGCGTGCGCGGCACTGCCGACCAGGTGGGCGTGTTGCGAAACACGTAATTGAAAACCGGCAGGTGCCACAGGTACAGGCCGTACGACACCCGCCCTGCGAGGCGCAAGACGCCGTTCGACAGCACCTTCGGATACGGGCCCACCCCTTCGGCAATGGCCAACACCACCGCGCCTGCAGCCACCGCAGTGAGTGTGAAGCCGCCCTTGTACATCCAGCCTTGGAGGGCGGTCGACTTCGCCACCATCACCAGCAGCACAACGCCACCAACCGCACCCGCCCACGTCACGACGTCGCGCCGCGGCCGCGCGTAACGGAAAACCAACGCCAAAACACAACCAATCAACAAGGTGTCGATGCGCGTGTCGGTGCGCACGAACACATTCACCCATCCCGCACCGGTGTCCCACACCTTCGAGCGGTACCAGAACACCCACACGATTGGCACCGCGACCAACGCAAGCCGTACCCACAGGCGCCGCGAGAATGCCAAGACGGCCGCCAACACAACGGGCCACACGATGTAAAACTGCTCTTCGATCGCCAGCGACCACAGGTGGCCGAGATCGGAATTGAAGTGCTCGGGGTCCCAAACGCTGTGCCAGTTGTTGTAGTACAGCAACACCGAACGCACGCTCGGCCACAACGAACCGAGGGTTGCCCCATCGGCCACGCTCACCAGCGTGAAGACGATCATCAAGGCAACAAGTGCGGGCAGCAATCGCAGCGCGCGCCGCCCGTAAAAGTTCCGCCACACCCTCACGCGACCGTCGGTGCCGTCGAACGCCTCGGCCAACAACGACGTGATCAAGAACCCGCTCAACACGAAGAAGATGTCGACACCCAGATAGCCACCGTGAACAATGCCGCGAAGCCACTGCTGGTCGGCGAAAATCCCAGGCGCCACATTGGGCAGGTGGCTCATCACCACCAGCAAGACTGCGATGCCCCGCAGCCCGTCAAGGGCCTGAACGTGGCCTAGCCGCCGCGAACCTGTTTCCTCCCCGTTCATCGCCCCGCCAACTTAGAGCCCCACCGGCGGAAGAAATCGCACTGTTGGGTCAATAGACCCAGACGTCGTCCCACTTCTCCAGCAGGCCGGTTTCCCACAACATGTCCATTGCGTCGGTCGACACTCGTATGCACCCATGCGACGCGGGATACGCCGGAATCACCGCCGAACCGTGGAATGCAATCCCACCCCGGAAATAGATCGGACGGTAGATCGGACCGAGATCACCCTCCCACCAACCATCCGGTCGCAACTTCTGCACACGAAATCGCCCGGGGGGCGTATCGCCCACGTCGCGAATCACGATGTTCGGGTTCTTGTGACTGCGCTCGACATACGGCTTGCCCGTTCCCGTCGACACGTTCAGCACCGACTCCGTCACGCCCGCCCGCACCACGAAGGCCAACTGGCGTTCCAGGTCGACCTCGACGACATCGGCATCAAGATCCTTTTCCTCGCTGCGCGACCGCGGACGTTCGGCGCGCAAGAACGCATCGGCCGTCTCGTCATCCACGCTGCCCGTCACGGTAAGCCCGGCGAATTTCTGAAAAGCCATGACCGCCTGGCGAGTGGTGAAGTCGTAGTCGCCCGTCGCCGCCTTCAGCCAAAAGCCGAGGTTTTGGAGACGAAGCTGCACCACCTGGGTCGCCGGTCCCGATGTCATGCGAACCGCCATCACCGGCAGTGGAAATGGCGATGTCCGGAACAGATTCAAAGGCAGCTGGCGCCGAATGGGAGCTGCCTCGGCAATTGGCACGCCAACCCACACTGTCGAGGCGGCGCACAACGCCACAGCGGTCAACAACTTCAGCGCTTTCATCGGCGCTGAAAAACTTACCTACATGCGGTTCATCGCAAGTGGCAATTCGCACCAGATCGTCAGGCTGTACTTCACGCCACCACGAATCTGCAACGACGCATGAGGGTGAGTCACCAAACTTGGCCACACCAACAACTCGCCCACTGCAAGGTCCGCATTCGTGAACCCTTGACGCGGGAAATCAAGTTCGGCGCCTTCATAGTCGTCGTTCAACT
>RGCG01000100.1 GCA_009919275.1 Actinomycetota bacterium
GTGAAGAGTTCATGCCGTACTCTTGCATCCGATGAAGGGTTGGTGTTTCACCGCAACGAACGAGCCGCTCCAGCTGCTCGATATCGACGAACCTCGGCCTGGGCCGGGCGAGGTGTTGCTCGACGTCAAGGCCGCGGGTCTGTGTCACTCCGACGTTGGCGTCATGACCGACCCCATCTGGATGAGTCGCATCGGTTTCACGCCGTTGATCCTCGGCCATGAAATCGCGGGCGTTGTCAGCGCACTTGGGCCCGGTGTCGAGAATGTGAAGGTCGGCGATCGAGTCGGCGTTTGCCCGTCGGTTGGCGTGGGTACGCCCGGCTTCCAGCGGCACGGCGGATTCACTTCGAAGTTCGTCGCAAAAGTCGTTGAACTCGTTCCCGTTCCCGAGAGTCTGTCGCTCGACCTCGCCGCACTCGGCACCGACGCGGGGATGACCGCGTACCACGCGATGGTGTCACGCGGTCGCGTTGAGCCCGGCATGAAGGTGGGTGTCATCGGCTTCGGCGGTCTCGGCCAGATTGGTGCACGCGTCGCCGTTGTGCGTGGTGCGGAAGTTCATGTGGCCGAACCGAACGAGGCCGCATGGCCGGCCGCGCGCGCCGCGGGCGTCAGCGACATCGTGCCGGACGCATCGGCGTGGGCGGGAAAGGGGTTCGACCTCGTCGTCGACTACGCCGGCTTCGACACCACCACCCGCGCAGCCGTCAAGGCCGTGCGACGGCACGGTCGCGTCGTTCTCGTCGGTATGGCAAGACTCGAGTTCACGCTCGACACGATGCCCGTCATCTTGTCGGAGATCGAGTTTCTCGGCTCGGCCGGTGGTACTCCGCAGGACATCGCCGAGGTGTACGAACTTCTGGCGGCAGGCGACATTGCGCCCACCGTCACCGTCATCGATTTCCTCGATATCGCCAAGGGCCTCGACGACTTGCGTCACCACCGCATCACGGGTCGTCTCGTTTCGCGACCCGGCTGATTCCGCGCGAGGTTACGAGACTCTGGCGAGGTTGCGATGCTCGCCGTCGGCGGCCGTCGCGGTGCCCGCCAAGCGCGCAACCTGACGATCGCGAAGGTTCAGTCCAAGGAAAAGTCCGACGATCGTGATGACGGCAAGGCCCGCGCCAGACACAAGCATCACAAGTGCTGGGGCGGGGCAGGTTCCTGACACCGCCCATCCGATTCCGAACAGCGCGCCGCCAACGACGTGCTGGCGCGTCGGCTTCGAACGTGACAGCGTGAGCGTGTCAGCGAGTGCCGTCTTGGTCTTGCGCTTCTCCAGCCACCACAACAAGGGGAGCGATGTGCCGATGGCTGCGCCCATCAACAAAAAGACATCGAATTCCTCGAGGCGGAGCATGTTGTGGATGGTGTCGTATTCGTGCAGGTTGGCTGCGGCAAGCACGAAGCCGAAGCCGGCTCCGAACAACAAACCGAGCACCCTGTAGGCGGTCGACGTTTTCATATGGCGCCTCCCGAAACGATGCGAATGAAAAGTGTCATGAGAACCGCAGCCCCCATGAAGGTGCATGTCGCAACCCAGCTGGCAGGCGAACGTTGGGCAGTGCCACAAATGCCGTGACCCGAGGTGCACCCGCCGGCCATGCGCGCGCCGTAACCCATGACGACGGCACCCACGAGAACGATGAGTGCGGTTACTCCGAGGGGTAGTTCGTTGCGCAATGCGTCGTAACCCGCACGACGCACGAAGCCGTCGTCTTTCAGCATCACGCCGACGAAGCCGCCGATCGGAATTCCGATGAAGTAGAACATGCGCCACGATGCCGCCCCCGGCTTGCGCGTCACGGTCTTGTAGGTCTCGACATAGGCACCCGACGCGCCGAGCGGTTGGTTCGTGACAAGGAAGAAGCCAACGACCAACAAGCCGAGGGCAGGACCCGCCAGATACCACGGCAATCGATCGGGGAGGAGTGCGGCGAAAGTTGTACTCAACATTCGAAGAACTGTAACAACGTCCCCCGCCGAGGGGCGGGCGAGCCAAAACCCTGCGAGACTGGTCGCATGACGAAAAAGCAGAAGCAGATCATCGGTGCGGTTGCAGCCGTTGTGGTGATCTTGTTGATGTTCATCACTTCCTACAACGGTCTGGTCAACAAAGAGACCCGGGTGGACCAGGCGACCGCCGACCTCGAGGTGCAACTGCAGCGGCGCTTCGACCTCCAACTCGCCGAGGCACGCGCCAATTACGCGGGGGCCGGATCAAGCAATGACCGCATCGAAGCTGCGGGTCAAGTTGAGTCCGCGCTCAGCCGCCTTCTCGTCATTGTCGAGAATTATCCCGAACTCACGAGTCTCCAGAACGTGCGCGATCTTCAGGTGCAGCTCGAAGGCACCGAGAATCGGGTCGCGCAGGCACGTCGCGACTACAACGAGGTGACAACCGCGTACAACCGCGCCGTGCGAGCCTTCCCGCGCTCGATCGTGGCCGGCTTGTTCGGCTTCGACAAGCGCGCGCTCTTCTCCGCTGTCGACGGGGCTGAAACGGTCCCAACCGTCGACCTCTCACCGCAGGGCTCGTGAGGCGTACTGCCCTCGTCGCGGGCGTTCTCGCGTTCGGGTCCGTCCTTGCAGCCTGTGGTGCAGGTGGTGGCGGCACCCCACGTTTCACGGCCCCGGTTGTCGACGCCGCAGATGTCATCGACGATGCCGTCGAGCAAAGTCTGAACGCGAAGCTCGAGGAGTTCCGCGCCTCAGTCGGTCCGCAGATCGCTGTTCTCGTCACCGACTCGACCGGTAACAAGTCGATCGAGGACTACGGCATCGACATCGCCCGCGACTGGGGGATCGGCGACAAGCAGCGCGACGACGGAGTTCTCTTGCTCATTGCCCTCGATGACAGGACGTTGCGCATCGAAACCGGCAGCGGTATCGAAGGTGATCTCACCGATGTCGAGGCCGGTCGCATCATCGACGGCGTGGTGGTGCCACAACTCCGCAACAACGACCCCACCACTGCAGTTGCAAACGGCGTCGACGCCCTCGTCACCGAACTGTCCGGTGGCACCTACGACTATCCGGACGGAGTTCCCGCCACATCCACCACAACGACCACCCAAGAGGTGGGTCTCGCGGGTGCGATCTTCGGCTTCTTCGTCATTTTGATGTTTGGTCTCGGCGTGGTGGGAATGATGGTGCGCGGGCGTCGTCGAGGGCTTGGAGCGCTTGACGTTTTGTCATTGCTCTACATCTTCACCAGTTCATCGCGCGGTGGCTTCGGCGGCCGAGGCGGCTTCGGTGGCGGTGGAGGCGGCGGATTCTCCGGCGGCGGAGCATCGGGATCATGGTGAGGTCATGAAGCACGCAATGAAGCGCAAAGAGGCGGCAAATTGGTGGCTGTCGCAAAAGCCGATTGTCGCAAAGGCCGTCGACGACGCCGAACGGTCCACGGGTCATCAAATCGTCGTTGCCGTCGGCAAACTCGGTCGCCGTCCCGACATTGCAGCCGATCGGGTCGCGCGGCGACAAAAGGGTGCGACCCTTGTCTTTTGTGTCGACCCGCTCGACCGCCGCTTCGAATTGCGGTGGGCGGCCACGATCACCCTGCCAAGCGAGATCATCGCGCAGACGTCGGAACTCCTGGCTGCGCAGCGCCTCGCCGAGGCGATTGCGCTCGTCGCCACCGCGCTGCCGGTGCAGGCCGAAGGCGACGAGTTGCCCGACATCGTCGAGGACTAGAAGCCCGTCACCGGGCTGTCAGGAAGGAACTATCCTGAACATTGGGCGAAGGGGTCGCCCGAACATCAATTGGGGGGACAATGAAACTCGACGTGAATCTCGGATTCCAGCAGGTCCAGGCATTGCGCGACCGCACCACGAATCCGCTTCATCAACGCAACCTCGACGTGGTCATCAAGCACATGAAGGCCGAGGCTCGCTGCGACGTGCAGGGCGTTCTCGACACGCTTGTCGACAAGCCCGAGTACAAGTGGCACAGTGACCGCGCGAACCCGGATCTCAATCCGAAGGGCACGAAGCAGGCCGTCGCCGACTTCTACGACATGTGGATCGTTCAGACCGGTGCGCATCGCCTCGAGTGGGACCTCACCCGCATCATGGTGACCGACGACGAAGTGTTGACCGAGGGCGTCATGAAGGTCGCTTTCCCGGGCAAGACCCTTCTCAGCATGGGTATTGCCGCCGATGATCCCGAGGCCTACTACCTCGCCCAGGGCATCACGACGGTGGTGTGGCCGGTTGATCGCGCCACGGGTCTTCTCGTCGGTGAAGAGGTGTACGACTACGACAAGATGGTCGGCATTCTCGATCGCAAGATCACCCTCGCCGACGTCACCGAGTTGGCGCCCGAAGCCTTCGTGTACTGACACCCGCATCCCCGACCCTTCCTCGGTCGACCATGGGTAGGCTTTGCCGTCCCGTGACGGGCGTTTAGCTCAGTTGGTTAGAGCATCTCCCTTACAAGGAGAGGGTCGGGGGTTCGAGTCCCTCAACGCCCACCACATTCGGCTTGATTTCATGGCTCCGAGGGGCATCGACAGCGTTATCGGGATTCCCGTTGTCACAACTTGTCACAATCTTGCCTGAGTCATCCGTCGGTTATGCGGAGATTCTGGACGCTGTTGAGAACTTGCGCCCGACATGTTGAACCCCCAGGACCAGCACCAGGCTCGCGCCCCACAGTGGATAGATGAAGCTCAAGAGAAGTTGGAAGATCCCAACTGATCGCTGAGTGCGCTCGTCAACGGGCTTGCGCGGGGCACCCAATGTGCCCGCACGTCGGCGTCTGTTCCACATCACAGTTGCCGTAGTTACGTTCCACACCACCAGCAAACAAATCACCGTCAGGAATACCCGGTTGACGAGCCCGAACTGCGTGCCCATGTGGGTCTGTACACCGAGCTCAGTGACTCGCTGTATGTCGCCCCATGTCGAAGCATCGCTCGTTCCGAGCGTCTTGGCCGTGAACTGGTCCAGATAGAGGGCTCCCGGGCTTCATTCCTTCTTCCTGGGCGGCCCTGTATGCAGCCTCGAGGCCGACAACTTCCGCCGGCGCTGGTTGAGGCTTAGCCGACTCTGAACCGTCCGCGGAAGAGTGGTGGTGGCCTTCATGATCGTCCTTGTCCGATGTGGGAATTGAATCGTTTGCCGAGGCCCACGGCACAGTGACCCCGAATCGCGTCAGGTCCCCGACCTTCGGGATGTTCGACGCAGGACCGGAGTACTCCCAGAAATTCTCAGAATTTGGAGTGACCTTTGATGCGATAGCACTGAACTCGTTACCCCAGAAAGTTGCCCACGGAAGTCCTGTCACGACGAAGAAG